>NZ_JBEZFJ010000002.1:94701-612494 GCF_040649335.1 Micromonospora sp. NPDC048986
GACGTTGTGGGTGCTTCCTTCCACGGGTAGTGCGTTCACCGCACCACAAGCCTGGTGGAGGTCCAGCCCGGGGAATTGGTCGTGGTCGAGCAGCAAAGTTGTCGCTGGGAACTTCACGAACGACGACATCGCCGACGTGGCGATCATGTACGACTACGGCGGCTCCACCACCACGCTGTGGGTGCTTTCCTCCACCGGAAGTGCGTTCACCGCCCCGCAGGCTTGGTGGAGGTCCAACACCGGCAACTGGTCATGGACGAGCAGCAAGATCACCGTAGGCAACTACACCGCCGGTGACACAACGACCGACGTGGCCATCATGTACGACTACGGCGGCTCCACCACCACGCTGTGGGTGCTTCCCTCCACCGGAAGTGCGTTCACCGCCCCGGAGACCTGGTGGAGATCAAACACCGGAAGCTGGTCCTGGTCCAGTAGCAAGACCACCTAGCACCACCCGACACAGGACAGATATCGCTTCCGCTTGAATAGGGGGTGTCGGCCCGGGTGCCCGGGCCGACACCCCCTACCGGACTGACCCTGCCGGTGCTGGCACACCGGGCCACTGTCTGCCGACCCAAAGCGGCGCGGGTGGGCATCCAGGTTGAGTGACGTCGTCAAGATCGACGAGGAACGCCCTCCGACTGCTTCCTCGCCTCGACCGCGAGCGGAACCGTCCGCCACTAGCGCACTGCGGTCGAGCCTGTTGACGCCGCCGCGGGTGGGCCCGGTTCGCTTTCGCTTTGTACGCCTAATGAGCGTGCAAGGGCTGGTCCTGCTGGGCTCGTCCGGAGGTCTCGGGTAGTAGCTGACGCCGGTGAGCGCTTCGACAAGACCGATCCGTCACGGCGGGTCTTGGCCGGGCCGGTCCTTGTGCAGTGGTAGTCCCTTATTGAAGCCGCTCGTGTGGGCCACCTCTGGACAAGGCTGGATCATCGAATCCTTCGAGAAGGTGGAGGGCCACGCGGGCGTCCACGGTCACTGGACGCTGGTGGGATGGTGGACCGAGAGTCCTTTCAGTAGGTCGCGGCGTGATCGTGGCAGGCTTGCCCGAATTTCAGCTCGTCCACGAGGGTTGATGCCTCTGACCGTGTACTGCGGAATCGACTGGGCCGAGGATCGCCACGACGTTGCCATCGTCGACGACAGCGGCGTGTTGGTCGCGCGGCTGAGGATCGGTGATGACGCGGTCGGCTACCGGCAGCTGATCGACCTGCTCGCCGACGCCGGTGACAACCCACAACAGCCGATTCCCGTGGCGATCGAAACCGCCCGAGGCTTGTTTGGTGGCGTGCCTGCGGGCGACCGGTCGACGGGCCTACGCGATCAACCCGGTTGCGGTCGCTCGTTAGCGAGGCCGATACACCGTCTCACGCAGCAACTCCGTCCACGTCGACGCGGTGGTCATGGCTAACATCCTGCGTACCGACGTGGCCGTGCACCGGCCGCTGCCCGACGACCCCGAGCTGGTAAAGGCAATCGCAGTCCTCGTCCGTGGGCAACAGGACGCCGTATGGGACCGCACCCAGGCCCACAACAAGCTGCGCGAGTACTACCCGACGTTCCTGCTGGCCTTCCGCGACGTCCGCGCGGTTGGGGGGATCACCCGTCCCGAAGCCCGTGCCGTGCTCGCCCCACCGCAGCTTGACAGCTGAATGCGTGGGATGCCTTGTCGGCCAGGACTCAGTCGGGGCCTCGTCTTCGGGGCGGCCTGTCGTGAGGCGCGAAACGCGAATGCGGTCAGGATCCGTTTGAACCGCGCGCCGGCAAAGCGTTTCCCACGATAGATAACCTAACAGTGATCCTTCCCGATCGGTATCGGGCAGACGCCCGACTGCGCAGGTCAGCGGCGGTGGCTAGGTTCGCCCAATGCCCACCACCACAATCAGTGCGGTATCCGCTGGTACCTGGACGCTCGGCGATCTCACCGTCAATCGGATCGGATTCGGCGCGATGCGCCTGACGGGTAGCGCCGACGCGGCGAGCGACCGCGCGCGGGTCATCGGATTGCTACGCCAGGCGGTCGACCTCGGGGTGAACCACATCGACACGGCGGCGTTCTACTTCTCCCCGCTCCGGTCGGCCAACGAGTTGATCAACACGGCGCTGTCGCCGTACCCCGATGATCTGGTCATCACGACGAAGGTCGGACCGGGCCGCGACCCCTCGGGCGAGTGGCAGCCGCTGGCCCGGCCGGAGCAGCTGCGTGGGCAGGTCGAGGAGAACCTGCGCCAACTCGGCCGCGACCAGCTGGATGTCGTGAACCTGCGCCAGGACGGGCTGGACTCGGTGGCGGAGCACTTCGGCGCGCTGGCCGAGCTCCGTGACGCCGGACTCATCCGGCATCTCGGCCTGTCCAACATTCGACCGCACCACCTCGGGCAGGCGCAGGCGATCGCCCCGGTGGTCTGCGTGCAGAACACGTACGGTGTGGACACCCGACGGACGCAGGATCAGCTCGTGCGTAGCTGCGGTGAACAGAACGTCGCGTTCGTGCCGTTCTTCGCGATCGCCGGCGACCGACGTGAGACCGGCGGCGTGGCCGCCAACCCGGCGGTGGAGGCCATCGCGCGCACGCACGGCGCGACGCCGGCACAGGTGCGGATCGCATGGACCCTCAGCCGCGGTCCGCACCTGCTGGCCATCCCCGGTACCGGCAACCCCGATCACCTGGTCGAGAACCTGGCCGCCGGGGCGTTGGTCCTGTCGCCTGACGAGTTGGCCAGCCTCGACTAGCGACCTCCGACAGGAGCTGGTCCCGGTCGACGAGCGACCGGGACCAGCGGGTGGCGCGCTCAGGAGGCGGCGATGCCCTCCATGCCGATGCCGTCGGTGAACTTCGGCAGACCCTCCACTGTGGTGACGAGCTTCAGAGAGCCGTCGTCGTTTACCTCGTAGCCCTGCACGTTGCCGGCGGTGGCGTTCTGCACGTACAGGAAGCCGTCGCTGGTGGTCATGTCGATCGACCCGCCGTTGGTGTCGGCGGCGACGTTCTTGACGATTTCCAGCTTGCCGTCGTCGTTGACCCGGTAGGAGCTGATGGTGGAGCTGCCGGCGTTGGCGACGAAGAAGTAGTCGCCGACGCGCTGGATCCAGCACGGCGCCTGCTGGCCGTTGGGCACCGACGGGCCGACCTGGTCGAGTGCGCCGTCGTCCTCCAGCTCGAACCGGCTGACCGCGTTCGCGCCCGACTCGGTGACCAGCAGCGAGTCCTCGCTGTCGAAGGTGAAGCCGAACGGGGTGTTTCCCGCGTCGCTGATGACGGGGTTGCGGGACAGTTCGCCGTGGCGACCGATCTCGTAGCTGAACATGACGTTGGCGCCCTTGGTGGACACCAGCACGAACTCGCTGTCCGGGTCGATCTTGACCTGGGCCGGGGCGGTTCCGAACGCGGGCGGGTTGCCGTTGTGCAGCCCGAGCGACCGGTTGGCGTCCTCGATCCGGGACAGCCGCCCCTTGTGCAGCTCGAAGCCCTGCACCGAGCCCTCGCCGCCGGCGTTGAGCACGTAGACGAGGTCACCACGGGCCGCGACGCTGACCGGCAGGAGACCGCCGGACCAGATGACCTGGAGCTTGTGCAGCCGGGTGCCCTCGACGCGGAAGACCGTCACGGTGTTGCTGCCGGCGTTCACCGCGAACAGCAGCCCCTTGTGGTAGGTCAGGGAACCCTGCGAGGCCAGCGCGTCGAGTGGCGCGCCGATGGTGAAGCCGCCCAGCCCGCCGGTCTCGTACTCGCCGGCCTTGGTGAGACGGCCGTCCTCGTCGCGGTCGTACACCTTGATGGTGTTGCCCTCGGCCTTGTTGGTCTGGACGAAGACCGCTCCCTCGTCGCCGTGGTGGTGATCACCCCCCTTGCGGTCGTCGTGGTACCCAGGGCCGCCGCCATCGGCGAAGGCGGTCCCCGGGATCGATCCGACGCTGGTCAGGCCTGCCAGGAGGGCTGCCGCGAGCGCGACACTGCGCTTCATCTCTGACTCCTTATGCACCCGAAGGGAGGAATACGAGTTTTCCTCTCCTTGGAAAGGTATCGGAGCAGCTAGGCGTGTTGGCCTTACTTACCCTAAAGCGGTAATTTCGTGCCGTTCTGTGGAATCCCCGGACGGGCAGGCGTGCGTTGGCCTAGGGCGAAGCGGACCTTCGGCGCGTCAGGGCGGAATTCCGCAGGGTGCTAGGCGACGTCGCGGCTCAGCGTGAACCAGAAGGTCGGCACCGAGTTGGTGCCCGGCGTGACGTCGATCAGTTCCCAGCCGGTGAACCTGGCCCGGAGCTCGTCGGCGGTGACGCCCGCCGCCCACGAGGTGATCTCGGGGATCGGATTACCGAGCGGCTCGGGGCCGTACCCGAACATCAGCAACAGCGCTCCGGGAGCGGCGCGCCGGGTGAG
Source organism: Micromonospora sp. NPDC048986 (assembly GCF_040649335.1). Lineage (NCBI taxonomy): Bacteria > Bacillati > Actinomycetota > Actinomycetes > Micromonosporales > Micromonosporaceae > Micromonospora > Micromonospora sp. NPDC048986. The sequence continues at coordinate 99,086 of NZ_JBEZFJ010000002.1, forward strand.
CCCGGCGGCGTAGGCGTCGCGGCGGTGCAGTGGAACCCCGCAGTAGCAGCTCAGGTCGAAGAACAGGTCGAAGGGGCCCGGCAGGTCCAGCTCGTCGAGGCGGGTGGCGTCTCCGTGCAGCAGCCGTACGGCCACTCCCGCCGCCGCAGCCTTCTCCCTGGCCCGATCGACGGCGCGGTCGATCAGGTCGACGGCCGCCACGTCCCAGCCGTGCCCCGCGAGGTAAATGGCGTTGGTCCCCGTGCCGCAGCCGAGTTCGAGGGCGCGGCCGGGCGGTAGTGCGCCGCGCCCCTCCACCAGGTCGATCAGCTCGGGCGGTGTCACGCCGGTGTCCCACGGTGGCTTGCCGGTGCGGTAGTAGCCCTCCAGAGCGCGGTGGACGGACTCCTCCTCCCTGTCGCGCCGCGTCGAGGCCAGGTCCGGTCCCGGCTTCGGGGTGGCGTGGGGCTGGTTCATCGTCTCCTCCAAGAATTTAGAGTGCAACTCTAGCGAATGACTCTAAAGGTAGGCTCGCAATGTGGACAGAGTCAAGCGGCCTGACAAGCGAGCCGAGCGCTCCCGCCGCACCCGTGAGAAGGTCGTCGAAGCGGCTCGCGAGCTGTTCGTCGCGCAGGGCTACGGGGCGACGAGCCTGCAGGAGGTCGCGGACCGGGCGGGCGTCGCCGTCCAAACTGTCTACTTCGTCTTCCGCAACAAGCGCACGCTGTTCAAGGACGTCGTCGATACGTCCATCGCCGGGGACACCGAGCCGATCGCCACAATGGATCGGGAGTGGTTTCGCGCCGCGTGCGCCGAGCCCACCGCAGCCGGGCAATTGCGCGCGCACGTCCACGGCACCCGCGAGATCCTGGGCCGGGTCGCCCCGATCATGCCGCTGATCGCGGCTGCCGCAGCCACCGACCCGGAGATCGCCGCACAGTGGCCGGACGGTCCCGACCCGCGTTACACGGTGCAGTACGCAGCGGCCGAAGCCCTGGTCGGCAAGCCCGACACCCGTCCCGGCCTCTCCGTCGAGATGGCGGCGGACCTGCTGTTCGGACTGCTCAGCCCGCAGCTCTACCTGATCTTCGTCCGGGACCGCGACTGGTCACCGGACGCGTGGGAAGAGTGGGCCCGCACCGCCCTGACCTCCCAACTCTGCGCCGACGGCGGGTGAGGCGCGGGAGGTCAGGGGTCAGCGCGGGTCGGGCCACCACGGTTCGAGGAGGGTGGGGTCGGCCACGTACTGCGCCACCTGCGTCCGCTGCTCCGGGGTCAGGGACAGCGCCCGGAGCAGGGCACCCCACTCGGGCACCCGGTCGGCCTTGTCCAACGCGGTGGCCAGCTCGATCAGGCCGGCCAGCGCCGTCGCCCGCTCGACCACCGGGGCGTCCTCGGCGCGGCGGCGAATCCCCGAGTCGAGCGCCCGGTAGGCCGCCCGGTCGTCCATCTTGAACTCGCGCAGGATCCGCGCGTTGTCGAGCACCCGGGCCAGCCCGTCAAGCTCCTTCGACCCGCCGTACTCCACCTCCATCGGCTCGTCCCGCTGGATGAAGACGATGGTGTTGCCCGACGGGTCGACGATGCTGAACCGCGACGCCCCGGCGCGGTAGCGGGTCATCCGGGGAAGGCCCTTGACGAGCACCTTGCCGTAGCTGCGGCGCATCGCCTCGGTGAACACCGCGTGGTACGACGCCACCGCGTCCACCATCACCAGGCAGCCGCCGGAATGCTCCTTCGCCGGGTCCAGGTCCTTGGGCGCCGGGCCGTAGTGCAGCTGGAACCCGCTCCAGGTGAAGGCCAGGTACACGTAGGGCTTGAGCTGCTCGTAGGCCACCTCGAACCCCAGCGCCCGCCAGAACGCCAGGGTCTCCTCCGGGGCCGGGCAGTGCAGCAGCGGCACTGTTGTCTCGTTCGGTTGGACACGGTCCGCGTTGGTCGTCATCATCGATCCCCGTCCGGTCGGCAGGCCGGCCATTGTGCCAGCACCAGCGAGCGGCCTCGACGGGTTTCGTCTCCTACCCAGGGAGGAGGCGGGCTCCGACCAGCGGCCGCAACCGGGGCTCGGGGTCGGACGCGAGCAGCGGGCGTGGCTACGAACATCTACAGACATGACTACCGTTGTGCGCCGGGCGACGCGCTGGAACCGCCCACTGATGTTCCTGGTATCCGTGATGGCGGTGCTCGGCGTCGTCGCCGTCGTCGGCATCCTCGTCGACCCCCGCGTCCTGACCGGGGCGCCGATCTGGCTCAAGCCGTTCAAGTTCGCTGTGTCGTTCGTGCTGTACGGCGCCACGCTCGCCTGGATGCTCTCCCTGCTGCCGCGACGCAGCCGGGCCGTCGAGAGGGCGGTCGTCGTCATCGTCGCGGTGGCGGTCGTCGAGAACGCGTGGATCGTCGGTCAGGTGATACGCGGGCAGACCAGCCACTTCAACGACACCACACCCCTGAACACCGCGCTGTTCGCGGCGATGGGCGCGGCGATCATGGTGCTGTTCTTCGCGCACCTCGTCATCGGGATCGTGGTCCTGATCCAGCGGATCCCCGATCGGGTCGCCGCGACCGCCGTCGGCTGGGGGCTCGGCCTGTCCCTGCTGGGCATGCTCGCCGCGGTGCCGATGGCGCTGCCGATGCAGGACCCGGGGATCGAGGGGATCGGTGGGGCGCACAGCGTCGGCGTGCCCGACGGTGGGCCGGGGTTGCCGGTGGTCGGCTGGAGCACCACGGGCGGTGACCTGCGGATCGGGCACTTCGTGGGGCTGCACGCCCTCCAGGCTCTGCCGATCCTGGCGATCCTGCTGAGCCGGTTCGCGACCCGGTTGGACGAGCGCACCCGCGCCCGGCTGCTGGTCGTCGCGGGCGGCGCGTACGGCGTACTCACCGTGCTGTTGACCTGGCAGGCCCTGCGCGAGCAGCCGCTGCTGCGGCCGGACGGCGTCACGCTCGCCGTGGTCGCGGCCCTGGTGGTCGTGACGGCGACCGCGACCGGCCTGGTGCTGGCCCGCCGACGTCGCCCGGAACTGGCGCTGGCCGCGTGACCGCGACGCTGTTCTCCCTGACGTTCGCGGTGGCCGCGCCGTTCTGGGCGCTGATGATCCTGCTGCCGCGGTGGTCGTGGACCGCCCGGATCATCGCCTCGCCGCTGATCGTGGCGCCGGTCGTGGTGATCTACGCGCTGCTGGTGCTGCCGGCGTTCGGCGACGTGCTGCCGGCAGTGGCGTCGCCGACCCTGGCCGGGGTACGCGACCTGCTCGGCACCTCCGCCGGGGCAGCGGCGGGTTGGGCACACATGATCGCGTTCGATCTGTTCGTCGGGCGGTGGGCGTGGTTGGACAGCCGCGATCGGGGGGTGCCGGCGCTGGTGATGGCTCCGGTGCTGCTGCTGACCATCCTGCTCGGACCGCTCGGTCTGGCCGCGTACCTGGCGGTCCGGACCCGGTGGCGGCGGCCGTCGCCACCGGCCCGCAGCGCCTAGGCTGACCACCGTGAGCTGGCCGGGGCGACTGTTCGACATGCGGGACACGCTCGTGCGGATGGTGCTGCTCGACCTCGCCGGGCTGGGCTACCTGCTCTTCGTTCCGCACTCGAGCAGCACGCCCACGACGACACAGTGGATCCTCGCGGTGCTCGCGTTCACCGTGGGGCTGGCGGTGCACCGCTGGCCGGTGGTCAACCTGCTGGCGCAGGCCGCCCTGCTGACGGTCGCGATCCGCCTGGTCGACGACTTCACCATCAACCAGGTTGGCGCGAGTTGGGCACTGCTCGAGATCACCATGCGGGCACGCCGCCCCCGGATTATCTGGCTGTCCGCCGCGCTGCTGGTCGTGGTGGACCTGACCGACTCGGTCGACGACACGGCCCGCCAGGTCGCCTCGGGCGTCGTCGGCCTGGCCCTGGAGGTCGGTGTGCCGGTGCTGCTCGGCCTGGTCATCCGCACCAACCGGGAGCTGAGTCGGCAGGCCGTGGAGCGGGCGGTGGCCGAGCAACGCCAGCACGCCTCGGAGAGTCGCGCGGCCCGCGCCGACGAACGCAGCGCCATCGCCCGCGAGCTGCACGACGTCATTGCGCACCATGTGGCGTCGATGGTGCTGCGGGTCGGCGTGGCCCGGCACGTGCTCACCGACCTGGACCCGCGGGTGGGCGAGGTCTTCGACGACGTGCACGGCACCGGCACCGCGGCCCTCGCCGAGCTGCGCCGGCTGGTCGCGGTGCTGCGCAACCCCGACGGGGTACGCGGCGACGCGGCGCTGACCGCCATCGAACCGTCCGCGCTGCCGGCGGCGATCGGCGCGTCCATCGACCGGGCCCGGCAGGCGGGTGTCACTGTGGAGGCCGATCTCGACCCGGCGATCGGTTCACTCGACGCGGTGCGCGGCATGGCGGTGCTGCGACTGACCCAGGAGGCGCTGACCAACGTGGCCAAACACGCGGGGACGTCAGCGCTCGCGCAGCTCGTGGTCGCTGTCCGGGACGGCGCCGTGCACTGGGAGGTCACCGACAACGGGCGCGGCGGGGTGCCGGCGGGCGTGCCGGCCGGTGGCGGGCACGGCATCACCGGAATGCGCGAGCGGGTCGAGGTCCTCGGCGGCCGGTTGGAGGCGGGCCCGACCGACGCCGGATGGCGGGTACGGACCGTCCTTCCGGCAGTGTCCGCCGCGCCGGTCGGGTCGGTGCCCCGCGAGCGGGAGGCCCCGGCCGGGTCACCCGCGCCGGAGCCGGCGTGATCCGGGTGCTGCTGGTCGACGACCAGCACCTCATCCGGGCCGGGCTGCGCATGCTCTGCGACGCCCAACCCGACATCGAGGTCGTCGGGGAGGCCGACAATGGCCGGGAGGCGATTCCGCTGGCCGGGCGGCTGCTCCCCGACGTCGTCGTCATGGACCTGCGGATGCCCGGTGTCGACGGGATCACCGCGACCAGCCGGATCCTCGCCGAACGCCCCGCCACCCGAGTCCTGGTGCTGACCACGTTCGGCGACGACGACCACCTCTACCCCGCGCTGACCGCCGGAGCGTGCGGGTTCCTGCTCAAGGACGCGCCCCCGACCGAACTGCTGGACGGCATCCGCCGGGCCGCCGTCGGTGACAGCCCGTTCAGCCCGGAGGTGCTGCGTCGCCTCGTGCAGCGCGCGGTGCACGCCCGCCCGGGGTCAGCACCGGCCCTGCCGGGCCTGACCGCCCGGGAACGGGACGTGCTCGACCTGGTCGCCGAGGGCCTGTCCAACACCGAGATCGCCGATCAGCTCCACATCGGTGTCACCACCGTCAAGACCCACATCACCAGCCTGATGACCAAGACCGACAGCCCGAACCGGGTACGCCTGGCCCTGTTCGCTCGCGGCGTCTGACGCTCAGGCCCGCATCCGCGCGGACACGGCGATGACGAGCACCAGCGGCACGATCAGCAGTGCCGGGGCGACGACCGGCAGGTGCACGGCGACAAGGGCGCCGACCGCCGCGCCGACCATGAGGGCCAGCAGCACCTGGGCCTTGGGGCGCAGGCTGGCCCACGGGCTGCGGGCGGCGACCCCGGCGATCAGGCTGGTGAGCGTGCCGGTCAGGTACGTGGAGGACAGGCCGGAGACCCCGAAGCGTTGGATCGCACTGCTCTGCACGCCCAGCGCGACCGCTGACAGCATCAGCAACGCCAGGTGGACACCCGCGTCGGGGGTGTGCAGGGTGACCTCCCAGACAACGGCGAACACCACGAACACCGACAGCTCCAGGACCAGCGCCCAGGTGACCCGCCGGGGCCAGACCGGATCGTCGGGCTGTGCCGAGCCGACGACGCGGGCACCCGCGAGGACACCGACGATGAAGCTGGCGATGGCGCAGCCCGACGTCAGAGCCAGGTCGGCTTCGCCCCGGCCGGCCGAGAGCCCGAGCAGGACCATGTTGCCGGTCATCACGCTGGCGAAGGCGCCGCCGAGGGCGAGGAAACCGAGAGCGTCGGCGCTCCCGGTGAGGAAGGTGAGGACGACGACGAGCGCCTGCCGTCGCCGCAGCAGGCGCTCGTCTCGGCGCGGGGCGACGTGGGGGTGGGTGACGCGGGGCGCTGTGCTCGACACTGTCGGCCACCTTCCAATAATTGTTCTTCGTATACACTTTGTCCGGACACGTTCACGGAGAGGCGACCAGGTGGCTGAAGACCTACGGGACAAGCTCGGCGCGCAGCACCTGCCGCTACGCGATCAGGTCCTCGCCGCGCTGCGGACCGCCATCATCGACGGCGACTACCTGCCCGGGGAACGGCTGACCGAGGACCGGCTCGCCGAGGACTTCGGCGTCTCCCGCAACCCCGTCCGGGAGGCGCTGCGCGTCGCCGAGGCCGAGGGGTTCGTCGTGATCCTCCCCCGTCGGGGAGCGGTCGTCGCCTCACCGAGCAGCGGGACCATCACCGACATGTTCGCCGTGCGCGAGCGGCTGGAGACACTGGCCGCCCGGCTGGCCGCCGAGCGGGCCACAGCGGCCGACGTGGCGTCCCTGCGCGCCCTGCTCGACCAGGGCCGCGAGGCGACGCAGCGCCACGACCTGGCCCGCGTCGCCGAACTGAACAGCACGCTGCACCTGCGCATCCTCCAGATCAGCGGAAACCCCTGGCTGTCGTCGATCGCCAAGTCGCTCTACCTCCATGTCCAGTGGGTCTTCCGGCTCGGGGCGGCCGAACGCGCGCCACACTCGTGGGCCGAACACATCCAACTCGTCGACGCCATCGAGTCGGGCGACGGTGACCGCGCCGAGCGGGCCGCGCTCGACCACCTCGACGCGGCATCCGCGGCGGCGTACGAGAACGCCGAAGGCGGCTACGGCGCCCGCTAACGACCGCACGCGTAGCCCTGCATCCCCCGGGGGTTCGCACCGGCCGCCAGCACGCCCGTCGCCGGGTCACGGGTCACCGCGCAGAGCCGACCGAGGCTCCACCCATCGGTGACCCGCACCTCGTGCCCGTACGCCCGCAGGGCCGCCAGCACGCCCTCGTCGAGCCGGTCCTCCACCACCAGGACACCGGGCTGCATGTCGCGGGGATAGAACGACCCCGGCAGGCTGACCGTGTGCCACGCCGGCGCGTCGATGGCCTCCTGAAGGCTCTGCCCACCGACGAGGTGCCGCAACAGGAACGGCAACTGCCACTGGTCCTGCTGGTCGCCACCGGGGGTGCCGCAGGCCAGCACCGGCTCGCCGTCGCGGTGCACCATGGTCGGGCTCAACGTCGTCCGCGGGCGGCGGCCCGGCGCCAGCGACGAGGCGAGCCCTTCCTCCAGCCAGAACATCTGCAACCTGCTGCCCAGCGGAAAGCCCAGCTCCGGGATCGTCGGGGAACTCTGCAACCAGCCGCCGCTGGGGGTAGCGGAGATCATGTTGCCCCACCGGTCGACCACGTCCACGTGACAGGTGTCGCCCCGGGTGACCCCGTCAGACTGGACCGTCGGCTCTCCCGTGGTGGCATCCGTCGGCCCGGTACGCCGACCGGCACCGGGTCGGACGTGGGCGGGCAGGCGCGGCTGCGCCCCGTCCGGACGCCCCGGCCGCAACTCCGCCGACGCGCGATCACCGATCAGGGCGGCCCGCTCCCTGGCGTACTGCGGCGAGAGCAGCGCCTTGGCGGGCACGTCGGCCCCGTCGCCGTACCAGGCCTCCCGGTCGGCGAAGGCGAGCTTGAGCGCCTCGACCTGGGCGTGCACGCCCGCCGCGGTCGCCGGGTCGTACGCGCCCGGGTCGTCGAGCGCGTCCAGTGTGGCCAGGGACTCCAGCAGCACCGGGCCCTGACCCCAGAAACCGGTCTTCGCCACCGAGTAGCCGTGCCAGTCGAGGGTGGCGGGCGGCTCCCAGCTCGCCGAGTACGCGGCCATGTCGTCGCCGGTGACCAGCCCGGCGTTCGGGCGGCCACTGGAGTCCTGGAACGGCCGCCGGCTGAACGCGTCGATCGCCTCGGCGACGAAACCCGCGCTCCAGGCCCGGCGGGCTGCCTCGATCTGGGCCTCCCGGTCGGCACCGGCCGCCCGTCCCGCCTCGACGAGTCGGCGCAGGGTGTCCGCGTACGCCGGGTTGGTGACCACCTCCCCCGCGGCCGGCGGCCGGCCGCCGCGCAGCCAGAGCGCGGCGGAGGTGGGCCAGTGTTCCTCGAACAACGACCGGACGGCCGCCACCGTGTCACCGACCCGGCCCACCAGCGGGTGCCCGGCGCCGGCGTAGCCGATCGCCGGCTCCAGCACCTCGGCGAGGGTGAGCGTGCCGTGCTCGCGCAGCAGCAGGAGCCAGGCGTCCACCGCGCCGGGCACGGCCGCCGCGAGCGGCCCGGCGCCCGGGATGAGGTCCATTCCGAGGGACCGGAAGTGCGCGATGGTGGCGCCGGCCGGGGCCGGGCCCTGCCCGCACAGCACCTTCGGTCGGGGGTCCCGTGCGGTGGCCACGATGGCCGGCACCTCGCCGCCCGGCCCGTTCAGGTGCGGCTCGACGACGTGCAGGACGAAACCGGCGGTGACCGCGGCGTCGAAGGCGTTGCCCCCGCGTTCCAGGATGCCCATCGCCGACTGGCTGGCGAGCCAGTGGGTCGAGGACACCATGCCGAAGGTGCCCTGCAACGTGGGTCGGGTGGTGAACGTCATGACAACACCTCACTGGGATCTGCGGTACGAACGTCGGGACCGGTGCCGTCCGGCCGGACCAGGTGGCACGCGGCCATGCCGTCGCCGATGGCGGTCTGCGCCGGCACCTCCGTCGCGCACCTGTCGAAGGCGAGCGGGCACCGGGTCCGGAACCGGCAGCCGGACGGCGGGTCGAGTGCGGACGGCAGGTCGTCGCCGAGCAGCACCGGCTGACGGTGGCGCTGACGCACCGGGTCGGCCACCGGCGCGGCGGAGAGCAGCGCCTGCGTGTACGGGTGTGCGGGGCGGGCGAAGATCCGCTCTCGGCTGCCGGTCTCGACCAGTTGACCGAGGTACATGACCGCGATGTCGTCGGCCAGGTACTCGACAGCGGAGAGGTCATGGGTGATGAACAGGCAGGCGAACCCGATGTCGCGTTGCAGGTCGGCGAGGAGGTTGAGCACCGACGCCTGCACTGACACGTCGAGCGCGCTGGTGGGTTCGTCGGCGATGAGCAACATGGGCTCGGAGATCAGGGCCCGCGCGATGCTGACCCGTTGGCGTTGCCCGCCGGACAGTTCGTGGGGGTAGCGGCGGGCCACCTCGGCGCGCAGGCCCACCCGTTCGAGTTGGGGGGCGACGCGGGCGTCCTGGTCGCGCCGGGAGATCCGCTTGCCGGCCAGCCGCAGCGGCTCGGCCACGATCTCGCCCACCAACATGCGCGGGTCCAGTGAGGCGGCCGGGTCCTGGAAGACGATCGACACCGCGCCGCGATGGGGACGCAGCCGCCGTCGGGACAGGTGGGTGACGTCGGTGCCCGCGATCCGGACGGTTCCCGCTGTCGGCTCGACGAGCCGCACCACGCATCGGCCCACTGTCGACTTCCCGGAACCGCTCTCGCCCACCAGGGCCGTGACCCGGCCTCGCGGGATGGTCAGTGACACCCCGTCCACGGCGCGCACCGGGCCGAAGTGCATCACCAGGTCCGCGATCTCCAGGGCGTTCGGGTGCGGCGTCATCGGTTCGCCTCCTGAGGTGCCGTCGGTGCCGTCGTGCAGGGGTGCCAACAGGCCGCCAGATGGCCGGGGCCACCGATCCCCTCCAACGGCGGGGCGGCGGCCCTGCACTGCTCGTCGGCGGCCGGGCAGCGATCCGCGAAGGTACAGGCGTCGGGCTGGTTGGCCAGAACGGGCACCAGCCCGGGGATCTCGGTCAACCGGTCGGTGCCGGCGTGCCGGCCCGGCTGCGGTGACGCCGACAGGAGCCCGGCCGTGTACCGGTGCCGGGGGTGGGCGAACAGGTCGTCCACCGGCGCCCGTTCCACCACCCGGCCCGCGTACATCACGACGACGCGGTCCGCGATGTCGGCGATCACGCCGAGGTCGTGGGTGATGATGAGGACGCTCGTGCCGAGCCGGTCGCGCAGGTCCCGCAGCACCTGGAGGATGCCGGCCTGGACGGTGACGTCCAGCGCGGTGGTTGGCTCGTCGGCCACCAGCACCTTCGGGCCGCAGGCCACCGCCATCGCGATCATCACGCGCTGGCGCATGCCGCCGGAGAGTTGGTGCGGATAGCTGTCGACCCGCTGGGCTGCGGACGGGATCCCGACGAGCGTCAACAGTTCGACGGCGCGGGCCCGCGCCGCCCGTCGGGACATCCGTTCGTGGACCTGGAGCACCTCCGCGATCTGCCGCCCGACGCTGAGCACCGGGTTCAACGACGTCATCGGCTCCTGGAAGATGTAGGCGATCTCCCGACCCCGGACCCGGCGCAGTGCCGACTCGCGGGCCCCGACCAGTTGGGTGCCGTCCAGGCGGACCGACCCGGTGACCCGGGCGCTGCCCGGAAGCAGCCCGGCGAGGCTCATCGCCGTGACGCTCTTTCCGCACCCCGACTCGCCCACCATCCCGACGATCTCCCCGGCTGCGAGGTCCAGGCTGACCCCGTCGACCGCCGAGACGGTGCCGGTCTCGGTCGGGAACGACACCGACAGGTCGCGGATCTCCAACACGGGCGCGGAGGCGGTGGTCATCGCCGGTCTCCCTTCGGGTCGAGGGCGTCGCGCAGGGCGTCACCGAAGACGTTGAACGCCAGCGCCAGACCCATGATCACCACACCGGGGAAGACGGCGGCCCACGGTGCGCGGGCGGCGAACTGCTGGGCGGTGGCCAGCATGGTGCCCAGACTGGGCGCCGGGGGCTGGATGCCGAGGCCGAGGAAGGACAGCACCGCCTCGCCGAGGATCGCGGCCGGGATGGCGACAGTGGCCTGCACCAGGATCACCGAGGTCGCGTTGGGCAGGATGTGCCGGGCCAGCACCCACAGGTCGCTCGCGCCGTCCACGACGGCCGCCGCGACGAAGTCCAACGACTTGAGGCGCAGCGTGTCCGAGCGGACGACCCGGATCACCCCGGGGATCTGGGCGATGCCGATGGCCACCGCGGCGTTGCCGAGGCTGGCGCCCCGGATTGCCGCCAACCCCACCGCCATGATCAGAAACGGGAACGCCAGCAGCAGGTCGGTGAAGCGTGAGATCACCGCGTCCCAGGCCCGGAAGTAGCCGGCGGCCAGCCCGAGCGGCACCCCGATGACCAGTGACGTGGCCACCGCCAGGAGCCCGACCTGCAACGACGCCCGCGCGCCGAGCATGATGCGGGAGAGGACGTCCCGACCGAGGTCGTCGGTGCCCAGCAGGTGCCCGGCGGTGCCCGGAGGCGCGAACGTGCGGGCGAAGTCGGTCTGGTCGACGGAGTAGGGCGCGAGCCAGGGTGACAGCAGCGCGATGACGCCCGCCAGCGCGAGCACGACGAAGCTCACCACGGCGAGCGGGTTGCGCCGCAGCCGCCGCAGCACCCGGGTACGCCGGGTGATGCTGGCGGTGCCGGTCTCCGCCATCGGTACGGTGAGGACGGTCATGCCGGATCTCCCGTCACCCGGATGCGTGGATCGATGACCGAGTAGAGCAGGTCCACGAAGAAGTTGATCACGATGTAGGCGGCCGCGGTTAGCAGGACGACGGCCTGGATCACCGGGTAGTCCCGTTGGAACACCGCGTCGATCGTCATCTTGCCGAAGCCCGGCAGCCCGAAGATCTGTTCGGTGACGACAGCGCCGGAGATCAGCCCGCCGAGTTGGAGACCCACGACGGTCACCACCACGATGAGGCTGTTGCGCAGGGCGTGCCGGGTGATGACGGCGCGCGGTCGCAGGCCCTTCGCCTTCGCCGTGCGCACGTAGTCGGAAGAGAGCGAGTCGAGCATCGCCGACCGGGTCTGCCGCATGATGATCGCGGCCAGGCCGGTGCCGAGGATCACCGCCGGCAGGACGATGTGGTGCAGGTTGTCCACGGGGTCCTCAAGGATCGGCACGAAGCCGGAGGCGGGGAAGAGCCCGGTCGCCACTGACAGGTAGAGGATCGCCAGCAGCCCCAGCCAGAAGTGCGGCACCGACAGGCCGATCAGGGCCAGGCCGTTGGCGAGCCACTCCGCCGGGCGTCCACGACGGACCGCCGCGAGCACCCCGGCGCCGACGCCCAGCGCCGACGCGATGAGGATCGCCAGGACGGACAGCTCGACGGTCACCGGCAGGGCGGTCGTGAGCATCGACGAGACCGGCGTGCCGGTGCGGATGGACACCCCGAAGTCGCCCTGTGCCATGCGCTCCACGTACTGGGCGAACTGCACCGGCAGCGGCTGGTCCAGCCCGTAGTGCCGCCGGATGGCCTCCAGTGCCTCCGGCGACCGGTCCTCGCCGGCCAGGGCGAGGGCCGGGTCGCCGGGCAGCGCCCGTACGCCGACGAAGACCACTATCGTCGACATCAGCAGGGTCAGCGCCGACTGCCAGGCGCGGGTGAGCAGATAGCGGGCCACGACTGCCTACTTGCCGAAGCCGGCGAAGGCCGCCCGGATCACGCCGTCCGGGTAGACCTGCAGGCCCTGGATCTGCTTGCTGACGGCGGTCAGGTTGCGCTGCCGGTAGAGGTAGATCAGGGCGTCGTCCTGCTGGAGCAGCGTGACCGCCTGCCCGTACAGCTTCTTGCGCTCCTCGACGTCGCCGGCCTGCCGGGCCTGGGTCAGCACTGTGTCGAGCTGCGGGTTGCTGTAGCCGGCGACGTTCTGGCTGGCGCCGGTGCCGACGAAGTTGGTGATGTTGGCGTCCGGGTCGATCCGCCCGCTCCAGCCGAGCTGCAGCAGCTCGAAGTTGCCACGGTCCTGCTCGTCGAGGAGCGACGAGTACTCCACCGGGTTGATCTTCAGGTCGAACCCGCCGTCCTTGACCATGGACTGCAACGCCTGGGCGAGGCGCAGCGTGTCGGGCGTGTTCGAGGCGAGCATCGAGACCGGGTACGGCGTCTGCACGCCGGCCTCGGTGAGGAGTTGCTTGGCCTTGGCGGGGTCGTGCGCCGGGCAGGTCTGCGCCTCGGGCGACGAGAACGGGCTGGCGGGTGAGATGGGCGAGCAGGCGGCGGTGTGCACGCCGTTGAAGACCGCGTCGACAAGGGCCTTGCGGTCGATCGCGTGCTCGAAGGCCTGCCGCACCTTGGCGTTCTGGGCGAGGGGTCGGTTGATCGGCTTGGCGGCGGTGCCGACACCGTCGACGTTGCCGACGTTGATGGTCAGGCCCTGGTAGCCGAGCGACTGCGACTGGAGGACGGTAAGCGCCGCGTCCTGCCGGAGCGAGGCGACGTCCTGGGTGGAGACGGAGTCGGCGACCTGGGCGTCGCCGGAGCGCAGGTTGGCGGCGCGGATGCTGGCGTCGGTGAGGATCCGCCACGAGATGGCGTCCAGGTGCACCTTGCTCGCGTCGTAGTAGTTGGGGTCCCGCACCACCTCGATGGAGTTCTGCGGCACCCGCTTGGCGAACTTGAACGGGCCGACGCAGACCGGCGCCGAGGCGAAGTCGTCGCCGAGGCTCTGCAACGCCTTGGCGCTCATGATCATGCCGGCCCGGTCGGCGAGGGCCCCGAGCAGCGGTGCGAACGGCTGCTTCAGCCGCAGGACGACGGTCTGCGCGTCCGGGGTGTCGACGCCGTCGATGGGACCGAGTTCGCTCTTGCGCGCCGACCGCTCGTTGCTGAGGTGGCGTTGCAGTGTCGCCTTCACCGCCGCCGAGTCGAACGCCGTGCCGTCGGCGAAGCGCACGCCGGGCCGCAGCGGAATGGTCACCGTCCGGCCGTCGCCGCTCGTGGTGGGCAGGGCCGTCGCGAGCTGCGGTACGACCTGGGCCTGCTCGTTGACGTCGTAGAGCTTCTGGCACATGGCTTGGAAGACGTAGCGGGAGTAGAGGCTTCTCGACAGCGTCGGGTCCAGCGCGTCGGGCTCGGCGGAGAGGGCGATGACCAGCTTGCCGCCCTGCTTCACGGCGGCGGGGTCGGCGGGCGTACCGAAGGAATCCTGGCCCGCCGCCTGGTCGCCGCCGGACGGGTCGCCGCCGTCGTTCTTCGACACCGGTGAGCAGGCGACGACCGTGCAGACGACGGCGGCCGCCGCCACGGCGGCCCCGAGCACCCGGCGGCGGGGCAGGTTCGTGTCGCGGACGGAGAGGTTCGTCATGGAGAGCTCCTCGAGTGGGCGATTCGGGGAGCGTATGTTGTATACGATGACCGCCGCAAGACCTCAGTGAATGGCCCGCCAGGCACCCCGGGCACCCTGAACAGGCCCGGTCGGTGATCAGCTCGCGGGCCGGGTCCGGCCGCCCCGAACCAGGCTGAGCAGGACGACCAGCGCGAGCACCGCCACCACCGCGCTGAAGACCTCGCCGGCCGGGCGCAGCCCGATCGTCTGGATCAGCAGACCAACCCCGACCGCCGGCACACCGAGCATGGCGAACAGGATGGCGAAGAACGTCGACACCGTCTCGGCCCGGTGCCGCGGTTCGGTCTTCATCGTGATCGTCGCGATGCCGTCGCCGACCGCCACCCCGGACGCGACCCCGATGATCGCCGCGCTGAGCAGCAGCGTCGCCAGCAACGCCACCCACATGCTGAACGCCAGCAGGCCCGCTCCCACCACCAGACCGACGCAGGCGCTGGCCAGCGCGGCGCGCGAGGACAACACCCGGGTCAGCAGCTGACCGAACGCCGCGCCGGTGAACGCCACGAACACCACGAGCGCGGCCAGGGTGTGTGAGGTCTCGTGCAGGACCATGCCGAGGAACAGCCCGCTCACCGACGTGAGCACCCCGAGGGCGGCGAAGCCCGCGCCAGCGGTGATCGCCGAGCGGACGAAGGCGCCGCGGATGCTCGCCGGCACGTACAACCGCTGCACCCGCACCGTCACCGGCGAACGTTCCCGGACCGTCTCCGGCACCCCGCGCAGCGCAACGATCGCGATCAACGCCAGGATCAGCACGATCACCCAGGGCAGCCGCAGCGGTTCGGGTGCCACGTCCGACACGATCCCGGACAGCAGGGTGCCGGTGGCCAGGCCGCCCAGGTTCGCGAAGATCGACACAGTGGCGGCACGCTTCGGGTGCCGAGGGTCGATCAGCTCCGCCAACGCCGCTGTCGCCGTGCCGATGATCAGCGCGGCCGACAGCCCGGCGAGGATCCGACCCACGATGATCATCGCCAGGTCCACGGCGGCGAGGAACACGGCGTCGGCGGCGACCGAGAGCAGCAGCGCGATGAGGATGACCGGGCGTCGACCGATCTGATCGGAGAGCCGACCGAAGACCAGCAGCCCGACGACCACTCCCAGCGCGTACAGCGCGTAGACCACTGTCACCGTCAACGACGCGAAGCCGAACTCCTCCTCGTAGAGCGGGTAGAGCGGCGTCGGCACCGTGGTGCCCACGAGCGTGATCCAGAACGCGAACGCCACCCGCACCGCGCCGGACGTCGACCGAGGCGTCGCGCCCCCGGCGCGGCTCGCGTCGGACATGACCAGTCTCCCCGGGATCGGACCCCTGCCTGCGCGCCGCCGACTCCCGCACCCTCACCGTCGCGGCTCCCTGCCCGCGTACAGCATGGGTCTCGACCTTGGCGGAGATGCGGTAACAGCCCGAAACGACCAGATCAGGTGGCCGCGCGCTCAGCCCAGGGCTCGGCCGGACAGGGCTGCACGCAGCGCCGGCCCGAACACCCGCCGGACGTCGACCGGTGAGAGCCCACCGATCGAACGGATCGGGTTCAGGTAGCGCGTGAAGATCAGCCCACCGAGCACGCCGACAGCGGCGGTGGCGCGTCGCGTGGCGTCGGGCCCGCCGAGAAATTCAGCGACGCGGAGGCGTAGCTCACCGTCCAGGTAGTCCCGCAGGGCGCGCATCGTGTCGTCATCCCGCACCGCCATCCGGCTCTGCACCGGCCCGGTGGCGTCCCACAGGCCGGTGACGGAGTCGAGCAGGCGGTCGGCCAGTTGGTCCCGGTCGCCCCGCAGAGCCTGGTCGAGCGCTGTGGGATCGACGCACAGCAGGTTCAGTGACTGACTGAAGAGGCCCTGCTTGGAGCCGAAGTGGTAATTGATCAACGCCGGGTCGACGCCAGCGGCGGCGGCGATGGCCCGAACCGTCGTGCCCGGATAACCGTGCTTCAGGAACAGCTCGCGGGCGGCCTCGGCGATGCGGGCCTTGGTGTCGGGGTTGCCGCGGGGCCGACCCCGCGTTTTATTCAACACGGTTGAATAATGCTCTCCCCCGCTGGCACGGTCAACGCCGTCAACCCCCAGCGAGGAGCGAACACATGCGCACTGTCGTCTTCGGCGCCACCGGCCCCACCGGCCGTCAGATCACCGGGCAGGCCCTGGCCGCCGGCCACGAGGTCGTCGCGGTCACCCGCCGCCCGCACGCCGTACCACCCCGCCCCGGCCTCACAGTGGTCAACGCGGACGTCGCGGACCCCGACGCCGTCGACCGGGCCGTGGCCGGCGGCGACGCCGTCCTGTCCAGCCTGGGCGTCCCCCTCACCCGAAGGCCGATCACCGTCTACTCCCGGGGCAACGCGAACATCATGGCCGCCATGCACCGCCACGGGATCAAGCGCCTGATCACCGTCAGCTCCAGCGTGCTGGACCCCACCTGGCGCCCGACCGGCGAGTTCTTCTTCAACAACGTGCTCGACCCGCTGTTCAACCGCAGGGCAGGCCGCACCGCGCACGAGGACATGCGGCGGATGGAGTCCCTCGTGCGCGACAGCGACCTGGACTGGACCATCACCCGGCCGTCCGGGTTGTTCGACCACCCGACCGTCACCCGCTACGAGGTGGCGCAGGACGTCGCGGACGGCCTGTTCACGGCGCGCGCGGACCTGGCGGCGAGCATGGTGGCGCAGCTGACCGATGACCGGTACGTCCGGCGGGCGATGGCGGTGATCACCACCGAGGTGAGGCCGAGCATCGCCGGTCTGATCTGGCGCGAAGCCGTCACGAAGAAGAAGTGACCCTCCCCGCCGGTGGGGACGCGGTGGGAAGCGGCCGGCACCGCGCCGCTTCCCACCGCGTACTCCTAGGAGTTGTACGCCTGCGCGGTCACCGTGACCTGGCGGGCGAGGCCCGACCGGGCGGGCCAGGAGATCCGCACCTCGCGGCTCTCCCCCGGCAGCAGCCAGAAGTAGTTGTCGTCGTAGCGGGCCGGCAGGACCCGCTCACCGCGCTGGTCGCGCACGGCGAGCCGCACCAGGGCGGCGACCGTACGACCCTGGTTGCGGACCGTCGTGGTGACGGTGTTGCGCCCGTCCACGACGCGCACGGTGCTCGACGACGTCGACAGTCGGGTGCTCGGCACATCGTTGAGCGCCCGCAACTGCTCGGCCTTGTCGTAGCGCCAGTAGGTGTTCTCCGCCAGCAGCCGGTCCCGGCCGTCCCGCAGCTCCAGTCGCACCAGGTGCAGCCCGCCGCCGTCCGGCGCGGCGAGCGCAAAGGCCGCCGTGGTGGCCGAGCGGGCCACGTCCACCCGCTGCCGCTGGGGCGAACCCAACGACCTGCCGCTCAGGTCGTGGCGTCGGGCGCTCACGGTGACCCCGCTGAGCGGCGCGGCGGTGTGGTTGACCACCCGAACCTGCCAGGTGCCCGGGTCGGCCTGGACGTGCACCGGCTCGCACCCCTTGCGGGCGCCGTAGTAGGCGCCGTTCACGTCGAGGTCGTAGTCGTAGGTCTGCCAGACCGTGCTGTGCCACGCCGGGTGCGACATCCACAGCAGCAGACCGGTGGCGTCCTGCCACAGGTTCGCGTTCCACGCCTCGAACATCGCGCGGTGGCTCTCGTAGTTGACGAACTGCGCCCGGGTGGCGAACTCGTCGAGCGACGCGGACTCACCGAGCCGCGCGTCGATCGCCGCCTGGTACGTGCCGACACGCTGGTTACCGATGGTCGACCAGTCGTGGTAGTTCCACACCTCACCGATCGGCCACTGCGGCGCGTCACCCACGAGGTTGCGCATGCTCTCGACCACCGACACCACCGGCATGCCGATCTCGGTGTGGAAACCGAACGCGCCAGTGTCGTAGGTGTTCCTGTTGTTGTACGTCGCCGGCTCCACCCAGTGGTACGGGCCGTGGCCGCTGACGATGCCGCCGGCCGAGTTGGGGATGTAGAGGATCTCCGGGTGCTCGGTGGCCGCTGCCTGCTTGAGCCCGGCGTCCACGATCGGCGGCGGGTCACCCTCGTTCGCGCCACACCACACCACGATGCTCGGGTGGTGGCGGAACCGCCGGATCGTGTCGGCGGCGATGTCGACGTAGCCGGGCGGGTTGGGCAGGAACGCGCCCGCCTGCCAGAAGTCGTTCCACACCAGGATGCCCTGCTCGTCGCAGGCCTGGTACAGCTCCTCGCGGTTGCTGCTGCCGAGCCAGTTGCGGATCATCGTGAAGTTCATGTCACGGTGCATCTCGACGGTGTCGGCCAGTCGGTCGGGCAGCACCCGACGCAGCAGCTCGTCCCAGCCCCAGTTGCCGCCCCGGGCGAGCACCGGCACACCGTTCACGCTGATCTTGAGTTGGGTGACGGCATTGCTGACCGACTTCACGTCGGTCCACCGCTGCCCGTCGTTCGAGACCTGGATGACGAAGTCGCGGGCGTACGCCTGCTCCCAGACGATGCTGACCTGGTCGAAGCTGACCGGAGCGCCGAGGTCCACCTGGATCCACTGGTTGTCCTCGAACGTCGACGACCAGCGGGTGCGGGGGTTGCCGTCGACGGCCCGGTCCGGGCCGTTCGAGTCGCTGTCGGACGACGACGCGGTGGCCGTCCGGCCCAGGGCCAGGTCGAGGTCCGGCTCGGCCTGCCGCTGCACGGAGAGCGCCCACATGGACACGCCCCACGAGGTCACCCGCGCGCCGGTCTGGATGCGCAGGTGCTGGGCGGTCTGGCTGGCGAACGTCTCGACCTGGGTGGCGCGGCTGCCCAGCGGGGTGTCGTTGCTGACCGACGTCACGTCGGTCCAGGCGTCCCCGTCGGCGGAGACCTGGACGCGGTAGTCCAGCGCGTACGCCTGCTCCCACACGATGGTGACCCGGTCGAAGTCGACAGCCGCGCCGAGGTCGACCTGGATCCACTGGTTGTCCTCGGTCTGCGAGGCCCAGCGGGTCGTCGCGTCGCCGTCCACGGCCTTGCCGGGCCCGTTGCCGTCGTTCTCCGAGGACGACGCGCTGGCGTCGCGGCGCAGGGCGAGATCCGGGCCGGCGCCGTCGGCCACCGACAGCGAGAACATCGAGATTCCCCAACCGGTGGCGCGCTGGCCGGCCTGGATGCGCACGTGCTGGGCGTGCTGCCGGTCGAACGTGACGCTCTGGGTGGCCGCGCCGTCGACGAACTCCAGCGGGGGCTTTCCGGGCGGCGAGATGACGATCGGCTGGTGCCAGTCGTAGGCGAACTCGCGGACACCGAAGCGCAGCGCGCGCCGGTCGCTGACCGAGCGCTTCACGGTGGCGGTGAGCGTGAGGTCGTACAGGTGGGGGTCGCCGTAGCCGTTGGGCCACCAGAGCCGGGGGTTGCGCAGCCGCAGCGCGCGGAAGCGCTCCGGTGTGAAGGTGACTGTGGTGCTTCCGCCGGCGGGGACTGTCACTGTGGACTCGACGCGTACCTTGTCGAACTCCGCGCGGACGGTGACAGTGGTGGCGCTGGCCGCCGCGTTGCGGACCGGCACCCGGATGGTGACCTCGGCGGTGTCGGTGCCGGGCAGGTCGGGCAGCGTGGTCTGCACGTGCGGGTCGCCGATGACCACGGCGCCGGTGCTGCGCAGGCGGACGTGGTCCCAGAGGCCGGTGACCCGGTCACGGACGGCCGGCATCCAGTCCCACCCGGACACCGCCAGGTAGGTCGGTGCGTCAAGGTAGTGGTGGGCCGACTGGAGGAAGGTACGACCGTCGGGGCCCTTGTCGCCGGGGGTGCCCGGGTGCGGCATCGGGGTGACCCGGACGGCGAGGACGTGCTCGCCACGGTGACCGGCCAACGCGTCGGTGATGTCGAAGGCAGCCCGCGCGAACGGGTGCTTGACGTTGCCGACCTGCACGCCGTTGACCCAGGCGGTCGCCTCGTGGTTGATCCCGTCGAACTCCAGCCAGATCCGTCGACCGGCCGAGGTGTCCAGGTCGCGCGGCAGCCGCAGCGCGCGCCGGTACCACCAGGTGTGCCGGGACAGCGCCTCCGGGATGCGCATGTTGTTGAAGCCGGCCACCGGGTCGGGCAGGTGGCCCTGCTCGACCAGGGTGCCCAGCACGGTGCCGGGCACCGTCGCCGGCAGCCAGGACCGGACGTCGACGCCGGCCCGGGAGAGTTCGGCGCCGTCGGCGGTGCCGGCGAAGTCGTCCATCGTCAACGACCAGCCCGACTCCAGCGGCACCGTGCCGTCGGCGGCGACCCTCAGCTCGGGGGCCGGGCCGGTGTTGCCACCTTCCCAACTGGTCCAGCCCTCGGCCTTCGGCCGGCCCGCCAGGGGTACGCCGTAGACCTGGAAGCCGTTGAGGCCCACCGGGTTGCTGTTCGAGCGCTTCGTGGCGGTCATCCGGATCCACCGGGCGGTGACCGGCTCGGGAAGCTTGATGGTCTGCGTGCCGCCCTGGCCGTCGCTGGTCTCGTACACCGACCGCCAGGCACTGCCGTCGGTGGAGACCTCGATCCGGTACGCCGTGGCGGCGCTGGAGAGGATCTCGTCACCGTCGGTGTCGGTGTAGTTGCCGTCGAACGGCCCGTCGGTGAGGGTCGCCTCGAAGACCAGGGAGACGGCCTCGATCCGGCACAGCGCCTGGAGGTCCACCGAGATCCACTGTGGATCGCCGTTGGCGGCGCGCCATCCGCTCCCCCGGACGCCGACCTGCGGCAGGCCGTCCACGGCGAAGGTGGCCGGCGTCGGCGCGTAGTCGGTCGAGGAGACCGTCACCGGGCGGTACCGGGCAAGGTCGGTGGCGGTGGCGGTCGGTGCCGGATCGGCGGCGAACGCGAGGGCGTCCGGGAGGGCCGCGGTCACCCCTACCGACGCCAGCAGCGTCGCGCTGGCGGAGAGGAAGGTACGCCGTGAGATCGGCGATGGCTCGGACATCTTGCCTCCAGAGATGACAACGTTGTCAGATGGCGGGGGTCTGTGACAACGTTGTCAGATGGTGGCCCGATGTTTCCCGAGAGTCAAGGTCCCGAGTCCATCGTGATTCCCTGAACACGTTCCGCGACTGTTCCACTTCGGACATCGACGCGCGGGAGTCGTCACTCCGGCCGCGCACTCAGCCCGTCCAGGGCGACAGTGAGCACGTGATCGCGCTGGTCGGCGCGGGGGAAGTGCCCGGAGGCGATGGCGCTGGCCAGGCGCATGACGTCGTCGATCGTCACGTCGGCGCGCACCTCGCCGGCCCGCTGGGCCCGATCCAGCAGCGGCCCACCGGCGGCGTAGAGCGCCCGCCGACACTCCAGGTAGGCGGTGGACTCCCGGTTCAGGCCGGCGGCCAGGGGTTGTTTCGCCCCGATGTACTCCACGAAGCGCCGCAGCCACGCGTACAGGCCGTCGCGGGGGGCGAGCCCCTCGGCCTCCCCGGCGGTCGCACACACCGCCTCGACCTCGGTGACGTAGACGTTCTCGATCAGCACCTCCCGGGTCGGGAAGTTGCGGTAGAGCGTCGCGATGCCCACTCCGGCCCGGCGGGCGATCTCCTCCAGCGGAGCCTGCGCGCCCTGCTCGGCGAAGGCGACCCGGGCAGCCTCCAGGATCGCGTCGTAGTTGCGGGCGGCGTCGGCCCGGTGCGGGCGGGCCACGCGCAGGTGGGTGAGGGCCGTCACGATGCCGATGTCTCCCAGCGCTAGCAACCGGAGGCCGACTATCACTAGAGTGATAGTGCGCCTCCATTTATTCGGAGGTCTCCTATCAGTCTAGCCCGAAAGAAGGCGGACCATGTCCCCGACTCCCGCTTCCCGACGCGGGATCGCCCTGGCGCTCATCCTCGGCTCGCAGCTGATGATGACGCTGGACACCTCGATCATCACGACCGCGTTGCCGCACGTGCAGCGGCAGTTCGGCTTCTCCCAGTCCGGGCTCTCCTGGGTGCAGAACGCCTACGTTCTGGCGTTCGGCGGCCTGCTCCTGCTCGGCGCCCGAGCCGGTGACCTGCTCGGCCGCCGCCGCGTCTTCCTCGCCGGGATCACGGTGTTCACCGCGGCGTCCCTCGCCGCCGGCCTCGCCCAGAGCGGCAGCTGGCTGATCACCGCCCGCGTCGTGCAGGGTCTGGCCGCCGCGTTCGCGGTGCCCTCCACGCTCGCGCTGCTGGTCGCCGACCACCCCCAACCAGGGGCCCGAGCCAGGGTGATCGCCCTTTACAGCGCGGTCATCGGCGCCGGCGGCAGCGTCGGCATCGTCATCGGCGGCGTCTTCACCGACCTGCTCTCCTGGCGCTGGGGAATGCTCGTCAACGTTCCGATCGGCATCGCCATCGCGCTGCTCGCCCCACGGTTCCTGGTCGAGACCGAACGCCGCGCCGGCACGTTCGACCTCGGCGGGGCGCTGACCTCCACTGGCGGCATGACCGCCCTGGTGTACGGCTTCATCCAGGCCGCCGCGGCCGGTTGGAGCGCACCGGGCACCGTTGTCCCGTTGGGCCTCGGCGCCATCCTCCTGAGCGCCTTCGCGCTGATCGAACACCGGGCAGCGCAGCCGATCACCCCACTGCGACTCTTCCGCAGCCTGGAGCGCTCCGGGGCGTACGCCGGGCGGATCCTCATCGTCGGCGCGACCTTCTCCACCTTCTACTTCCTCAGCCAGTACCTCCAGGAGGTCCTGCACCTCAGCGCCCTCCAGACCGGCTTCGCGTACGTGCCCATCACCGGCATGTTCTTCGCCATGGTGTACGCCATCCGGCCCCTGCAGAACCGGCTCGGCCGGCCTGTCCTGCTGGTGGCGTCCCTCGTTGTCGCGCTGGTCGGCATGGCGTGGCTGTCGCGGATCTCGACCGGCTCCAGCTACTTCCCGGACGTGCTGCTGCCCCTGCTGGTGATCGGAATCGGCCAGGGCCTCGCCATCATCCTGATGACCCAGGGCGGCGTCGCCGGAGTCGAACCGCACGACGCCGGTGCCGCGTCCGGCCTCGTCAACGTCGCCCACCAACTCGGTGGCTCACTCGGCATCGCGATCCTCACCATCGCGTACACCCGTGCCAGCTCCGCCACCGACCCGACGGCGGGCTTCCACGCGGCCTTCACCGGCGCGGACGTCTTCTTCCTGATCGCCCTGGCCCTCGCGGTCGTCGTGGCCGTCGCGGGCCGCCGCGCCAACCGGCCGGCCGCCCTCCCGGTCACCTGACCGCCCGCAGCGCCTGGGCCGCGCGGGCTGTGGCGCGGGCTGCGGGGCCCAGGGCTGCCCGGCCCCGGGCTGCCGGGCTGGGCTGTGGGGCGGGGCTGCCGGGCAGGGCTGCCGGGCAGGGCTGCCGGGCAGGGCTGCCGGGCTGGGCTGCCGGGCTGGGCTGCCGGGCTGGGCTGCCGGGCGGGGCTGCCGGGCTGGGCTGCGGGGCGGGGCTGCGGGGCTGTAGGGCTGGTGCGCTGCCTTTGGAGCTGATGCCGCAAACGAATCAGACCGAATGCCCGCCGCTTCCGCCTCCCGGCTGCAAACCCGCAGTCGGCAGCGCCGCCCGTCGGTGATGTCGCAAACGATTCAGCTCCAAAGGAGCCGACCAACACTCCCGCACCCCGCGACGCCGGGGCGGATCGGAGGGCACGGCGGCGGATCGCGTTGATCCGGCGAGCCGTGACTGCCGGAGGGTGAGCGAGGCGTCCACCCGTACCCGTGATCGTGACGGCACCGCCGACGGCCGGGAGGTGCCGCGGCGCCCGGCGACCACCTGGCCCGGTGACGACCGCACGGACCGCGTGGTCAGCTCGCCGGCCCGGTCTCGCGGCGGCCGGGGTCCCGAGGGTGGTACTCGGGGCGGAGCTTCGCGCTCGCGAACGCCGACTTCACCGCCGCCGAGAGCGCGGTGATGTCGTACGCGCCGTGGTGCCGCCGGCCGTTGATGAAGAAGGTCGGGGTGCCGGTGACGCCGCTGAGGTCGGCGGAGTCGACGTCCTCGGCGATCCGGTCCACGCCCATCCGCTTCACCATGTGCTCCCGGAACCCGTCCAGGTTCAGGCCGAGCTGTTCGGCGTAACCGAGCACGTCGGTGGGGTTGAGCGCGTCCTGGTGGGCGAGCAGCAGGTCGTGCATCTCCCAGAACGCGCCCTGCTCCCCCGCCGCCTCGGCCGCCTCGGCGGCGAGTTGGGCATGCGGGTGAACATCGGTGAGCGGCAGGTGCCGCCAGACGTAGCGGACGTTGGCGAAGTCCGCCAGCAGCTCCCGGACCACCGGCTCGGCCTGCCCGCAGTAGGGGCACTCGAAGTCGCCGTACTCGACCACAGTCACCGGCGCCTCAAGCGACCCCCGCATGTGGTCGCGATCCCCGTCGACCGGCAGCATCAGGTCGACGATCCCCTCGGTGACGCCCAACAGCGCGCGGGTCCGCCGCGCCGGCGAGAGCCGTCCGACGGAGCGGAACACCAGCCAGGTGACGAGTGACGCGCCGAGCGTCGCCACGAGGATGCCGAACTTCGCCTCGTCGAGGGCAGGGCCGCTCAGGGCATGGGTGGCGATCAGGAGCGCGACGGTGAACCCGATGCCGGAGATCGTGCCGACGCCCACGACGGCAACCCAACCCACTGGCGGCCGGAACCGGTTGCCGCTGAGCCGGGTCACCAACCACGCGGTGGCCACGATCCCGGCCGGCTTGCCGACGACGTACGCGACCACGACCCCGAGCGTGACCGGAGAGGTCACGGCCCTGGCCAGCAGGTCGCCGTCGATCACGATGCCGACGTTGGCCAGCGCGAAGAGTGGCACCACCACGTAGCTCGCCCACGGGTGGTAGAGCGTCTGCAACCGTTCGTTCGGCGACAGCGCCGAAGTGAGGCCCGCCCGGGCCATCCGGGCGAGTTGCGGGGTGGGTTGTTCCCGGAAGAGGCGAAACTGGTCGCTGGCCCGCTGCAGGTCGCCTCGGCCGGGAGCGTAGGCGTAGCTCAGCAACCCCATCACCAGGCCCACCGCGACCGGGTCGACACCGGACATCGAGACGGCGAGCCAGGCCGCCACCCCGAGCAGCGCGTAGACCGGGCCGAACCGCACCCCGCAGCCCCGGACGAGCAGTACGACGCCGAAGATCGCCGCCGCGACGATCAGCGCCGTCAGCGAGGGGTGATGCGGGTACGCGATGGCCAGCACCGCGATCGCCACCACATCGTCGACGACGGAGACGGTCAGCAGGAAACCCCGCAGCCGTTCCGAGAAGCGTGGCCCGAATACGGCCAGCGCGCCAAGCGCGAGCGCCGTGTCGGTGGCCATCACCGCGCCCCAGCCCGCCGCCGTGGTGTGCCCGGCGTTGATGGCGAGGTAGATCGCGATCGGCACCAGCATGCCGCCGACCCCGGCCAGCATCGGCAACGCCAGGCGACGCCGCTCCCGCAGCTCACCGATGTCGAACTCGCGGCGCAACTCCAGCCCCGCGACCAGGAAGAAGAACGTCATCAGGCCGCTGTTGATCCAGGTACGCCCGTCATGCTCCACCTGCCAGTCGCCGAGCCGGACCGACAAGGAGGTGTTCCAGACCGACTCGTACGACGATGCGCTGAGGTTCGCCCAGACGAGAGCCGCCACAGCGGCGATCAGCACCACCCGCGCGCCGCCGGTCTCGGTACGCAGGAACGAGCGCAGCGGGGCGTTGAACCGCCTGTCCCAGACGGTCCGGCTGGTCCAGCCCCGGGGCGTGTTGTCGCTCGTCACGGGGACAATCTTCGTCGACCTGACCGTCACGTGGTTCGGATTGAGACTCCTCGGCGAAGACGACACTCCTGTGGCCGCTTCGCTGCACCTGGTGCAAGGTCCTTGGCGTTCCCCCCGTGGGCATGCACGCAGGGCGACCGGTTGGTAGCGTGCCGGTGATGTCGCGCCGGTTGCCGCCGGCGGTGGTCCCCTGGGGAGGGTCGACATGTGGGCGGACGACGCTGCGCTCGACGCGGCGGAGCGCCGACTCGACGAGTGGGAGTCATCGCTCGCCGAGCGGGCCGAACGCGCGAAAACGCTGTCGGCGACGATGCGCGAATTGACCGGCACCGCACACAACGCCGACCGGACTGTCGATGTCACAGTCGACTCGGCCGGCCTGCTGATCGACCTACGGCTCGACGAGCGCGTCCGGCAACAATCCGCCGTGCACACCGCCCGACAGATCCTAGAGACCACCACCGCCGCGCGCGCCGACCTGCTCCGACAGGTCAGCGACGCGGCCACACAGTCATTGGGCGACGACCCGAGCACCCAGGCCATCGTCGACTCGTACCGCAGCCGGCTTCTCCCCGACCAGGGATCGAAGGATGCCCGGCGGTGACGGCATCCAGGTCGACCCGGACGACCTGACCGCCCACGCCGCACGCCTCGATCGCTGCGCCAGCAGCCTCGACACCGCCCAGCAGGCGGGCCAACACGTCCGATTGGGCACCGACGCCTACGGGCAGCTCTGCGCGATGATGCCGGTGCTGCTCGACGGCCTGCAACGAACCCTTGTCGACGGCATCGGCGGCGCCGCCGCGTCGGTGCGGGACACCGCCGGCAGGCTGCGGGTCGGCGCGGACCGGTACCGAGAGTCCGACGCCCACGCCAAGCACCTGCTCGACGGAGTGCGGCAGCGACCGTGACGGCCAACCCGCTCGTCGCCGCCGCTGTGGACACCCCGCCCAGCGCCTGGGCGGGCGTGTGGATCTGCGAGGACATCGAACTCATCGCCCAGGGCGTCCGCACCGGCAGTTGGATCGACGGCAGCCTCGGCGTCGTGAGTGCCAGCCTGGACGCTCTCGCGTTCGTCTCCGACCCGGTCGGCGCCCTGCTCCAGTACGGGATCGCCTGGCTCATCGAACACGTCAAGCCACTCAGCGAGGCGCTGGACTGGCTCGCCGGCGACCCGGCGCAGATCACCGCGCACGCCCAGACCTGGCGCAACGTCGCCGGCTCCCTCCGCGACGACGCCGCCGAACTGGCACGCGCCGTCCGCACCGACGTCGCCGGCTGGGGCGGCAGTGCCGGACCCGCCTACCGAGCCTGGGCCAACGAACAACACCAGGCCATCACCGGGCTCGCCCAGGGCGCCGACACCATGGCCGCGATCACCGAAGGCGCCGCCGGCCTGGTCGCCGCCGTCCGGCTCCTGGTCCGCGACGCCATCGCCACCTGCGTGTCCCGCATCATCGTGTACGCGGGCGAACTCCTCATCACCGGCGGGCTTGCCGCGCCGCTGGTCGTGGAGCAGGTCACGACCCTGGTGGCGTCGTGGGGTGCGCGGATCGCGCGGTTGTTGCGCGGGCTGCTGGCCAGCCTGCGACGGCTGATTCCGGAGATGCGCCGGCTCGGCGACCTCATCGAGAAACTCAAGCAGGCCCTGGGGCGACTTCGCGACAAGCCGCACCCGCGCCCAGGGAGCGCAGGAGATGAAGCGCGAGGCATTCATGGCGGCCACACCACACGACCTCGTGATCTCGCAGACTACGCAGGGCAGGACCGCTGGGCGGAGGAGGCGTACGAGGCGATCCGCCAGCAGGCCGACGCCGACGTCATAGCTGACCACGTCGGAGACGCGCCCCGCCTGGACGGTTCCCGAGGTTTCTCTCGGGAGGAAATCGAGCAGGTCCGCCGGCATGTCTTCTTCGACGCCCACCCGATGGATGACTATGCGGGCGGGGTCATCCATCAACGATACGATCCGAGCCCGCCCATGGCTGAGGCATGGCTGCGTTTGCGACGCGGTAGCCCGTTGCCCGAGGATTACGCACTACTGGAGCACGAGTTGGCAGAATTGCAGTACTACCGCGCGCACCCGCAGGCGGCATACCGGGAAGCACATCTTGCCGCCAACCAGGTGTCCGATTGGGAGGCGTCCATACCCGGGCCGACCTACGAGGACTACTCGAACATTGGAGGCTAGGGACATGGGAATGATGGTGACCGCGCGGCGTATCGAGGCCGCCGCGGACGAGGTCCGATACGAGTTTGGCTTGAATGACAAGTTCGACCGAATCCTGACAATCGACCCACGCACCCTCGACGCCCGCGTCGAAGATGGTGATTTCAATACCGCCGCAGGTGCCATCGCGGCAAAAATCGTAAAAGCGTGGCGGTCCAGCGGCGAGTTCCCGACGAGAATGCTGTTCGCAAGCTGAACCCGGTCCGACTACCCGAGCTACCGTCGGCGGTCGACGTCGTCAGCGACCCTCATGAACTGGTGGACGCAACTGAGGCTATGCGGCTCCGCCACCGCCGGAGCCGGCTGGCGAACCGGTCGATGCGACCATGAGCCCGGAGGCGGTTGGCAGGTATATGCCCCCGGTCGTGACGCTCGATGACCTGACGGCGATGATGGCCGCAGACGAGAACCACCGGTATGAAATCAGCCCCGAGGGAGTCGTCTCGATCATGCCGCCGCCGGGCTACAACCACGCGATCATCGCGACCCGGCTCATGGTGTGGCTTGCCCAGGGTGGAGTCCCGGCAGAGCACATCGCCCAAGCAGTCGGGTTACGCATACCGGGCCGCAACGGCGGCGTGAGGTGACGGACCAGCGGCACCCGGTTGTGCACCAGGGCGGCGTTGATCGCCCGGCTGCACGAGCAGCCCACCTTCGAGCTGTCGTCGGCGGCGGTGAACTGCGCGAAGACGCTGTCGGACATGGGCGTTTCCCCAGGTGGCACGACCAGGGAGAGCCATCCTACTGGTCAACCGGCTGGTGGAGATGGCTCGGCCGTACGACGGCCGCGCTGCCGCCTGGGCGTGCTACCCGGGACGCCGCCGGCTATCGGCACCCACCGGTTCGATCACCTGCCGGAATTCCTTTGGAAGCTGGGCCACCGCGTCGTCGAACTCGTCACGGGAAACAGCCTCACGCAACGTGGTGAGCACCGCGCGGACCCCGGCACCGGCGAGCGCACGGTCGACGGCCGGGTGGTCCGCCACCCGGCGCACGAACTCGTCGAGCCCGTACGACTGGGCTTGTTCCTGCCTTCTGTGCGGTGGCGGTTTGCGCAGGTGATCATCGACCCCATCGGGAAGCTGGTAGGCAAGATCCTCGGCTTGGCCGGCGCTGATCCGGTCCGCCAATGTCTGCAACGTGGCGCTGGTGAGCGTCGCCGCCTGATCGGTCGACACCTTCGCCCGCGTGGCCACTTCGTTGATGAAATCCTCGTATTCCACCTGGTTCTCCTCTCCGGCCCGATCGCCGTCGAACCGCCGGTTAGGTGGGCCTCTGACCTCAATGCGCCGCGTTTCGGTTCGGTGCGTCCTGCCCAGACGTAAGGGTCAACACCCCGCCGTCGACGCTGTTCGGGTCGATGTCGCCTGATGGCGTCACGACGTGTTCGAACTGGCTGGCTCCTGGGTTCCCGGCGGCGGAGGAAGGATTCCCTGGAGTTCCCGCTCCTTGAGCTCGGCCGTGATCCCCATCTGGCTGTCGCGCAGCGCCCTGGTACCTCGACAGCGTGTCGGACCCGAGGGTGACCGTGCCTCATCCCGATCGGGCGAATCAGGAGTGGTGGTTTCAGCACCACCGCAGTTGCGTCCCCGACGCCATCGGCGACCGATTCGGTCTGCTCGGCCCCGGGTCGGCCCACGTCGACCGGCTGCAGGACTCAACGAGATCGAGGTCCACAACTTCGCCGTCTACCTCATGCACGACGACAAGGACAAGACCCTCACCGGGTACGGCAGAGATGTGATCACGCACGTCTAGTGCGTCGCGCACGGCGGTGGGTTGCAACTTCGCGGCGGCGGGAGCGGCGCGGTGCGGTCCTTGACCCGCCAGGGACAGCCTCGCCGATCTTCGTGCCCAGCATGATCAAAGTACCTCGAGGTTCCACTCAACTGCGAGACCGATCTCGTGGCGGAGCTGCGCGGGCGCGGCTACAAGGTGACCCGGGACGACGAGCTCATCAACCTGGTCGACGGCTTAAGCCTGGGCTCGCTGGCCAGCTGAGACGTGTTCACGCGAGCATCGGCGGAGATCGCCGCCGAGGGCGAGCCGCATCCCCTGGCTCGTCTCTACCGGCGGCGCTTGTTCAGACTCGGAAGGCCACCGGACACGGTTCGCACACTGCCGTCCGGGTTACTCCGGCCCGGCTTCTGTAGGGCCTCTGTCACTCGCCTCCCGGCGAGGTCGGAGGCGCTCAGGTTAACGACGACCCGGTCTGGCCGCCGCCAGCTCCGCAGCAGAGCCTGACCTTGCTGGCTGTCGGCGGCGCCCGTCAACGCGCGGATAGCCGGCATCGCCCGGGACGGGTCAGCGAGCAGGAGATGGGCGACTTCGGCTGGGGTCAGATCGCGTGGCGAGGCGTTGCCGGCCGACACGCGCGACCCATGGATCTCCCCATTCTCAAGCCACAGCCACACCGGCCTCCGGCCATCGCCGGCCCGCATCACCGGGGCCGTCGTCGGTGGGACGCTCAGGTTGATGGACGCCTGCCGGGCCGAGAGGTGGGCTCGTAAGGCGGCCGCCAGCTGCGCCTGTTGCCGCGACAGGGCCGCAACGTCGGCCGCCGGGCGGGACAGGGCCACCTGACGCGGCGATGCCACCCCGCGGACTTGCGGCGGCCTGTTCGGTGCGGCTCGCCGTTCCGCCGCTCGCCGTTCCTCCATGAACCAGCCGGCGAACGTCCACTGCTCCCGCGTGAAACTGACCGGGATGACCTCGGTCAGGTCTGGTGCCGACGTGTTCTGAACGGAGAGTTGGGCGTGTCGCTTCGCATGTTCAGTTGCGGTGAACGACCCGATATGGAGGATCGCGGCCAGCGGTAGCCGCCTGACGTAGGCCTTCGGCCACGGCAGCAACCGCCAACGCCGGAGGACAAGGTGCTCCTCCTCGAACCTGGCGTCCCAACGCCGAGCGACCATCCCCGCCACCTCCCGTGCTGCGCACGTTAGCGGCCTGATGATCATCATCGCACTCGGCACAACGGGCAGTTGAGATGCCGGATCGTCTGGTTGTGTCAGCGGCGCAGCCGGCGGGTGCAGTTGCCGTCATGGCCATCGCGGAGTAGGCAGCGTCGGCCGCCCGGCAGCCGCAGGTCGCAGAAGACCCGGTGGCGGAGGAGCTGATGGTCCTCTTCGGAGACGGTGGTCTCCCCCGGGTCCGCCATCGGCAGCACCAGCATCCACCGGCCGATGACCCGGGCCAGGCGTTGCGCGGTAGGCAGGTCGGTAGCAACGACGGGCAGGTGGATGACGTACCGCTGGCTCATTGGGTCTGGCCCCGCTCGTTGCGGGCGCGGGCCTGATCGGTCTGCCAGCGACGCAGCCCGGCCTTGATCCGGGCCGTCTCGCGGCGGCTCTCGGCGAGGGCGGCGTAGACGGCGGCCATGTCGACGGCGACCCGGTCGAGGAAGGCGTACACGTCGTCGGGGTTCAAACCGCGACGTCCGAGCCCGACCGGCGGAAAGCGGCGCTCACGCACCTGCCACGGCAGCAGACTGGTGTACGCGGCAGAGCGGTAGGTCGCACCGCCACTCGCCGTCCCTGGTCGCTGGTTCTTGGCGTTCATGTCTGCCTGCCTTCCTGGCGGAGGGGCGAGGGGTGTTCGGGGAAGCACGGCGGCCGTTCGGGGGGACCGGGCGGCCGCCGTGCTGTGATCAGCCTGCGACAGTCCGGAGTGGAAACGCAACGTTCTAAACCGCAATTTCGCTGTTGTGCATTGACTTTCTTTGCCGAAACCCGTAGGAGTTGCAGGAGCAGGTCACGCAGTGTTGCGCCATGGAACCAGGGAGTGTGCGGATGCCCGATGACATCGGATCGACAGTGCCGCGCCGGCAACTCGGTCGGCTGCTACGGCAGTTCCGCAACGAGGCCGGGGTGACACTCGACGCGGCCGCCGAAGCCCTCGAATACAGCCGGCAGAAGATCTGGCGCGTCGAATGCGGCCAGGGCTCCGTCCGGGTGCTCGACGTCAAGGCGATGTGCGAGCTCTACGGGGTGTCGCCCGAGATGACCGAGGCGATGCGCGGGCTGGCTGCGGAGACGAAGTCCAAGGGCTGGTGGCACGCGTACGGCGATGCGGTGCCGAGCTGGTTTGAGCTGTACGTGGGGCTGGAATCCGCCGCTTCGCGGCTCAGAGGCTTCGACGAGTCTCTGATCCCCGGCATCCTGCAGACTAAGGGCTACGCCGACGCGCTGATCCGGCGCGGCAGGATCCTCAGCGACGAGGAGAGGGAGCGGGCCGTCCAAGTAAGGCTTCAGCGGCAGGCGCTACTCGTCCGGCGGCTTCCTCCGGCGCCACGGCTGGAGTCGGTGTTGTCAGAGGCAGTGCTTCGACGCACGGTCGGCGGCCCCAACGTCATGACCGCGCAACTCGACCACCTACTCAGGGTGTCAGAGCTACCGAATGTGTCCGTCCGAGTGCTACCACTGGCTGCGGGGCCACACCCCGGCGCGGTCGCCGGTACCGTCATGATCCTCGACTTCCCGCCCACCAAGGGCGGCAGAGCAGCCCCGGAACCGTCGGTCGTCTATAGCGAGTCGCTGACCGGGGCGCTCTACCTCGACAAGCCTGACGAGTTAGCCGCGTACGAACGCGTCTGGGGAGGGCTGGATGCGATGGCCCTCGGCGAGGCAGAATCGAAAGACATGATCAAGAGGATCTCCGGGGAGATGCGGCATGACTGACCTGACCGGCGCCGTCTGGCGCAAGAGCACCCGCAGCGGCGACAACGGCGGCGCCTGCGTCGAGGTCGCCGACAATCTCGTGGGTGTCGTCGGCGTACGCGACAGCAAGGACCCCACGGGTCCGACGCTGGCGTTCCCACCGCCAGCTTGGGCCGCCTTTGTCTCGGACCTCAAGATCAGCGTTGTCACGCCCTGATCGGCGAACTCCCTACGAGTAGCTCGCGCGTCTCAGTCGTGGCCACTACCGAGAAACCTGCCGGTGCAAAGTCCAACCCCGCTCAGTGAGGGCCCATCGCCCACGTCCCGCCTTCTGCATCGGCAGCAGTAACCCCTCCCGAACCATCTCGCCGCGCTCGAATGACGTGCGGTTTTCCCAGTTGGACTCGAAAGGTCGCTTGGGCGGCGAGCGCCAGTCGTCGTCAGTGAACTGGTCCTGGAACGCCTTCGCCATCGCACGCAAAGCCAATCGCCGCTCCGCCGATCCACCCAGATCTCCCAGCGTCTGGATGAGCCAAAGGCGAAGCTGCGATTGTGGCGTCAGTGCCATGGAAACCTCCGTAATCAGGGGATACGCCGGGCTATGGCCGACGCGAGACGACAAGAGGAACCACTGGAAGCTTGCCCAAGCTACGGCCCTTCCCAGTCCGGAGGCAGCGCCGAGGCCCAGGGATGGCCTGGCGGCAAACCGACACGAGGCTCTCCTGCACGCTTCCGGACCCAATGGGGAAGTAGCACCGGCACGGAGGTCGCTGAGTGTTCCAGCAGATCCCAACGGCCCTCGTAGCCGCTCCAGACCTCTGCGGTGATCCGGGCCTGCGCAAGCTTCGTGTTTCGGGTCCCGGGCTGCGCGTCTGGATGGGTAAGCCAGTTGCAATGAACAATCCACGTTGCTGCTGCCACGTGGAACCGCGGAACGATGTAGCAGGTGGGGGCGTGCGTCAGGTCGCGCGTGAGAGCGATGAAGACGTACCACTCGTGGTCGAATGCTGGCGTGAAGGCCTTCGCTCCAGGCATCCACGACACCTTGCCGGCTGGCGCGGCAGCCTTCACTTGAAGTTCGACCATACGGCGGGAGACGGTACTCACGGCGAGGATGTCCGTGCGCTCAAGTCCTTCCCGGGTGAGGGTTGCGACCCAGCCCTGACGGGCCAAGGCATAGCAGACGTAGTGTTCGCCACTTGCTCCGGTCAGCCTGCGATCAGCCACTCTGCTCCTCCGCGCGCTACCGGAACTGGCGCTGCTGGGCGATTCGGATCCGCTCGCGCCATTCGGCCGATAGATCGACGACTAGAACGTCAACGTGGTGAGCCTTTAGCGCAGCCGCGTACCAGGTCCGCGCCTCGGGCTGGAAGGACCGTGCCGCCTGCTCATCACTGAAGCAGAGAATCAATTGGTGATGGCCGCCCAACTCCCTACCGACGTGAATGAGCTTGAGCGCGTCCGCCAGGATTTTATGCTTCTGCCCGCCCTTGGGCGGCCCCTGGTGCGCCCATGCCTCCACAAGAGTCGGTGGGGCATGGCTGACGCCATCTACGTCCACGTATTCGCCACCAGCAAGGTGAAGTCGCGCCGGGATGACCTTGTAGCCCAACAGATCGGCGAGCCCGTCCAGGATCGCCGTCTCTGCCTGCCGCTGCACACTGCTGCTTCCGGCGGGAACCTCCGGGAGCGGCTCTTCGTCACCACGAGTGGTATTACTGGTTCCCGCAGTGAGCGGGGCCACCGACGTCCCAATCCGCTGAGCCATCTCGACAAGGCGGTAGCGCCCGCCGCCGTGGCGGGTCAGGTCAGGGTAGCGGACAGCGTGGTGGGCTGGAGCATCCACGCACATACGCGAGACGACGTGAGTCCGTATCGTGCTTTCTGCGAAGGTGCTTCCTCGGCCGATGATCAGGCGTACGACTTCCTCCGCCGTGAAGCTGCCGTC
This sequence comes from Micromonospora sp. NPDC048986, assembly GCF_040649335.1. NCBI lineage: Bacteria > Bacillati > Actinomycetota > Actinomycetes > Micromonosporales > Micromonosporaceae > Micromonospora > Micromonospora sp. NPDC048986. Next base: position 133,696 of record NZ_JBEZFJ010000002.1, read on the forward strand.
GGCGCTTCGGACAGCCAGCTCATGGGCAGCCTCGAGCACCTCATCACGACAGGTTCGGGCGAGCATGCCGTCGACCGTATCTTCGGAACACCAACAGGTATACAGCCTGCAGCACGATCTCTCATGACCGCTACGCCTGATCTTCTACGTACGTACGGGTCTGCTTGAGCACCAACTCGACGGCCTCAGGACGCGCGTCCGGTGGGTAGCCGTACCGGGCCAGCAGACGCTTGACCTTGCTGCGCACCAAGGCTTGAGCCTGCTCCCGGATCCACCAGTCAATCGGAAGGTCCTGAAGCTCGCGAACGAGATCCTTGGCAATTTGTCCAAGCACGACATCGCCGAGCAGCTCAGTTGCCGACTCGTTCTGGGCAACAGCCGTGTAGAAGGCGTACTCGTCCTCCGTTAGGCCCATCTCGGCGGCCTTGCCCCGGTCGGCCGAGACCTCCTTGGCCAGCGCAACCAGCTCCGCAATGATTTCGGCTGCGGTGAGACCGCCGGAGGTGTAGCGCTGCATCGTCTTCAGCAGTTTGGCGGTGAACCCCTCTTGAGCGACGATGTTGTGGGGGTGGGCCGACCGGACCTCGCGCTCAATCGCCCGACGCAGCGCCTCGATGGCCAAGTTGGGCCGCTGGCTTTCGCGCATTCGACGCATGAAGTCTTCGTCCAGATGCGACAGGTCGGGGCGCTGGATGCCAGCAGCCTCATAGATGTCGACCACCTCATCCACCGCGATGGCGCTCGCCGTAAGCTGCCGGATCGCCAGCTCCACGTCCGCCGCAGTCGCGAGCCCTCGCTCCGCCCGCTCCTCGGCCCTCAACTTGGCCAGATACAGGCGTACGGCTTCGAAGAACTCCAGGTCCGTCCGTAGTGGCCGAAGCTTGTCCTCACGTGGGCAGTTGCTGTAGGCGCGAGCGATCTTGCGGGCGGTGTCGACGTAGCGGTCGGCGAGGGTCGGCTTGCCCTCTTCCAGGTCCGGTTCAGGGTTGCGGAGGTAATCCACGACGTCGAGCGCGGCATGGTAAAAGGCACGGGGTCTGCCCGAGTCGCGCTTGGCCTTCCAGTTAATGCCGTGAAGCTGGCTGCCGATCACGCCGTGTAGCTCAACCACCATGTCGACTGCCGCGCTGATGTCCTTACCGATCGGCTTCTCGTCGATATCGGTCCGGGTGTACTCGGCGAGCGCCTTGGTGAGGTCGTCGGCGATGCCAAGGAAGTCCACCACCAGACCGCTGGGCTTCTCGCCCCAGCGACGGTTGACTCGGGCGAGGGCCTGCATCAACGCCGCCCCGCGCATCGGCTTGTCGAGGTACATCGTGTGCAGCGGCGGCGAGTCGAACCCGGTGAGCCACAGCGACTGGACGATCACCAGCTCGAGCGGATCGTCGGCATCCGTGGCCCGGCGCTGGATCTTCTTGATCGCGCCGGGCGAGCGGACGTGGGTGGCAATGGGCTCCTGGTCCTTGGCGCTGCCGGTGTAAACCGCCTTGATCAGGCCTTCGTCGTCGTCTTCCCGGTGCCACTCCGAGCGCATCGCGGTGATCTCCTTGTAAAGGTCTGCTGCGACCTTTCGGGAGTAACAGACGATCATGCCCTTGCCCGGCTTGCCGGTCAGCTTGACCATCTCGGTCCGACGCCGTTCCCAGTGCTCGACGATGTCTTGGGCGAGCGTCCGTACCCGATCAGCGTGGCCGACGACGTCCTCGTACTGCGCGAACGCCCGTCGGACACGCTTAATCTCCTCCTCGTCGAGGTCGACGGTCAGGTCCTCGGCCTCCTCGTCCAACTCCACCGGGTTTACGCCGTCGGGGAGGTGCACGGGAATGTGCCGGTTCTCGTAGTAGACCCGCACCGTGGCGCCGTCGCGGACGGCGCGTGTCAGGTCGTACACGTCGATGTAGTCACCGAAGACCGCCCGGGTGTTCGCCTCGGCTCTGGAGATCGGCGTGCCGGTGAAGGCAATGAACGCCGCGTTGGGAAGCGCGTCGTGCAGGTTCTTGGCGTAACCGTCAAGGAAGTCGTAGTGGCTGCGGTGCGCCTCGTCCACGACTACGAGCACGTTGCGCCGCTTGGACAGCAGGGGGAAGTCGATGTTCGCTTCCTTGTCCGCCTTGGAGCGGTTGAACTTCTGCAGCGTCGTAAAGATGATCCCGCCGGATGGCCGATCCAGCAGGCGCATCAACTGCTCCTTCGTGTCCGCCTGCACGGGTGTCTCAGGCAGTAGGTCACTGGCGGCGAAGGTGAGGAAGAGCTGGCTGTCCAGGTCGATCCGGTCAGTGAGCACCACGATCGTCGGGTTGCGCAGCGCCGGCTCTTTCATCACCTTCGCGGTGTAGTACGCCATCTCCATGCTCTTGCCTGAGCCCTGCGTGTGCCAGACGACGCCGATCTTGCCGTCGCCGCCCACAGCGGTGATCGTCTTGTCGACCGCGGTGTTGACCGCGTACATCTGGTGGGCTTTCGCCAGCCGTACTGTGTCGATGGCGCCACCCCGTTCTCGCGAGAAGGCGGTGAAGTTGACCAGCAGGTCCAGGAAGACCTTGGGGTCGAACGCCCCACCGATCAGAGTCTCCAGTGCTCGGCCGTCGCTGACGTCAACGGGCTCGCCGCGCTCGTCGATGTCCCACGGCGCCATGTGCTCCCACGGTGTGAACAGCGTCCCGATTCGAGCTGTGATGCCGTCGCTAGCGACGGCAAAGACCGGCACCGCAAGGGCGGTCGCACCAAACTCACGCCGATAGGTCATGAGCTGGTCGTACGCCTCGCGGGTCCCGTCGGTCGCGCCGGCCTTCTTGAGCTCGAACACCGCCAGCGGCAGACCGTTTACGTAGGCCACCGCATCCAGCCGGCGTTTGCGGCGGGCATCCTTGATCGTCACCTGGTTGGCCGCGATCAGATCATTACCGTACGGGTCGAGAAAATCGATCACCCAGGCCGTGTCGGTGCGGTTCTCCCCCGACGCCGGATCGACGTAGCCGACCTTTACCCCGCGCGTGAGCAACGTGTGCAGGCGGTGCCGCTCTGTGAACGCGTCGGCCGACGTCCGCTTCTCGAACTCGGCCACCACCTCATCCACGGCGTCCAGCGGCAACTCAGGGTTGATCCGCGCGACCGCTTCACGAAGGCGCCCGTAGAGAACCAGGTCGTTCCAGGACTTCCGCGCGCCGTCACCTTTGCGCGACGGCGCCAATTCGGCGCCGGTCATCGGCTGCCACCACTCGCCAAGTTGATCCTTGACATAGTGCTCCCACTCAGCCTCGGACTCGTCATGCGGGTAGGCCGGATCGTCGAACTGGCTCATCGTCACTCCTTGCGGTACTGCGAAAGATGGGAGGCATGCCCCAAGCGTATTGGTCAGACGGCGTCGGAAACTTGGCGCTCAACGTCCTTGACCCGCAACTCACCGGAAGCCAACCTTGGCAGGAGCGTGTCCCGGAGTCTGGACAACACGCCGTTCTCTTCGACCCGCGAGTTCGATGCATCTATCAAGGTCCGAGCAGTCGCTGCCCAGGCAAGCCGGTTCTCTGCGGGAGGCATCGGAACCTCGTGGGTCAGCACCGCGTCACGAGGAAGTGAGGCGACGGTCGTGCCCGTAGCGAACGTCACGGCCCGCTCTCTGAATGCAGTGGAGCGGAGCGCTCCATACAGCCAGAGCAGTTCGCGATCGTCATTTGCGGCCGGCCGCACAGCGAAGACATGGTGAGAGAACAGAGCGCGGTCGGAGCCGGCCGCCACGAGTGCCGGCTGCCCCAGGATCTCCCGCCGCTGAGTCAGGTCCGTGTTTGCCAGGACGAGGTCGCCGCTTCGAACCCAGTGCTGGTCACGGGCTTCACCCGAGTAGTATTTCAGCTGGGAAGCTTTGAATCGACCATCAACGCCGAAGTTCGCAAGATTGACAAGGGGGGCCCCGTCGCCCAGCCATTGCCCCTTGTATGAGAGCCCCTTCTCAATCGTGGCGAGGTCGGAAAACGGTGCCATTTCGATCGAGCCTGCGGCTGTGGACTGCCACATCGACTGCATCAACTCGAAGGCTGTGGCAGCGATCCGCTCGTTGACCGCAATCTTATCGTCCAGCGCTCCGAGTACTTGACCGATGGCCGACTGTGTTGACCGTTCAGGAACTCGAACGATGAAGCGCCCGAATTGCGTCTTGTTGATGATCGGAGTTGCAGAGCCAGAGGCAATCTGCACTATCTCATCAGCGCAACTCTTCAAGAGGTAGTAAACAAACCGACTGTCCGCGACTTCCGGATCGGGAAGAATCGAATTGATCTGCTGATTGGTAACAGTGGGGCGGGAAACCAGCGAGACTTTGCCGATTGTCGAACCAATGCAGGTGAAGCAGATTGCGCCCGGCGGAAGTAATCTTTGCGACAGTCGGGCCGCCCCGACTTTCGATAACCTGCGCGCTGGTTTCGCATCCCGCGAATCCTCGCGTTGATCAGTTGGAGTAAGAAAGTCTATATCGTCACCCCAGGAGTCGTATTCTGCGGCTCTCGGCGTGCCGCCCGTAACGATTTCGCCCAGCTGGCCAATCGCGACATTCCGCCACTCAGACATCGATCCTCCCGAGCTGCTCGCGGACTACGGCCTCCAGCCGGGCAGAGTCGTCGAAGTGGGCGAAAAGTTCCTTTGTCAACCTGGCGATCTTCTCCTCCGTCGGTTCGTCGCCGCTGGTGTCGATCTCGGCGGCGCCGACGTATCGGCCGGGCGTGAGGATAAAGTCGTGTTCGCGGATCTCGTCCAAAGCGGCTGACTTGCAGAAGCCGGGCACGTCTGCGTACTCAATGGTTTTGTCCGTGCCGCGCCAGGCGTGGTAGGTCTCCGCGATGCGGCGAAGGTCGTCGCCGGTGAGTTCGCGCTCGGTGCGGTTCACCATCACGCCCATGTTGCGGGCGTCGATGAAGAGTACGTGGTTGGTGCGGTTGGCGAGCCGCTTTGACCCCTGTGGGCTCTTGTCTCGAGAGAGGAACCATAGACAGGCCGGGATCTGGGTGGAACGAAAGAGCTGACCGGGCAGCGCGACCATGCACGCGACGAGGTCGCCTTCCACCATGGCGCGACGGATGTCGCCCTCGCCAGACTGCTTGCTGGACATGGAGCCGTTGGCGAGGACGATGCCAGCGCGCCCCTTCGGCGAAAGCTTGTGGGCCATGTGCTGCAACCAGGCGTAGTTGGCGTTGCCGACCGGTGGAATGCCGTACTCCCATCGGGGATCCATGACGAGTCGGTCGCCGCCCCAGTCGGAGATGTTGAAAGGCGGATTGGCCATGACGACGTCGGCGCGCAGGTCGGGGTGCTGGTCTTCGTGGAAGCTGTCTGCCCACCTGGTGCTCAGGTTGGCTTCGATGCCGTGGATGGCGAGGTTCATCTTCGCCAGCCGCCAGGTGTTCTGGTTCAACTCTTGGCCGAAGACGGAGATGTCGAACGCCTTGCCGCCGTGGGTCTCGATGAACTTCTCGGCTTGAACGAACATGCCGCCCGAGCCGCACGCCGGGTCGTAGACGCGCTCGCCTGGCTGTGGTTCCAGGATCTCGACGATGAGCTTGACGATGCTCTTGGGGGTGAAGTATTCGCCGCCTCGTCGACCTTCGGCGAGCGCGAACTTCTCCAGGCAGTACTCGTAGACCTCGCCGAGAACATCGCGGGCGCTGCGGCGCTTGCCGTCTGCGTCGAACTGGTCGCGAAAGCGGAGCTTGTGGATGAGGTCGACGAGTTCGCCGAGGCGCCGCTCGTCGACGCCGCGGCCGTTGTAGAGGCCCTGCGGCAGGGCACCTTTGAGGTCGGGGTTGGCGTCGCCGACGGCCTTCATGGCGCCGTCGAGGAGCTGGCCGATGCTGGTCTGACCAGCCGCGGTCTTGGCGCGATGCGCGAGAGACTCCCATCGGGCGGCCTGCGGCACCCAGAAGACGCCGCGGCCGGCGTACTCGTCCTGGTCCTCCAGCAGTGCGGGCCGGTTCGCCTCGGGGATACCTTCTGCTTCCAGCTCGGCCTCGATCTGCGCCCGCCGCTCGTCGAAGGCGTCCGAGGTGTACTTGAGGAAGATGAGGCCGAGCACGAAGTGCTTGTACTCGGCGGCGTCCATGCTGCCGCGCAGCTTGTCGGCCGACTTCCACAGGGTGTCTTTCAGGTCGGCCGATTGCGGCTCTGCCGGCTTGCGCGCCCGTGGGGGCATATCTCGTCTCCTCAGATATTCGTGTTCGACGTGTTGGGCTTGAAGCGCAGGTTCATCGCCCCGTCGGCGACGCCGGCGGCGATCCGCTGACGGACCAGATCCAACGCCGCAGCCTGGTTGCGGGCTAACTCTGCCAGGTCGTTGAGCATCATGGACGCCTGATCGAGGTGGCCGTAATCGACGGCGGTCAGCACAGGGATCTCCAGCTGGTGCAGGGTCACGCTGCGCACGCGTGGACCGGTGCGGGCCGCGTTGCGCGCCGCGCCGAGCAGGGCCGCTAGCGCGTACGGCCCGATCCATGCCTGCTGGGGTTCGTCGCGGTACAGCGACGAGTGTTTGACGTAGCCGGGGATGCGCAAGCCCTGAACGGGGGTGAGCAGAACGCTGCCGCCGATAGCGTCGACCATGACGCGAAGCTGGTCGCCGGCCATGACGACCACATCGCCCGATTCGGTGATCGCGGCAGCGGCGTACTGCCCGAGTGTCAGAACGTCGATGCGACGCTCGCCGACGGGCACTTCTCCTAGCAGCTCTTCGCGACCCAGAACCCGTTGTCCGCTGCGACCCAGATCAGCAACGGGTATGCGATGACCCGGCAGACGGATGAGCTGCCGGCCGCGCAGCAGCTCGCCGATCGTGCGGTATGCGATGCCCTGCGCGCGGATGGTCACCCCGATCCGTTCCAACGTGGTGTTCGCGTCATCCGCGCCCATTTTGAAAGTTGCCGCCGCGGACTCACGTGCCCGCACCGCCTCCACCACGTAGTCCTCAGGTGCCGCCTTCGGTGCCAACAGATGTGACGGCAGGAGCGACCGACTGCCCATTAGCTCGGACACGGGAATCGCCGTGCATGGCTCAGCTCCGCGCGACTCCCGCGACCCGCACACGAGCCGCGTCGTCTGTTCTATCCATGACCCGCCGTACCGGGACCGGACCTGGTCGGCGTCGCAGACAACGACGTCTCGCGTCGTGTCGCCCTCGTCGGGTGCCAGCACCAGCAGCACAAGGTCCCTGCCGCCGATGAAGCGGTGAATGTGGCGGGGCAGTTGGATGATCGCGCGGACGCAACCTCGACGCACGAGTTGCTCGCGTACCCACGTCACCGGAAGCCGACGCGAATTGCCCGTGCGCGTCAGTGTCCATTCCGGCACGACGGCGAACCCAATGCCCTCGTCGCTGAGGCACTCCACCACTCGAGAGGCCCAGGACAGCGGGTGTTCCTCATGGTGTTCCTGCTCGCCGGGCTGGAATGGCGGGTCGACAAAGACAAGGTCCGAGCCCGAGAGAGTGCCCGTGTCCTGTCCGTCGGTGAGGACCGTAATCATCTCGTGGCCGTGGCAGAAGGACCTCAAACGCAGCCACCTTGCCGCCACCGGGTCTGCCTCGGCGCACCGGATCTCGCGCGGGCGGCCGGCGGCCATCATGCCGGTGAGCATCTTCCCTGGGCCCGCCGCGAGGTCAGCCACGGCAAGCTCGGTGAGATCTCCCAGCATCTCGTTCGCCAAGCGCAGGATCAGGTCGCAGATCTCGGTGGGCGTCTCAGCCGGACCGCCGGACCAGCCACGACGACCAGCTGCGGAGAGCACCTCCTCGGCCGCGGCCGCCGCACCAAGCTCTGACACCAGACGCTCGACATCGTCAAGCATCGACAATGCCGTTTGACCGCGAGCGCCGACATTGCTGAGCAGGCCGACGAGATCGGGGTACTCAGCCTCGGCTCTGACGCACAGCTCCGCGAGAGCGGCGAGGTCGGCGGGTAGCGGGCGTTGATGGGCCACTCGCAGCGCGATCAACTCGAGCGCGACGTCCGCGAATGTGTCGGGATCGAGCTGGGTCTCATCGAGACTGCCACCACGGTCCATGCTTGCCCGGAATCTGTCTCCGTAGGTGATAGCCGCCAAGCCACCCTCACGCGGAGCCGGCACCGGCCGATGATCCAGCCACCGGGCTACTTCATCCGCATCAAAGAGTGGCTGCCCAGGTGAACCACCTACCGGGTCAGGAAAGTCAGGATGCCGGCGCCTCCAGTTGCTAACGCTAGGACGACGCACCTGGGCAAACCTGGCAATCTGCCCCAGCGTGACTGTTGACGACATTTGTCCCCACCTCCTCCCACCCGTCCGGTTGTCCGCGCCGCGACACTACGGACGAAGGACGGCCTTGAGCAAGTCTCGCTCGGTGATAAGGGGGGTTATCTGACGTGGACGCAAAGGCGCTGATAGCTGGGTTTCTCACGAGGTGTTGTCGCTTGTCTGCGGGCCTGCCGCTCTTATGAGATGGGGCACCGGGGCGGCCACCAGCCCCAGCCGACGCCATCAGACACGTCAAGGAGAACAGAATGCGCAAGACCACCACCCTCGCCCTGATCGCCACCGGCCTCGTCGCGTTGGGTTGCGGCTCCGGCACCACCGACAACGCCAGCAGCTCCGGCGGCGGTGAAGGCGCCAAGGGCGACGACAAGCCCGCCAAGACCGCCAAGATCGGCGAGCCGGCCCGGGACGGGAAGTTCGAGTTCACGGTGAAGTCGTCGAAGTGCGGCGTCGCCAAGATCGGCAGCGACCTGCTCGGTGCGAAGGCGCAAGGCCAGTTCTGCCTGGTCACGCTCAACGTGAAGAACATCGGCAAGGAAGCGCAGATGCTCGACGGCAGCAGCCAGAAGGCGTACGCGGCCGACGGCACCGAGTACTCGGCCGACACCGGCGCGGCGATCTACGCGAACAAGAACGCCGAGACGTTCCTCAACGACATCAACCCCGGCAACCAGGTGAACGGCGTCGTGGTCTTCGACATCCCGAAGAACGTCAAGCTCACCAAGCTCGAGCTGCACGACTCGATGTTCTCCGGCGGCGTCACCGTCGCCCTGAGCTGACCGCTGGCGCCGAGGGCGGGACCCGCGAAGCCCGTCCTCGGCGCACCCCTCCCCCGCACCACCGCCACCCCGATTCTCAACGCGAGGAGATCGACGTGCGCCGTGCGAGCCAGCCGACCACGACCAGACCGACCAGCCGCCGTGTCGTCCGCAAGGACGTCACCCGTCCGCCGTACGACGCACCCACCCTCTTCGACCTCGACCTGCCGGAGCGACCGGAGGGCACCTATCTGACGTCGGTCTACCAGCTCGAGCGGGTAACGCCGACGATCGAGGGACTGCACGACGCGGTCAACCACCGCTACGTGCGACAGCACGACTTCATGATCGAGGAACGCCTGGTCGCCGGTGCGCCGGCGCTGCTGATGCACGGGACGGTGCCGCGCGAGCGGGCCGACTGGTGCGATGTGCTCGCCTCGTTGACCGGGGAGACGATCGACCTGGGTTTCAGCAGTGGCGGTGCCGCGCTGCTCGTCGCGGTCGACGACCACGTCTACGCACTCGCCTACGGCACCGTCGGCCGCCACATGGTCGACCTGGACCTGGCCAACTCGGTCTTCGGGATCGGCTTCGCGGTGCGCTCGCTCGCCCCCGACGAGATCAAGCAGGTACGCCGGCGGGTGTTCGGCACCACCGGCCGCGTCGACCGCAACATGGTCCCGGGCGGTCAGCACATCCGGATGTACGGCATCGACAAGTGGGGCGAGATCGTCGGCCAGGTCTGCGGGCGGACGTTCAACCCGAACCTGACCGTCTGCCGGTCCACGGGTAAGGCCACCCCGGTTGAGGGCAGCGACACCCTGCGCATCCACCTCGGTGTCGAGCCCGCGAGTCTGCTCGCCGACCTGCGGGAGATCGACCGGGTTTGCAAGCAGGAAGCACCATTCGCTGACCTGGAGTTCATCACCCAGATCCGACCGGTGCCGGCCCGGGATCCCCGGCTGTCGACGGTGGAGGAGGAGCTGGATCGGCTGCTCAGGTTGCCGGATCCTGCGGAGGTCGGGCTGGCCGTACCGGGCCGGGTCTTCGGCGAGATCGAGCGGATCCGGTCGTACAAGCTTCGGGTGCCGAAGTCAGGCCTGGCCCCGGCACGCCTGGCGGAGCTCACGCTGGCGGACGTGCTCGCGCAGACCGAGGGCGTTCCGGACGGCGAGCGGTGGACGTCGCTCTGCAATGGGCGCGTCACCCTCTACGCGGACTCGGCGGGCGAGGAGGAGATCGGCTCCACGGCCGCGTCGCGATGGGTCACCGCGCAACTCCCGCACGGAGATAGTCAGCTCCTACTGCACGAGGGCGGCTGGTACGAGATCGGTGACCAGCACCGCAAGTTCCTCCGCGACGAGATCGAGCAGATCCTGGCCGGCCCGGCCAGCTTTGCGCTCCCAGCTTGGACCGCCGATCTGACGGACGAGGCGAAGTACAACGTCCGCGCCGCGGAGGTCTGCGGTCTGACTCTGCTGGACCGGAAGCTGTTGCGGACGAAACAGCACCCCCACCCTTTCGAGGCCTGCGACCTGCTCGGCCCCGGCGACGAGCTGATCCACGTCAAGCGCGCCAAGGGCAGCTCGGCGTTGAGCCACCTGTTTGCTCAGGGCGAGGTGTCTGTCGATGCACTGCGGTACGAGGCTGACGCCCGCGCCGCGCTGGTCGAGATGGTCAAGCGGCAGCCGTCTGGACGGGTCATCGACCTGGCCTTCCAGCCCCGCAAGGTCATCTACGCGATCGCTCTCGGCTCCGGCAAGCCGCTCACTGCGGACTCGCTCTTCACCTTCGCCCAGGTCGCGCTCTACCGGGCCATGAAGTCGCTGCGCAACGAAGGCATCGAGGTCGAGGTCATCGGTATCCCGTCGACCTGATCCGTCTATGACATCAGCTCCACAGCTTCCCACTCAACAGAGGAGAGAACCATGACCGAGCCTCACCACCAGCCGGACCCGCCGGCCGAGACCCCGGCTCAGCCCGAGACAGTGGGCGCAACGAGCCCGCAGCCCGTCATCCGCAAGAGGTCCCAGGTCCGGTGGGTCATCGCCGGCGCTGCCGTTCTGGTGCTGCTGCTCTGCTTCGGCGGCTGCGGCGTGCTGCTGGCCACGATGAACGGTGAGGAGTCGCCCGATCAAGGGAAGGCTGCCCCCACTGCTACTTCCCAGTCGCGGGGCGGCACGTCCGCGCCGACCAGTGCCGCCGCACCGACTTCCGCGCCCGTGACGGCGGTGCCGCCCGCACCCGTTTACGACACTCACACGAAGGGCGACTTCAAGCTCAAGGTCAAGACGCTGCGGAAGCAGTGCTTCGGCAGCGCAGGCTGCAACATCACCTACCGCATTGACGTCACCTACACCGGCGACGGCCTCGACCCGTCCAGCACCTACGAGGTGACGTACGAGGTCAAGGGCGCCGAGGACCCGATCATCAACACCTTTGAGGTGACCGGCGACTCCGCCTCCGTCCAGCAGGAGGAGACGGCCAGCACGAAACGCTCCGGCGACAAGCTGACCGCCGTCGCGACCGACGTGTCGGAGCTGTGAGATGAGCCTGTCCCCATCACAGGACCTCAGGAGGCGTCGTGCGCCCCGATGAGTTCCTCCGCGCCATGACCCAGCTCCCCCCGCCCCTGCACGACCGCGTCCTCATCCTTCGTCCCTACACCCGCGCGACCCGTTGCGACGACTGCCAGAGCATCGGTGATGCGGTCCACCTCGCCCTCACCGCCGCCCACTACGACGAGCTGACCTCCGCAGGCGAGCTGCTCGACACCGCCGAGCGCCTCGCTGATGCGCATGCCGAGCACGCGCCGCCGCGCCCGGACCAGCAGCGCGGGCGCGGCCGGGTGCTGCGCTGGGCGAAGGCGGCCGGTCCGCTGGTGGCGGCGACCGACGCCAGCTGGAAGGGCCGCGCCGGTGGCATCGGGTACGTGGTCAGCGATGGCCACTACGGCCTGCTCGGGCGGGGCACCGGCCGGCTCGACCCGACCGGCAGATCCCGAGTGCTCGTCGACGAACTGCGCGCGGTCGACTACCTGCTCACCGGGTATGACGAGGTGCCAGCGGGCCTGACCGTGCTGCTGGACAGCCTGACGGCCGTGCGGTACCTGCACCGCTGGCAGGCCGGTGAGACCGACGCGATACCCGCCGGCTACAGCCTGCGGCAGCGCCGCTGGTCAGACAAACCGACTCTGGTCCGGCTCGCCGAGCAGGTGGCCCACCGCCCCGACCTGACGTTCGCGCACGTCAAGGGGCACAGCGGCCACGCCCTCAACGAAGCCGCCGACGGCCTGTCGCACATGGCCCGCCGCCGGCGGGAGGAGTCCTTCGACCTGCGTCCTCGGGCGCACGCCCTGGTCGACGCGTTCCTGCGCGACTGGCACGCGAACGCCACGGTCTGACCGCGCGACAGCGGTAACCCGCACTTCCACCGCTCACCCCGGGCGGGCCGACATGCAGTCGGCCCGCGGACACCACACGCCTGGAGACGACAAATGACCCAGCCCGCACAGACCGCCGCCCCGCTGATCGAGCTGATCTTCGACCGACTGGCCGCCGCTGACGGCGTACCGACCGAGACCGCCGAGCTCGTCCTCGCCGCCCTCAGCGGCGAGGAGGACCTGACCGCCGCGCTCGCCGGTACTCCGACCCGGCTCGCCCCCCGCTCCCCCGCCGATGAGGGTCCGGCGGAACGGATCTGGTTGAAGTCGGTGACCGTCGCCGGGTTCCGTGGCGTCGGCCCGGAACGGACCATCCAGATCGGCCCCGGGCCGGGCTTCACACTGGTCGTCGGCCGCAACGGCTCCGGCAAGTCCAGCTTCGCCGAGGCCGCCGAACTCGCCCTCACCGGGGACAGCGCCCGGTGGGCCGACAAGACGAGCGTCTGGCGTACGGGGTGGCGCAACCTGCACAACCCGGACCCCTGCTGGGTGGGCGTGGAGCTGCGCGTCGACGGGGTGTCCACCCCGACCCGGGTCAACCGGGCCTGGCCGGTCGGGGCCGAACTGGCCGACGCGGAGGTGACGGTCACCAGCGCCCAGGGCCGGCACGCGGGCCTCTCCGAGCTGGGTCTGGCCCGCCCCCTGGAGCTGTACCGGCCGTTCCTCACGGCGGCCGAGCTGGGCAAGCTCGCCGCCGGCACGCAGAGTCAGCTCTTCGACGCGCTCTTCGCGATCCTCGGGCTGGACGCGCTCACCGACGCCGACCAGCGTCTGCTGCGCGCCATCCGGCCGCACGAAGCGGCAATCAAGGAGGTACGCGCACAGCGCGCCACCCTGGTCGCCACGCTCGACGGGATCGCCGACGACCGGGCCCGACGGACCGCCGCGCTGCTGCGTGGCCGGGGCGCTGTCGACCTCGGCGCGGTGACGGCGATCCTCGACGAGCCGGACGAGGCGACCACCGACCGGGAGGTGCTGCTCTGTCGGGAGCTCACCGCCCTCGCCCCGCCGCCGGTCGACGAGGCGACCCGGCTCGCCGGTCAGTTGCGGGACGCGGCGGTCGAGGCCCAGCGGTACGACGGTGGTCGGTCCCGGGCCGCGCTGCGGAGCGCCGAGCTGCTTCGCCTCGCCCTCGAACATCACCAGGACGAAGGCGACGGGTCGTGCCCGGTCTGCGCCACCGGCACCCTCGACGGTGGCTGGCGTGCCGCCGCCGCGCAGTCGCTCAGCGACCTTCGGCAGCGCAGCGTCGCCGCCCAGACGGCGACGACCCGGCTGACGGCCCTGCTGCGGCAGACGCACCACCTGATCGATGACCTGGTTGTGCCCGAGGGCACCGGGTCGGAGCCGACGGTCGGGGCGCTGCGTGACGCCGTTGCCGCGCTGCGGCGCGTACCTGGGGAGCCGGCCGAGCTGGCCGACCACCTGGCGGCGCGGTACCCGGCGGTGGTGGCGGCGGTCGACGCGGCCCGCGCGTACGCCGAGGGGTTTCTGCGGCAACGCGACACCGGCTGGCGGGCGGCGGCGGCCGAGGTGCGCGAGTGGGTGGCCACCGTCGGCGCACTGCCGGCGCGGGGAGCGACAGTGGCCCGGTTGAAGGCCGCGCGCGCCTGGCTGAAGGACGCCGGTACGGAGATCCGCAACGAGCGGGTCGCGCCGTTCGCCGAGCACTCGCAGCGAATCTGGGCGCAGCTGCGGCAGGAGAGCAACGTCGAGCTGGGGTCGATGACGTTGGAAGGCGCGAACACCCGACGGCGGGTCGTCTTCCCGGTCAGCGTGGACGGCGCCGACAACGGCACGGCGCTGGGTGTGATGAGTCAGGGTGAGATGCAGGCGCTCGGGCTGGCGACGTTCCTGCCCCGCAGCTGCGCCCAGGAGAGCCCGTTCCGGTTCATCGTGGTCGACGACCCGGTGCAGAGCATGGATCCGTCGAAGGTGGACGGTCTCGCGCGGGTGCTCGCGGAGCTGGCCGAGCAGCGGCAGGTGGTCGTCTTCACCCACGACACCCGGCTGCCGGACGCGGTCCGCCGACTCGATCTCGGCAGGGCGCGGATCATCGAGGTGACCCGCGCGGAGAAGTCGGTGGTGACGCTGCGGTCCGGCTCCGACCCGGTGACCCGCTATCTGAACGACGCGTACGCGTTGGCGCGCAACGAGGAGATCCCCGCAGAGGTACGCGGGCCGGTGGTAGCGGAACTGTGCCGCTCTGCTGTCGAAGCGGCCTGCCACCGCTCGGTCTGGCGGAACCGGGTGGCGCGGGGTGTCCGGCACGCCGACATCGAGGAGGCGATCGAGGACGCGTCCCGCCGGGTCGCCACCACCGTCGCATTGGCGGTGTTCGATGACGCCGAGAAGGGTGGTGACGTGCTCGGCTGGCTGGGCCGCCGGCACGGACGACGGGCGGTGAACGCGTACCAGGCATGCCGGGAAGGCGTGCACGGTGCGTACCTGGCGGACCTGCCCGGCCTGGTCGCGGACGCCCGCCTCCTCGCGGCGGCGCTGTCGTGACCGCGCCGACGCCACAGCGCTGCCTGGCGGCGGCCGATCAACTGCTGCGCGGCTCCGGTCTGCTCGGCGCCACTGCCGTGACCGCTGGTTGGTGGCCGCGGGCCTGCGCCTGCCTGATCCGGCTCGCCCTCGAAGGCGGGATCGACGCCTACTGGCGGCGGGTGAAGCCGACCGTGGCGGCGTGCCGGCAGGGCCGCGCGAAGCAGTTGATGCTGCGCGGCCGGCTCGGTCCGGGCGGCGAAACCGCCCGCCGGGTGGCGTTCGCCTGGGCGACGCTCTCCGCCGCCACGCACCACCACTGCTACGAGCTGGCCCCCACGGCTGCGGAGCTGCGTCGCCTGCACTCCGAGGTGAGCACCCTGCTCGCGCGACTTGAACCGCTCACCCCGCGCGTGTGATCTGTTCAGACACTCGCGTCTGGACGCTACGCGCAATGAGGTGCCGCTCCGGCTGAGCCTGGGTGAGCACATTGACACCTACTGTGATGCTCCCGATGTCGATCATGAAGGACGTGGGATGGCAGAACCTGAGGAATCCGAGAGCGAACTGGCCATTTCCGTTGACTACGTGCCCGGTGCGCGTGGACATGCTGTTCTCGCCGTCGGCCCCGACGCGGTCGGCGTCGAGGCGGTAGCGGTGTGGCGGCTCAGCCCGACCGGACGCGCCGGCGGGGCGTGGCTGGTACGCCTCGATGAAGTCGCGCAGGACGACCAACTTGTTCGCATCATGTGGATGTTGCAGGGGCGGTGCCTGGTGGGGTGGAACCGGGAGGCTCCGGTCGCGATCCTGGAGAGAATCGCTCACGTACTGCCACAGGAACTGGTCAACATGCTGCGGGGGAACGTGCTGACCGTCTCCGACCTACTCGCGGAGATCACCGAGCACCGGTCCGCCTACAGCGACGCGGTCGACCGGCAGCGTGCGGTGTCCAAGTCGAAGCTAGCCCCGCTCGCCTGGCCCAGCGAGGTGCCGGACCACGAGGATCTGGCGATCCGGCTCGCCGTGCAGCCCCGCGCCGCATCGCCGGTCGCGGGGTCGGCGCTGGCCCTGACGTCGGCTGTCGCCATGACCGCTCAGCTCTGGCAGGACACGGAACAGGCACGGTATCGCCGAAAGTACCTGCGCGCTCTGGGCGAGCCACAGCCGTTGCCTCCACGGTGGCTGGCCTGGTTGCGTGCTGCCGCCGACAACTCCGCTCAGGCCTCGATCTAGGGAGTCGACCCGACGTGTACGCAGTTATCGACCTGGAGACGACGGGCCTGCGCACCAGTTGGCACGACCGCGTGGTCGAGGTCGCCGTCATCCACCTTGACGACGCCGGGCAGGTGACGCACGAGTGGTGCAGCCTCGTCAACCCCGGCCGGGATCTCGGTCCACAACTCATCCACGGCATCTCGGCCGCCGAAGCACGGCGCGCACCGGAGTTCGGTCGGCTCGCAGGTCACGTAGCCAGCCTCCTTCGCGGGAGGGTGCTGGTCGCTCATAACCTGCACTTCGACGCCGCATTCCTCATCGCGGAGTACCGCCGGTTGGGGATCGAGCTGCCGATCAGCCTGGCCGAGGGGCTGTGCACCATGCGGCTGGCCGGGCACTTCCTCCCGTCGGCCGGCCGCAGCCTGCACGACTGCTGTCGCGCGGCGGGGTTGCCGCCGCACCAGGCCCACTCCGCTCTGCATGACGCGAGGGCAGCCTCGCAGCTTCTGGCCCGCTATCTGCGGGACGTAGGAACGCCACCGCCGTGGACGTCCGTCATTGACGCCGCTGCGGCTGCGCCTTGGCCACCCTTGGCTACCGAAGCAGTGGTGCCGGTGCCTCGCCGAGAGCCTGGGCACCGGGAGGAGCACTTCCTGGCTCGGCTGGTGGACCGGCTCCCGCGGCTCCGTGAACCACAGGGGGACGCGTACCTCGATCTGCTCGACCAGGCACTGCTTGACCGGCATATCTCGGCCAGCGAAGCGGACGCGCTCGTCGCCACGGCCGAAGAGCTCGGCCTCGCCCGAGTCGACGTCGACCACCTGCACCGCACCTATTTGGCGAGTCTGGCGGCCGTGGCGTTGGAGGACAACGTCCTCACGTCGGCCGAACGCCACGACCTGGACCAGGTTGCCTCGTTGCTCGGGCTACAAGCCTCCGACGTCGACCATGCCCTCAAGGCCGCTCGTGACGTCGGCACGGCCCGGCCTCAGACCAAGAGTTGGCGCCTTCGCCCCGGCGACGTGGTGGTCTTCACCGGGGCGATGGAACCACCGCGGTGGTCCTGGGAAGAAGATGCTCGGGCGGCAGGGCTCCAGGTCGGTGACAACGTCACCAAGAAGACCCGCCTCCTGGTGGCTGCTGACCCCGACTCGATGTCCGGCAAGGCCAAGAAGGCCCGCCAGTACGCCGTTCCGGTCGTGCACCCCATCGCGTACCAGCGCATGCTCGCCGACCTCGCTCAGTAATGCGCCTTGAAGGAACGAACTCGCCCACCCAGTAGGGCGTCCACCGGTCAATGAGGTGACGCAAGATCCGATCGGTTGGTCGAGTGGCAGCCCAGTTGAGACGTGACGACCAAGGAGTTCAAGGCATGGCAGACGACGCCCTCGATTTACCGGCGCCGGAGGCGGGCGCACGTGGGCAGCGGGTCCTCGACCTGCTGGACAAGGCAATCGCCCTGCAGACCCCACTGGTGCAGAAGAACCTCGCCCGGGCCCGCCAGCGCAACCCGGAGGCGACGCCAGCCGAGGTGATCCGCAACCTGGAGCGGATCTACGTCAGCGCGTTGACCGGGGCGGGCGCCGCCGTCGGCGGAACCGCAGCGGCACCGGGCGTCGGCACGGGCGTCGCACTGGCGCTGACGGCCGGCGAGGCTCTGTCCTCACTTCAGCTGAGCGCGCTCTTCGCGCTCTCGATCGCTGAAGTCCACGGGGTCCGCATCGACGAGGTCGAGCGCCGCCGAACGATCGTGATGGGGATCATGCTCGGCGGGTCCGGCTCCGCCACCATCACGAGGGTCGCCGAGCGCACCGGGCAACACTGGGGACGTCAGGTTGTCGCCAAGGTGCCTGTCGCCACGTTGCGCCAGATCAACGCGGTCCTGGGGCGGAACTTCATCACGAAGTACGGAACCAAGCAGGGAATCATCGTTCTCGGTCGAGTGGCACCGTTCGGTATCGGTGCGGTGATCGGCGGTGGCGCCAACGCTGCCCTCGCTGCTCTGGCCGTGCGGGCCAGTCGTCGCGCATTCGGCCCACCACCGCCGTCCTGGCCGTGACCGACGTGCAGCGCACCGCCGGCATGGTGGAGCGCCTACCTGAGGCAGTGGCAAGGCACCAACCCGATGTCAACTCGTCAAGGGACATCTGGGCGAGCGGGTCAGCGCGGCAGGTTCGTGGGCTTATGGTGAGAAACCGGGCACCCGGGGGGCGGGTGTCCGGTCCGGGCCGTGGGATTCGCGTTGTTCAGCCGGAGGGTGGACCGATGACCGAGTACGCCCGCGGCGTCGACGACTGCTGAGATGGACTGGGCCGGATGGGCGTTGTTCGGGTTGGTCGCCACCGCGGCGCTCACCGCGGCGATGATCTCCGCTCAGCTGGCCGGTCTCACTCGGCTCGATCTTCCCCTGGTGCTCGGGGCCTTCGTCACCGAGGATCCCGATCGGGCGCGGGTCGTCGGGTTCTTCCTGCACCTTTGTGCCGGGCAGGGTTTCGCCCTCGGTTATGCGGCCACGTTCGCGCTGTTACACCGCGCCACCTGGTGGATCGGGGCACTGCTCGGGATCGTGCACGTCGGGATCGCGCTGACGGTGATTCTTCCGCTGCTTCCTGGTGTCCACCCGCGGATGGCCTCGCAGCGGGCGGGGCCGGCCAGCACGGCGGTGTTGGAGCCGCCCGGGCTGTTCGCCGTCAACTACGGCATCCAGACGCCCCTGGTCACGGTTGTCGTCCACGTCATCTACGGGGTCTTTCTCGGGCTACTCCTCCAAGCCCGGTGACCCACGTCCGACTGTTGTCCCCGCCCGACGCACGCTGTTCGCCAGCCCGGCTCGTCATGAGCGATCTCGATGACTGACGGGCCGCCGATCAGCGACTACGGTCTGCTGGGCGACACTCGCACCGCCGCCCTGGTCGCGAGTGACGGCGCGATGGACTGGCTCTGCGTACCGCGTTTCGACGGCGATCCCCTGTTCGGCCGGCTGGTCGGGGGCCCGGAAGCCGGAACGTTCCGGGTCGGCCCGGCCGGGCCGGCCACTGTCGTCGAGCGACGGTACCGGCAGCACACCGCCACCCTGGAGACCACCTGGGCGGTGGGTGGCGGCCGGCTGACCCTCACCGAGGCGATGGTGGCCGAGGTCAGCGGTCGCCTGCTGCCCGCGACACTGATCGTGCGACGGCTGTCGGCCGAGCAGGCGCCGGTCGACGCGGTGGTGGAGTTCGATCCCCGCCTCGGCGCACGGCACCGCCGGCCCCGAGCCCACCACCGGAGCCAGGCCCTGGTGTGTGAGTGGGGGGCGCTCGCGGTCGCGTTGGACAGCACGCCCGCGTTCGGCATCGAACCGGGTCGGCCCAGCTCGATCACCGTCCGGCCGGGCCGTCCGGTCACCCTCGTGCTGGCCGTGGCCCACCGCGAACCGCTGATCCACGTCGAGCCGACGGCCGCCTGGGACCTGCTGGTTGAGGACGAGAGCCGTTGGCGGGCCTGGACCGCGGAGATCGACGAGCGGCTGCCGTTCCGGGAACACGTCGTACGAAGTCTGCTCACCTTGCGGCTGTTGACCTACTCGCCGTGCAAAGCGCCGGTGGCCGCACCGACCACGTCACTGCCCGAGGATCCCGGTGGGGGACGTAACTGGGACTACCGCTACGTCTGGCCCCGAGACGCCAGCATCGGCGTCAGCGCCTTCCTCAGTGTCGGCAAGACCGACGAGGCCCGTGGTTTCCTCGCGTGGCTGTTGCACGCCAGCCGACTGCAACGGCCACGCCTGCCGGCGCTGCTCACAGTGCACGGCAGGCAGGTGCCGGCGGAGCGAGAGCTGCCCGGTTGGCCCGGCTACCTCGACAGCCGTCCGGTACGGATGGGCAACGGCGCCGCCGGTCAGCACCAGCTCGACGGCTACGGCTGGGTGATCGACGCCGCCTGGGCGTTCGCTCAGGGCGGGCACCGCCTCTCCGCCGAGACGTGGCGGGCGGTGCGCGGTTTCGCCGACGTGGTCGCCGGTTGTTGGCAGCAGCCCGATGCCGGTATCTGGGAGGTGCGGGAGCCCGACCAACACGTCCATTCCAAGCTCATGGGCTGGCTCGCCCTGGATCGTGCCCTGGCCATCGCCGACACGCACCCCCTGCGGGAGGGTCAACGTCGACGCTGGCAGAACGCCCGTGCTGCCATCGCCGCCGAGGTCCGGACGCGCGGCTTCGACCCGACGGCGGCCAACTACGTCCGCAGCTACGGCTCCTCGGATCTCGACGCGGCGCTGCTCGTCCTGCCGCTGCTGGGCATGGACCGGGCCGAGTCACCCCGGGTACGCGGCACCATCGACGCCATCCGGGACCGGCTGTCCGCCGGCGGTCCGCTGCTCTACCGCTACCCGCCCGGACGTGACGGCCTCCCCGGCACCGAGGGCGCATTCCTGCCCTGCTCGTTCTGGCTCGTTCAGGCCCTTGCCCGCACCGGGCGTCGCCGTGAAGCCGTCGAGTTGTTCCGGGCCATGGCCGACCACGCCAGCCCACTTGGCCTCTACGCCGAGGAGGTGAACCCGGCGACTGGTGCCCACCTCGGCAACTACCCGCAGACGCTGACCCACGCCGCGCTCATCCAGGCCGCACTCGCCATCAGGGACGCCCCCGCTGGTGACGGGGCCCCCTGAGGGGCCGTCCGGGTGGAAGAGACCGAGCCTGCGAAACGGCT
Organism: Micromonospora sp. NPDC048986; assembly: GCF_040649335.1. Taxonomy (NCBI): domain Bacteria; kingdom Bacillati; phylum Actinomycetota; class Actinomycetes; order Micromonosporales; family Micromonosporaceae; genus Micromonospora; species Micromonospora sp. NPDC048986. Next base: position 154,552 of record NZ_JBEZFJ010000002.1, read on the forward strand.
GGCGCGGGTAGGGTTCCGATCATGACGATTCCCCATCTGACGGCAGCCGACGGCACCACTCTGCCGGCGATCGGGCTCGGCACGTACCGGCTGAACGGCTCGGCGGGTGTCGACGCGATCGGTCAGGCGATCCGGACCGGCTACCGGTTGATCGACTCGGCGGTGAACTACGAGAACGAGGGCGCTGTCGGCCGGGCGGCCCGGTCGGCCGGTGACGTGCGGGACGAGCTGATCGTCACCTCGAAGCTGCCGGGGCGGCACCACGGCTACGACGAGGCGCTCACCACCATCGAGGAGAGTGTGTTCCGCACCGGCCTCGACCGAATCGACCTGTACCTGATCCACTGGCCGAACCCCAAGCAGGACCTGTACGTGCAGGCGTGGCGGGCGTTGGTCGAGGCGCGTGAGCGTGGGCTGGTGCGGCACATCGGGCTCTCCAACTTCCTGCCGGAGCACATCGAACGGCTGGTGGCCGAGACCGGGGTCGCCCCGGTGGTCAACCAGATCGAGGTGCACCCGTACTTTCCGCAGCAGGAAGCGCTCGACTACCACCGGGAGCACGGCATTCTGGTGCAGGGGTGGAGCCCGCTCGGCCACGGCAACGACCTGCAACAGCATCCGGTCGTCGTGGAGATCGCGACAGCGCACGGCGTCAGCCCGGCGCAGGCCGTCCTCGCCTGGCACGTGGCCCGTCAGGTGATTCCGCTGCCCAAGGCCGCCTCCCCGCAGCGGCAGGTCGAGAACCTTGACGTCTTCGGTATCACGCTCACCGACGCGCAGGTCGAGGCCATCACCGCGCTGGGCCGCCCGGACGGGCGGCTTTCGGACCAGGACCCGGCGGTGTACGAGGAGTTCTGACCGAGCCGACGTACGAGCGTGATGACTCTGCGGCATCGATATGCCTGTGAGTCATCACGCTCATCCGCACATCCGCCGCCGATCGCGGCGCCGAGCCGCGTCACCCGGGCCGTCGGCGACCCGGGTGACGCGGTGTCGCTTAGACGAGCCCGCCGAGGGCCGGGTCGCTGATGCTGTCCTTGCCGTTCTCGACGTGACCCGCGCAGCGGTACGCGAAGTCGGCGTCACCGGCGACGTGGACCGTCAGGTCGTACCAGCCGTGGGTGCGGGCGAGCGCCCACGTGGCGCGCTCGGTCTCGCCGGGGCGCAGCGACAGCGTGACCGGTCGAGCGTTGTACCCGTCGCGGACGGTCACCTCGACCCGCTTCGACAGGCGGTTGGTGAGCGTGAGGGCGAGTTTGTAGTCGTGCTCGTCGTAGGCGGTGGTGACGTCGAGGTGGGACCGGCCGTCGACGAATCGGCGGAAGAACCCGTTCGGCCCGTGCACCGACAGGTCGTACCCGGAGGTGACCGGCCAGGTGTCGGTCAGGTGCTTGCCCGGCTCGACCGTGTAGCTGCGCGGGGCGTCCGCGCGGCCCGCCTGGCGGACCTGGAAGACAGCGGCGGCACCGCCGGAGTTGCGGAAGTCGATCCGGAACGAGTCGTCACTGCGGTGCCCGTCGGCGTGCAGGGTGTACGGGATCGGCCGCGCCGGGCGTACCCCGTGCTCCTGCTTCGGCAGCCGCTGGTCGGCCGGCGGGACCGGCACCTCGTCGGGGTGCCGGACCAGCTCCTCGGGCTTGAAGTCGTCGGTGTCGGGCAGCCTGACCTCGCGCGAGCGGTTGGGGTGCTGGAAGTCGAACGCCGTGGTCAGGTCGCCGACGACGGCTCGCCGCCACGGGGTGATGTTCTGCTCGATCAGGTCCGGCCGGCCGGGCCCGAACCGCGCCTCCAGGAACTTGATCAGTGAGGTGTGGTCGAAGACCTGCGAGTTCACGTAGCCGCCACGCGTCCACGGCGAGACGATGACCATGGGAACCCGGATGCCGAGGCCGTACGGTCCGGCCGGGTGGTCGGCGTCGCCGGGGAAGATCTCGTTGGTGGTCGGCACCGTCGACTGCCCGTGCTCGCGGGTCGGCGGGGGCGTCGGCGGGACCACGTGGTCGAAGAAGCCGCCCTCCTCGTCGTAGGTGATGAAGAGCGCCATCTTGCTCCACACCTCGGGGTTCGCGGCGAGGATGTCGATGACCTGCGAGATGTACCAGGAGCCGTAGGCGGGCTCCCAGTTCGGGTGCTCGGTGTACGCCTCGGGTGCGGTGATCCAGGAGACTTCCGGCAGGCGTCCCGCCTCGACGTCGGCGCGGAAGTCGGCCAGGAGCGCCTCCGGGTCGCGCCCCTGGGTGCTGATCTCGGTGCCGGTCTTGGCCTTGTCCGCGAGGGGCGTCCCGGGCTGCGCGTTCTGGTACTGGTGGAAGTAGAGCAGCGAGTTGTCGCCGTAGTTGCCGATGTACGGGTCGTTGGTCCAGCCCCAGGAGCCGGCGGCGTTGAGGCCGGTGCCGACGTCCTGGTAGATCTTCCAGGAGATGCCGTTGCGCTCCAGCCGCTCCGGGTAGGTGGACCAGTCGTAGCCGGCCTCGGCGTTGGTGATGACCGGGCCGCCGCCCTTGCCGTCGTTGCCGACCCAGCCGCTCCACATGTGGTAGCGGTTCGGGTCGGTCGGGCCCATCAGCGAGCAGTGGTAGCTGTCGCAGACGGTGAACGCGTCGGCGAGCGCGTAGTGGTACGGCAGGTCCTGGCGGGTGTGGTAGGTCATCGCCGTGACGCCCTTGTTCGGCACCCACTTGTCGAACCGGCCGTCGTTCCAGGCGGCGTGCCCGTCGTTCCAGCCGTGCGGCGGGTCCGGCAGGAAGGTCCGGCCGAGGTCCTTCACCTCGGGGCGGAAGGGCAGCAGCTCGTCGGTCCCGTTGGGCTGGTGCCACACGTCCTTGCCCGACGGCAGTGTCGCCGGATGGGGGTCACCGAATCCGCGTACGCCACGCATGGTGCCGAAGTAGTGGTCGAACGAGCGGTTCTCCTGCATCAGGATGATGACGTGTTCGACGTCCTCGATCGAGCCGGTCCGGTTGTTCGCCGGGATGGCGAGCGCCTTGCTGAGGTCCAACGGAAGCGCCGCGCCGATCGCGGGAACTCCCATCGCCTTCAGGAACGTACGGCGATCCACAGTGCCCATAATTCCGCCTTTGTGCGACCTGGTCGGGAAACTGGCGACCGGACGCTACCGACGACGGGTTGACGGCAGATGACAGTGGTTAGTTGGTTTTGCGACCACTCGTCGACCGGCTCTGGGCCTGGACGAGTAGCCGCTCAGGCCGCCGTGGCGTCGACCCGGGTGAGCCGTCGATGCCGGCTCGGGCTCATGCCGTGCACACGTTTGAAGGCCGCGCTGAAGCCGAACGCGTCCGCGTACCCGAGGTGACGTGCCACGGCGGCGACAGTCGCGCTCGATTCGGACAGCATGTCGGCGGCCATTGTCATGCGCCAGTCGGTCAGGTAGCTGAGCGGCGGTTCGCCCACCAACGCGGTGAACCGTTTGGCCAGCGTCGACCGGGAGACTCCGGCCTGCGCGGCCAGGCTGGCCAGGGTCCACTGGCGACCGGGAGCGTCGTGCATGGCGCGCAGCACCGGGCCGACTGTGTCGTCGCTGAGCGCGCGGTACCAGCCGGGGGCCTCGGCCTCCGGTTGGTCGAACCAGTCCCGCACAGTGCACACCAGCAACCAGTCCAGCAGGCGGTCCAGCACCACCTGTCGTCCGGGCCGCCCCGCGTCGAGTTGGGCGTCCAGGTAGTCGCGCAGCGCCGCGCAGTCCTGGTCCTCGGGCACCACGAGCACCGGCGGCAGCGCCCCCAGCAACCGCTGGGGGACCCGACCCCGGACGTGGTACACCCCGACCAGCAGCACGAGACTGTCGGTGTGGTCCGCGCCCACCGGGTCGACCGGGCCGGTCTGGCCGCGCCGGACGTCGCGCAGTTCCCCGGGCTCGAAGCTCGAGCGGGGCTCGGCGGCGAAGACGAACGGCGCCGGCCCGCGCACTGTGGCCGCCTCGCCGACCCGGACCAGGCGAGGCTTGTCGCTCTCCGGGTGGGAGATCCAGCCCTCGCCCCGCATCGGGACGCAGAGCGTCAGCGGGGCGCCGTCGGTGAACCGCAGCGCCGACGGCGGCGTCAGCACCGACCGGCCGAAGGCCGCGCCGTTGGCGTGCAGACCGCGCAGCAGATTGTCGAACGGGTCCATGGCACCGACGATAGAGCGCGGAGGATGGACCGCGGACGATCGGACATGCCCGGTGTACGACAGGACATGTCCCGCCCTCGACCGGGCGCGTTGACTGGTGGTCATGACGACGCACGCATCTTCGACACTCGTGATGGCAGGCACCGGCAAGACCGGTCGTCGGCTGGTCCAGACGCTGCGGGCCGCGGGTCGGCCCGCCCGGGCCGCCTCTCGCTCCGGTGAGGTGCGCTTCGACTGGTCGCGGCGGGACACCTGGCAGCCGGCCCTGGCGGGGGTCTCCGCGGTCTATCTGCTCGCTCCGGAGGACCCGGCGCTGGCCAGCGACTTCGTGGCCCAGGCTGTCGACTCGGGTGTCGGCCGGATCGTGGCGCTCTCCGGCCGGGGGATCGACCGGGTCGCTGACTTCTCCCCCGGCATGCTCGCCGCGGAGGAGGCGGTGCGCACATCCGGCATCGAGTGGACGATCATCCGGCCGAACAACTTCAGTCAGAACTTCAGCGAGGACCTGTTCCGCCAACCGCTGCTCGACGGTCGGCTGGCCCTGCCGATGGGCGCCACGCCGGAGCCGTTCGTCGACGCCCAGGATGTCGCCGACGTGGCCGCGACGCTGCTCACGTCGCCCGGTCACCACGAACAGGTGTACGGCCTGTCCGGTCCTCGTGCGCTCACCTTCGCGGCGGCGGTGGCGACGGTCGCCCGGGTGACCGGCCGGTCGATCCGCTACGAGGAGCTCACCCCGGAGCAGTACCACGCGCAGTTGCTCGCCGAGGGTTATCCGGCGGAGGCGGCGGCGGCGCTGAACGCCCTGTTCGCCGGGATGCGGGCTGGTCATCTCGCCGAACCGACCGACGGGGTACGGCGAGTTCTCGGACGGGAACCGCTCGACTTCGACACCTACGCCGCTCAGGCCGCGGCGGCCGGCGCCTGGTCGTAGTCCGGGCCTGCGGGTGGCAGAAGGCGCGGCGTGAGAGCCGCGTAACAGGTGATCTGCCCGCATTCCGCGCGTACCCCGACGTACCGTGAGATCGTGCCGACGAGAGAGACACTCACCAAGGCCGACCTCGCCGAACTTCGCCGCTCGGCGCTCGGGAACGCCGATCCGCTCGGTGTCGCCGCCGACGTGGCGGAGGCCGCCGAGCAGGGCCGGCTGGAGGACCCGGACGACGCCGGGGACGCGTTCACGCTGGCCGCCGAGATCGCCGAGATCCGGGCCAGGCCCGAGGCCGCGCTGCGCTACGCGGAGCAGGCGCTGGCGGCGTACCCGTCCAGTGATGACCCTCGGGCCGGGTTCGCCCGCGCGCTGCGGGCCCGCGCGCTGTTTCGGGCCGGCGGCCACGACGACGAGGCGATGGCGGAGTTGACGGCGTTGCGCCCGTTGCTGCTCGTGCAGCCCGACGCCCCCGCCTACGTCAGTGCCGCGCTGGATGCCGGTGGGCGTTCGGCGACCGCCGAGACGTGGCTGAGCGAGGCGGTCGACACCGTGCTCGAAGGTGCGACCGCCTCGGCCGGGCCGGCCAGCACCGCTGTCGACCCGGTGGTCGAGCTCGGTCCGCCGGACGCGCCGGGTGTCGCCTTCTTCCTGCTGCAACAACGGCATCGGGTACGCCGCAATCTGAACCTGCCGCACGACCGGCAGGACGACCTGGCGGACCGGCTGGAGACCCAGCTCGTGCGTCGGGCCGGGGAGCGTCGGGACGCCGAGTCGGATCTGCTCTTCTGGCCGCGGGCCGAGTTCGATCGACTGCTCGCCGAGCACCCTGCCCTCACCCAGGTGTACGGGCCGGACTGGGACGCGCACCGGGGCCGGCTGGAGACGGAGTTGGTTCGGCTGAGGGAAGCAGGTCAGGCCGGGTTGGGCGTGTTCGGCGCGACAGTGGCCGGGTTGACCGCGTTCGCCGGTCGACGTGGCGGCGATCCGGCCGACGCGGCGGTCCGGGCCGGCTACGCGGCCGAGGTGTCGGCACGGCCCAGCGCACGGATCGCCTGGCCGCCGGAGCGCAACGACGCCTGCTGGTGCGGTTCGGGCCTCAAGTACAAGAAGGACTGCCTGCCGCGTTCGCGGAGCTGACCTCGACGGACACCACGCCGCGGCGGCCGACCTGGCCGGGAGTAGTGTCCCCTGACGGCTTGATGTTGGTAGCCGTTAGGAGAGCCCCTGTGCTGGTCATCGCGCATCTCAGTGACACCCACCTCGACAGCCACCCCCGGTCGGCCGAGCGGACCGCCCGGGTCATGGACTACCTGCACGGCCTGCCACGGCCTGTCGACGCGATCCTGATCACCGGGGACATCGCCGACCACGGCGAGGTGGCCGAGTACGAGACCGCCGCGAAGCTCTTCGACTCTCCGTTGCCGGTGATGCTCTGCCCCGGCAACCACGATGTGCGTGACGCGTACCGCAAGGGTCTGCTCGGTGACGAGGGCGGCGGCACCGGCCCGATCAACGCCCGCCACGACGTGGCCGGGGCGGTCTTCCTCCTCGCCGACTCGTCGGTGCCCGGTGCGGACGACGGTCACCTGGACGAGGAGACGATGGCCTGGCTCGCCGACGAGCTGGGTTCGGTGCCGGCCGGGACGCCGACGTTCGTCGCCCTGCATCACCCGCCGGTGGTGCTGCACCACCCGGTCATCGACCCGATGCGGCTGCTGCCGGCCGACCCCCTGGCCGAGCTCGTCGCCGCCCACCCGCAGGTCGTCGCCGTGCTGACGGGACATTTCCACACCGCCGCCGCGAGCACCTTCGCGGGCCGTCCACTGCGGATCGCCCCGGGTGTGGTCTCCACACTGCGGATGCCCTGGGAGGGTGAGGGCCCATTGGCCACCCAGACCCAACCACCCGGTGTCGCGTTCCACGTGTACGACGACGCCGGGCTGTTCACCACCCACTACCGGGTGGTGGTCTGAGCATGCACGGGGTCGCGGTGCTCGGCTTCCTGCTCGCCGTCGCGCCGATCACCGCCACGCCGGGCGCGAGCCTGACCCTGGTCATCTCGCGGGTGGCCGCCGGCGGGCGGCGGCAGGGCTGGTGGGTGATCCTGGGTACGGTGACCGGGCTCTACGTGCACGCCACGCTGGCCGCCGTCGGCCTGGCCGCGCTGGTGCTCCGCTCGTCGCAGGCGTTCTGGGTGGTCAAGCTGGTCGGGGCCGGTTATCTGGTCGGGCTCGGGCTCTGGATGCTCTGGTCCGCGTCGCGCCGCCGCACGGAAGCGGAACGGCGACCGACGGTTTCCGCCCGAAGGCTGCCCTGGCGCGTGGACCACCCGTACCTGCAAGGGTTGCTCGGCAACGTGCTGAACCCCAAGGCCGCCGCCATCTACCTCACGTTGGCACCGCAGTTCCTCGAACCGGGCCGACCGGTGCTGATGCCGATGGTGCTGCTCGCCACGGCGCACGCCGCGCTGCACACCTGTTGGCTCGCCGGCTGGACCGTCGTCTCCGGCGCCGCCGCCCGGTTGCTCCGCACCGCATCGGTGCGACGAATGCTCGATCGACTGACCGGCGTGATCCTGGTTGGCCTCGGCGTACGTGCGGCGGCGACCTGAGGCCGCATTGCGGTGCGACAGGTGAGTGATCGACGGGGATGACACGCCCGCGTGGTACCGATAGCGTCCCGGTGAACGATCAACGTCCAGGCTGATGTCCCCGGAGGAGACGCCGATATTCGAGGAGTTCATGGGCATCCCGGCCCACCCTCTGCTGCTGCACGCCGCTGTCGTGTTCGTGCCGCTGCTGGCTCTGCTGACTGTCGGTTACGCGTTCGTACCGCCGATCCGGCCGCACACCCGGTGGGTGCTGGGGCTGCTGGCGGTGGGTGCGCCGGTCGCCGCCCTGCTGACGAAGCTCTCCGGCGACGCCTTCCTCGAGCGGATGCGCGCCGCCAACCGGGTCACCCCCGAGTTCCTGCCGAAGCTGGAGGCGCACCAGGAGTTCGGTGACATCACGCTCTACGCCAGCATCGGGTTGGGGGTGGTGGCCCTGGCACTGGTCCGACTCGTTCCGCCGCGTCCCGCCGCGGCTGCGCGCCCCCGACTGCTGACCCCGGCGTTGCAGGTGTTGTCGCTGGTGGCCGCGGCCGTCACCGTGTATTACGTGTTCCGTACGGGCGACTCCGGGGCGAAGGCGGTCTGGGAGGGCCAGTGACGGTCCGGCACCTGGTGGTGCGACCCGGCCGGAGCCGGGTCGCACCACGGTGTCGACGGTCAGCCGGCGTGGTACGCCCGGATGATGGTCTGCTCGATTCCGCTACCACCCTTGGCGGCGGCCTTCACCCGCAACGACACGGGTTGCCCGGCGGCGGCCGTGGGCAGCGCGACCCGGTAGCTGTCGCCGCTGCCGGTGACCCGGGCCGACTTCCAGGTGGCCCCGTCGTCGGTCGAGGTCCAGACCTGGAACGACGTCACCTTCTGCGCCTTGATGCCGCGCATCTGCCGGACGGCCAGTTCCGCCGTTCCGCCGGTGGCGTGGTTGTTGGTGTCCATCGGCAGCGCGTAGTCCACAGCGAGCAGCGGCAGCGGCACGCTGCCGGTGCCCTCCGGCCCGGCCGACCGGAACGTCCACGACGTGTTGACCCTGGTGGAGATCGGCAGGATCAGGCTCGTGTCGACGTCGAGGGTCAGCCGGTAGTCGGCCACCTGCTGCGGCACTGTGAAGTCAGCGAGCGGGCGGTCCCGCTCCTCGACCAGTTTCCCGTTGCGGTACAACGACAGCTTGCGGTTCACGCCGATCGAGGCGCCCTGGAGGCAGTCGGCCCGCTGGTGCTGGTCGGTCAGCGACACCAGGTCGATGTGCAGGTTGCCCCGGGTCCGTGACGGCGCGGTGGCGCAGCTGTGGTCGACGCCGGCCGGGTCGTCGTACCAGCCGGAGTGCAAGGGCTGCCGGGCCCAGACCTTGGTCTGCCGACTGCCCGGCTGGTAGGTGTGGGGGGCCTCCTGAGCGGACAGGCCGCCGTAGACACCCTCGTCGGCCCAGCGGTAGCCGGCCGAGAGGTAGTCGGTGCGGTACGGCGGCAGGTTCCCCTCGTGGGTCTGCGTCACCGGCACCCCGTCCGCGGTGAAGCCGCTGCGGATCAGTTGGGTGACCATCCCCTCCGAGTCCACCTGGTGGAAGCGCTCCTCGATCCGGGCGAGCTTGGCCTGCTCGGCCTTGTTCACCCGGAAGGCGGGGTCGGCCGGCACGCCGCCCGCGTACTCGTGCACGAGGTTGTAGCGGTACGGGTTGGTGGTGCCGGCCGGCGAGTCCAGGTTGACAGCAGCCCAGGTGCGCCGGGAGCCGACGGTGGGCGTGGGCAGCGCTGTGGTGCGGACCGTCGTTCTGGCCCCGTACCCGCTGATCTGGTGCCACCAGGACAGGCCGTTCGGCGCGGTCTGCACGTTGGTGAGGTCGGTCCGGGTGGGCGTGGTGGGCACGCCGTCGACAGTCGCCGTCACCGGCTTGGCCCGCGCCGGGTCGAGCGTCACGCTCCGGGCGCCGCGCACGTCCAGGTCGGCCTCGGCGGCGAGCGTCGTCTCCAGCACGTCGCTGTCGACGTAGTAGGCGACGGACGAGCCGAGGATCGCGTACCGGCCGGCCGGCACCCGCAGCGTGAAGGTGTCTCCGGGCGCGCCACCCGCGCCGCCGTAGTAGATCACCGGGTCGGTGAGGTTGGTGACCATCAGGTTGATCCAGCTCTCCGCGCCGTCCTTCAGGCCCGGCATTGGTTTCGTCTGGATCGTCAGGTCGTAGCTGGGCTGCTCGACGTAGAAGCTCACCGGGGTCGTCGCGACCAGCCTGCGGCCGGAACGGGCGGTGACGGTGGCCAGGTAGAAGCCCGGTCGGGCGGCCAGCGCCGCGCGGTTGACCCGCAGGGTCGCCGAGGCGGTGGTGCCGTGCTTGAGCGTCAGCCGGCTCGCCGACAGCGACGCCGCGCCGCGCGGCACCGGCTGGCCGTCGTGGTTGACGATCGACACGTCGAGGTCGAGAACGGCCGTCGACTCACCGGTCCAGCTCAGCTTCGTCTCGCTGGTCCCGGACTGCGGGTGGGCGAAGGTGCCGAGGTTGACCACCGGCTGGTTGCTGGTGGGGCCGCCGAGGGCCCGGGCCGCGTTGAGCCGGCCGGCGCCGACGGCGTACGGGTCGATGCCGGTGAGCGGGTCGCTGGCGCCGACGAGGGCGGCCTTGAGTCGCTCACCGGTCCAGTCCGGGTGGCGCTGGACGAGCAGCGCGGCGGCGCCGGCCACGTGCGGGCTCGCCATCGACGTGCCACTGATCGCCTCGTAGTACCTGTCGATCGGGTCCTGGAGGTTGGTGCCGGCGGCCCGGGCGGCGACGATGTCGACGCCTGGCGCGACCAGTTCCGGCTTGGCCACGTTGCTGGTGACCAGCGGCCCGCGGCTGGAGAAGTCGGCGAGCTTGTCGTCGCGGTCGACAGCGCCGACGGTCAGCGCGCTGGCCGCCGAGCCCGGTGAGGAGATGGCGCCGCCGCTGTTGCCGGCGGCGATGACGAAGAGCGCGCCGGTGGACGTGCTCAGCGCGTCGACGGCGAGCGACAGCGGGTCGCTGCCGTCGTCCGGGTCGCTGCCGCCGAGGCTCATGTTGATGACGTCGGCCCGGGTGGCGGCCCACTCCATCGCGGCGATGATGCCGGAGTCGTCGCCGTAGCCGTGGTCGTCGAGAACCTTGCCGATCACCAGCTTGGCGTCCGGCGCCACGCCGCGACGCTGGCCGTGGGCGGCAGCGCCGGTGCCGGCGATTGTCGACGCGACGTGCGTACCGTGGCCGTTGTGGTCGACGGCGTCACCGCCCTCGACGGTGAAGTCGGCCCGCTCGGCGACCCGGCCGACCAGGTCCGGGTGGGTGAAGTCCGCGCCGGTGTCGAGCACGGCGACCCGGACGCCCCTGCCGGTGTAGCCGGCCTTCCAGGCGTCCGGCGCGGCGATCTGGCCCAGGTTGCGGTCCAGGCCGGCCGGTCGTCCGCCGTCGGTCAGGGCGGTGGCCCGGACCTTGCGGTCGAGCCAGACCTTCTTCGCGCCGGCGAGCAGCGAGTTGGTCGCGAGCTTCGCCGTGGTCGGGCTCTTCTTGGGTACGCGGCCGGCGACCGCACCGATGCTGGGCAGCGACAGCACGTCACCGAGCGCGGCCACCCGGGCGGACGCGGTGGCGGGTTGCACGATCAGCGGCAGCTCGGTGGAGTTGTCGTCGTCGTAGCCGTCGGCGATCAGCGTGGTGACGTCGAACAGGTCGGGGTCCAGAACCGGGCCGATCTGGGACGCGACGCGGGCGGGGATGACGTGCAGGTGGCCATCGGGGCCGCAGCTCTGGTGGATCACCGCGTTGTCGTCCGCCGGCCGAATTGTGGCCTGGGGGCAGCCCGGTCCGGTGTCCCGTACGGTCACCACGTCCCCGGTCAGCAGGGTGACGGTGCGCGTCTTCGGATCGGCAGTGGCCGCGGGTGCGCCGGTCTGACCGATGTCGCTGGGTCCGGCCGTGGCAGCGCCGCCCGGTAGGGCGGTCAGCGTCGTGGCCGTGACGGCGACGGCCAACAGCCATCGCGTTTTCCTGAGCATGTCGCTCCTCGTCTAATGTGGACGAAAACCGCCTCTTCGGGCGACTTCCCGCAAGATCATATGCAGGAATGCGTGATCTTCGAGGCCCTTGATGAGGAGTTTTCAGCCGCGTAACAGTGGGAGCACCCGCCGGCCGAGCAGGTCGATGCCGCCGTGCGGCGTCAACCCGTGCGGGGTACCGAACTCCACCCGGCTCGCCCCGGCGTCGAACACCGCCGCGGCCTGCCCCGCGACGTGCTCGGGCGTGCCGGAGAAGGCGAACAGATCAAGCAGGTCGTCGCCGATCAGCGCACCGGCGAGGTCGTCCTCCCGGCGGCCGACGTGCCGCTGGATCCGGGCCAGCAACTCCGGGTCCACCTCGATCGTCGGGTCGAGGGCGGCGACCACCGCCAGGTACATGGCCACCTCCCGGCGCGCCACCCGACGTGCCATCGCACCGTCCTCGTCGACGACTGTGACAGCGCCGAGCACGACACCAGTGCCGTTCCGGCCCGCGACCGCAGCGTCGTCCAGCCAGGCGCGCATCATCCGGGCCATCGCCGGGTTGGCCGACCCGCCGACCTTGACCTCGCCGGCGAAGCCGGCCGCTGCCCGGGCGGTCTGCCGCCCCCAGGTGCCGACGAGGACCGGCACGTCGGCACGGGCCGGCGTGTACCGCAGCGACGTGCCCGGCGCGACTGTGAACTCCCGACCCTGGAAACCGCTGTCGTCGCCGGCGAGCAGCAGCCGTACGACGGCGACCGTCTCGACGATGCGCCGGATCGGACGGACCTGCGGCACACCGACCTCGTTGAGCCAGGTGCCCCGGGCCAGGCCCAGGTAGGCCCGACCCCGCGAGGCCAGGTCCAGTGCGGCCACCTGACCGGCGACCTCCACCGGGTGCATGGTGAACGGGTTGAGGCAGGCCGCGCCCAGGCGGATCCGCCGGGTGTGCCGGGCCGCCACCAACAGCGGGAAGATCGGCGGTTGGTACATCAGGTCACCGAAGACCGACAGCACGTCGAAGCCGTGCCGCTCGGTCAGTTCGGCCAGTTCCGCGTACTCGTCGGCGGACTTGTCGGACTGTAGGCCGATGCCGACCAGCCCAGCGCTCACGTCAACTCCTCGGTGGGGATGCGCTGAAGGCCGGTCCGTTCGATGCGCATGATGAGCCGCTCGTCCGGGTCCGGACAGGCGACGTGGCTGTCCCGGGCCATCCAGTCGCCCTCGGCCAGCGCCCGCTGCTTCGCCGGCAGCAACGGCAGGCACGCCGCCAGGGCGTACAGGCAGAAGTGCCCCCCGGCCGGGATGGTGAGCCGGTTGGAGCCGGTCAGGTCGATGTGGTCGCCCGGTTTCAGACCGCACACCGAGCGACCCTCGATCCGCTCCACCACGACCCGCAGGTCGTACAGATCGGTGGTGGGTTCCTCGGCGCTCATCGCACGGCCTCCGCGTGGTGGTGCACGATGCGCCAGGAGCCATCCTCGCGGCGCAGCACGTCGGTCACCCGGAAACACTCGTCCGGGCGGGCGTCGGCGAAACGGGCCCGCAGCACGTAGCGGACCAGACCCGTGTCGCCCCAGGCATCGGCGCGCAGGTCCTCCGGCGCCACCGAGATCGGCGCCGACCCCGTCGCCCGGGTCGCCCGCCGGTCCCGCAGGTCGTCGAGCGCGGGCAGGCCGGACAGCAGGCCGTCCGAATCAGACTCCCAGAACGTCAGGTTGGGGTGCAGGTGCGCGTCGAAGGCGGGCCGGTCGCCGAGGGACCGGTACAGGTCGGTGATGGTGGTGCGGAGCTCATCGCTCATCGGCTGTCACTTCCGATCGGGTACGGCGGTGCCGGGGGCAGGGCAGGTCGGCCAGACGGGCGCGCAGCGGATCCAGTCCCATGGGTCCGAGCGCCAACGCGGTGTGGTGGAAGCGTTTCCGGTCGAAGGCGGCGCCCTCGCGGCGCTCGGCGTCCCGGCGGGCCTGCTGCCACAGCCGCGCGCCGACCTTGAAGGCCAGGGCCTGCGCCGGCCAGCCGAGATACCTGTCGACCTCGAAACGGGCGGTCTCGGCGTCCAGGCCGACAACGCGGGTGAGGACGTCCACCGCGAGCGCTGGCGTCCACCGGCGCTCCTCGGTGAACCCGTTACCGGCCGGGATCGGCAGCCCGAGGTGCAGGCCCAGGTCGATGACCACCCTGGCGGCCCGCCACAGCTGACCGTCGAGCATGCCGAGCCGCTCGGCCGGGCCGGCGTACAGGCCGATCTCGTCGGCGAGGCGCTCGGCGTAGTGCGCCCACCCCTCGGCGTACCCGTGCACCTGGCACAGGGTGCGCTGCCACGGGTGCAGGGCGGCGGTGGTGAGGGTGACGGCGTGCTGGAGGTGGTGGCCGGGCAGCCCTTCGTGGCAGAGCGTGCCGACGTGCCGCCACACCGGCACCGTCGACTCGCCGGTGGGCACCGACCACCAGATCGCGCCGGGACGCGTCAACGCCGGGTCGGGCGGCGTGTAGTACATGACCCCGGACGTGGCGGGGCTGATCCGGCACAACACCTGGCGGGTGGCGGACGGGATGTCGAAGTGGGTGCCGTCGAGGGCCCGGGTCAGCTGTTCGGTGCGCTGGCGCAGCCACTCCTCCAGGGCAGGCCCGGCCGTCACCCGAGCGGCCGGGTCGGCGTCCAGGGCCGTCCGCGCGGCAGTCACCCGCGAGTGGCCCAGCTCGCCCGCGACGGTCCGCAGCTCGGCGGCGGTGCGGTCCAACTCCGCCCAGCCGTACTCGTACACCTCGTTCAGGTCGACTGTCGCGCCGAGGAAGCTGCGGGCGGTGACCCGGTACAGGTCGCCGCCGACACCGTCCACGGCGGACGCCGCGGGTGCCAGCTCGGTGCGGAGGAACGCCGCGAAACCGGCGGTGGCGGCGCTCGCCAGCCGCGCGCCCCGGTGCAGCCGAGCGGCGAGCGGGCCGCCGGGACAGCCGTCGACCAACCGCCCGTAGAAGTCGGCGGTGGTCCAGGAGGTGCACTGGTCGGCGACCACCAGCACCTGGCGGCGGGCGACCAGTTGTCCTTGCTGTGCCGACCGGCGCAGCGTCGCGGCGTACCGGTCCAGGGCGTCGGGCACCTGGTGCAGGTGGTCGGCCACCACCGCCCAGTCGTCCTCGGTGTGCCGGGGCAGATTGTCGAAGAGCTGCCGGAGCAGGTGCACCGGCGTGGCCAGCGGGGCGAGCAGTCGGGTGGTGAACCCCGCGTCGTACAGGTCGACCTCACTGGCCAGCCGGTCGAGCAGGGCATCGGCCAGGGACCGCTCGCCCGGGTCGTGGGTGGTCGCCGCCGCCGCGGCCGTCGCGGTGCGCCGGGCCAACTCCGCACGGGCGTCGAAGCCGTCCGGCGAGAGGTCCGGGACGTGCGATCGAGGGGTACGCCCCACCGCCTCGGCCGCCTGCGGGTCCAGCTCGGCGAGCGCGTCGAGGTACCCGTCGGCGACCTGCGTGATGCTGCTCATCGCGGCACGCCGAGCCGGCCGTGGTCGTCGCGGTACGCCACCCCGCCCTTCATCACCGCGTGCAGGGTGCGCAACGCGGAGACCGAGCGGGTCGGGTCGTCGCGCAGCACCAGCAGGTCGGCATGCTTGCCGACCTCGACGGCGCCGAGGGTGTCGGCACGTCCCAGCCACTGGGCGGGGCGGGTGGTGGCGGCCTTGAGCGCGTCAGCGACGGGCATCCCCGCGTCCACCATGAACTCCAGCTCGCGGATGGTCGCCGTGGTCTCGTCGTAGCCGGCGTGCGGGGGCATGTCGCTGCCCAGCGCGATCGGCACGCCGTTGCGGATGGCGTGCTGAAGGCTCTCCCAGTGCCGGGGCCCGGCCGCGAGGGCCCGGTCCATCAGCCAACCGGGCACCCCGGAATCGCGGAAGAACTGCTCGCAGCGGCTCACCACTATCGTCGGCACGTACCAGACACCCCGCTCGGCCATCAGTCGGGTGACGTCGTCGGTCAGCTCGTACCCGTGCTCGACACAGTCGAGGCCCAGCTCGACGGCGCGGCGGACCGAGTCGGCCGGGCCGGCGTGCGCGGTGACCTTGCGCCCCCAGTCGTGCGCGACGCGGATGACAGCGGCCATCTCGTCGTCGAGCAACTGCGGGGTGTCGATCGCCTCGTGCTGGCCCGCGATCCCACCGGAGATGCAGACCTTGATCAGGTCGGCGCCGGCGCGGAGCTGTTCGCGGGTGGCCCGCCGGAACCCGTCCGCGCCGTCGGCCTCCAGGGCGTCGGCGTCCCAGCCGTGCCCACCGGTGCAGCAGAGCGCGTGCCCGGCGGTGAAGATGCGCGGGCCGTCGACAGCGCCGGCCTCGATCCCCCTGCGCAGGGCGAAGTCCGCGTACCGGCTCTCCCCGACGAGGCGGGCGGTGGTGACACCGGAGTGCAGGGTGCGCCGGGCCGAGTCGGCCATCAGCAGCACCAACTCGGCCAGGTTCGCGCCGTGCACAGTGTCGGCGAGGTGGCCGGGCAACCCCAGCGAGAGGTGGACGTGCATGTTTGTCAGACCCGGCATGACGTGCTCGCCGCCCAGGTCGACCACCCGGGCCGCGCCGGCCTCGGCGAGGACGTCGTCGACCTGACCGACGGCACGGATCATCCCGTCGGCGTCGATCCAGATGCCGCGATCGGGCTGGAGGGCGTCCTGGACACCGTCGTAGAGGGCGAGGTTGACCAGTACCTGTTCGGTGGGCATGCGCATGGGTGTCCTCAGAGTGAGCGCGCGACGGTCGGGGCCGTTGCGGAGTCGGTGAGCCAGCAGGCGACGCTGCGGTCGCCCAGGTCGACTGTGGGGGGCTGCTCCCCGCAGGGGGCGAACGCGTGCGGGCAGCGTGGCCGGAAACGGCACCCGGTGGGCGCGTTGGCCGGGTCGGGCACCTCCCCGGCGAGGATGGCGGGCAGGCGCGGGGTGGGCCCGATCTGCGGCACCGCGTCGATCAACGCCCGGGTGTACGGGTGTCGGGGCTCGCGCCACAGCTCGCGGGTGGGTGCGGCCTCGACGATCCGGCCCAGGTACATCACGGCTGTCACGTCGGCGATCTCGTGCACCAGCGCCAGGTCGTGGGAGATGAAGAGCATGCCCATGTCCAGGTCGCGGACCAGCCCGACGAGCAGGTTGACCACCTGCGCCTGGGACGAGGCGTCCAGCGCGGTGACCGGCTCGTCCGCGATGATCATCCGGGGTTCCGGGGCGAGCGCGCGGGCGATCGCCAGACGCTGCCGCTGACCGCCGGAGAACTGGTGCGGATACCGCTGGGCGGCGCTGGTCGGCATGGCCACCCGTTCGAGCAGCTCATGTACCCGGGCCCGGCGGGCCGACCCGGTGACCGCGGCCGGCACGCCGTCGAGGAGTTGGGAGCCGATGGTGCGCCGGGGGTTCAGCGAGGCGTACGGATTCTGGAAGACCATCTGAAGGCCGACCTCGGCACCGGATCGGGGCCGCCAGCCCAGCGGGGTGACCGGTCGGCCGGCGTACTCGACGGTGCCGGCGCTCGGTGCGCTGAGCCCGACCGCGACGCGGGCCAGTGTGGATTTGCCGCACCCGGACTCGCCGACCAGCCCGACGATCTGGCCGGGTGACACCTCCAGGCTGACCCCGGCGACGGCCCGTACCCGCCCACGTCCTCGGGAGCGGTACTCGACCTCGACGTCGGTGAAGGACAGTCGCGCGGAGGTGTTCACGCGGCCACCTCCAGGTGCGGACGGACCACGCAGGCCACCGACCGGTCGACGCCGGCGGGGGTGAGCGGGGGCGGGGCCTCGCCGCAGGACGGTTCGGCGTACCCGCATCGGGGTTGGAACGGGCAGCCCGGCGGCGCCTCACCGGGTGCCGGCGGCGCGCCCGGGATGGGCCGCAACGTCCCGCCGGTCTGGGTGCCGTGCGGTCGGGCGCCGAGCAGCGCGGCCGTGTACGGGTGGGTGGGGGCGGTGAGCAGCGCGCCGGTCGGACCGGTCTCGACGACCCGCCCGGCGTAGAAGATGTAGCCACGGGTGGTCAGGGCGCTGAGCACCCCGAGGTCGTGGGTGATGAACGCGACGGCCAGCCCGGTCTCGGCGCGCAGCCGTTCCAGCAGGGCGAGGATGCCGGCCTGCACTGTGACGTCGAGGGCGGTCGTCGGCTCGTCGGCGATCAGCAGTCGGGGCCGGGCGGCCAGCGCGATGGCGATGGCCACCCGCTGCCGCATCCCGCCGGAGAACTGGTGCGGGTAGGCGCGCAGCGCCCGCTCCGGGTCCGGGATGCGCACCTGGTCGAGCAGTTCCACAGCGCGGCGGCCGGCGGCGCGACGGTCCATCCGCAGGTGCACCCGCATGTGCTCGGTGAGCTGCCGCCCGACGGTGAGCATCGGGTGCAGGGCCGCGCTCGGGTCCTGGAAGACCATGGCGATGCCGGCGCCACGGACCCGCTGCCAGCCCCGGGCGTCCAGGCCCAGCAGGTCGGTGTCGGCGTACCGGGCCGAGCCGGTGACCGCCGCCCCCGGGGGCAGCAGCCCGAGCAGGGTCTGCGCGGTGAGGCTCTTGCCGCAGCCACTCTCCCCCGCGATGCCGACCAGTTCACCTTCGTCGACTGTCAACGACACGTCGTGCAGGATCGGCAGCGGGCCACGCGGTGAGGGCAGGGTGACGGCCAGGGATTCGACGTCGAGTAGCGGTGCCACCTCAGCGTCCCTTCGTGTAGCGGGGGTCGAGCCGGTCGCGCAGCGCGTCGCCGAGCACGTTGAAGGCCATCACCACGGTGAGGATGGCGAGGCCGGGAAAGACGCTCACCCACCACATCGACAGGTCCTGCGCGCCGAGGGCCACCATCGAGCCCCACTCGGCGGCCGGCGGGCGGGGGCCCAGGCCGAGAAACGACAGGGCGGCGAGCAGCAGCACCGCGTTGCCCAACTCCAGGGTGGCCAGCACTATCGCCGGGCCGATGCTGTTGGGCAGCACGTCGCGGCGCAACGCCCGGATCGGCCCGACCCCGAGCAGGCGGGCGGCGTTGAGGTAGTCGTCGCCGCGCATGCTCAGCACCGCGCTGCGGATCACCCGGGCGTAGACCGGCCAGGAGACGATGACCAGGGCCAGCACGGCGTTGCGGGTGTTCGGGCCGAACGCCGCAGTCACCGCCATGGCCAGGATGATCTGCGGGAACGCGAACACCAGGTCGGTCAGGCGCATCAGCGCCTCGTCGACGAACCGGCCGACGTACCCGGCGACCAGCCCGAGCAGCCCGCCGACCAGCAGGGCCAGCGAGACGATGGCCAGGGCCAGCGGAATGGACAGGCGGGCGCCGTGGACGACCCGGCTGAAGATGTCGCGCCCGAGCGAGTCGGTGCCGAACCAGTGCGCCCCGGAGGGCGACGCGTACGTGTCGGCGCTCTGCGCCAACGGGTCGTACGGTGCGAGAACGTCGGCGAGCAACGCCAGCAGCAACCATCCACCGAGGATCGTCAACGCCACCACAGTGATCGGCTGACGCCAGACCGGTCGGCTGGTCGAGCCACCGCGCAGTCGGCCGAGCCAGCGGCGTCGGCCCAGGGCCCGCTCCGCCTTCGGGTCTGCAAGTGTGGTCATGACAACCGGATCCTCGGATCGATGAGCCCGTACAGCAGGTCGACGGTCAGGTTGACCAGCGTGTAGACCAGCGCCACGAACAGGCTGACGCCGAGGATCGCGGGCAGGTCCAGCGCCGTGGCGCTGCGGTAGGCGTACTGGCCGACGCCGGGCCAGCCGAAGATGCTCTCGACAAGCACCGTCCCGGAGAGCAGCGAGGCGAACGCCAGGCCGGAGACGGTGACCACTGGGACGAGGCCGGCGCGCAGCAGGTGCCGGCGCAGCACCACCCGGGTCGGCAGGCCCTTGGCGTACGCGGCCCGGATGTAGTCCTGCTGGAGCACCTCGAGCATCGCCGAGCGGACGAAGCGGACCAGCATCGCCACCGTCAACGAGGTCAGCACCAGCACCGGCAGGGACAGGTGCTGGGCGGCGTCCCAGGCGACGTCCCACTGCCCGGCGAGCGCCCCGTCGAGCGTGTACATGCCGGTGACGGTGGGCGGCGGACTGAAGTCCGTGGAGAGTCGCCCGCCGCTGGGGGCCAGGCCGAGCTGGTAGAAGAAGACGTAGAGCACGACCAGGGACAGCCAGAACGGTGGGGTGGAGAGCCCGAGCAGGGCGCCGACCCGGACCAGTTGGTCGGTGAGCCGGCCGTTGCGGACCGCCGCGAGCATGCCGACCCCGGTGCCGATGAGCAGCGCCAGCACCATGCTCGGGAGGGCCAGTTCCAGGGTCGCCGGCACGTAGTGCAGCAGGTCGTCCAGGACGGCCCGTCCGGTCTGCTGGGAGTGACCCAGGTCGCCGTGCAGCAGGTTGCCCAGGTAGTGCAGGTACTGGGCCCAGAGCGGCTGGTCCAGGCCCCACTTCTCGCGGAACGCGGCCACCGCGGCGGGGTCGTTGAGCGCCTGGTCGGAGAGGTTGGCGGTGACCGGGTCACCGGGGACCACGTTGACCAGACCGAACGTCACCACAGTGACGCCGAGCAGCAGGCCGGCGGTGACCGCCACCCGTTTGGCCAGGAAGGTCAGCAGCGGGTGGGCGACCCGGGGCCGGGACGCGGTCGTGGCGACCGCGCCCGGCTTACCGTCGTTGACTGTCGTCATGTCGTCGGGACTACTTGCGGCCGACCGCTGCGACGTCCACCTGCCAACCGGCGGCGGTGTAGTCCGCCCCGGTCAGGTCCGTGGTCGCCACGACGATGGAGGAGTTGCTGGCCAGCACGAGGTACGGCGAGGACGCGTTCATCAGCCGCTGCCACTCCTGGATGGCGGTGGCCCGACCGGCCAGGTCGAGGGTCGCGGTGACCTTCCTGCCGGCGGCCACCACAGCCGGGTCGGCCCGCTCGACGGTCCAGCCGGAGCGCAGCGCCGTCGCCTGGCCCGGTGCCATGTTGTTGATCAGTGAGTCGGCGACCGGGTAGTTCAGGCTCTGCGGGGTGAATCCGAGCGGCGACTTCCCGCCGCGCATCTCGTCGAGGAACGTGGTCAGCGGCTGCGGGTTGAGTTCCAGCTTGATGCCGGCCTCGGCGGCGTCGCCCTGCACCTTGGTGGCCACCGTGCCGAGGTCCACGCCCTTGTAGGTGATGGCCGGGTAGGTGAACTTCACCGTCGGGTTGGTCAGGCCGGCCTCGGTGAGCAGGGCCTTGGCCTTGGCCACGTCCCGCTTGGACTCCTCGCCGGCCGGCAGCGCGCCCGGGAAGGCGGGTGCGACCAGCCCGGCGCCGGGGGCGGCGCCCTTGCCGTACAGGGCGGCGATTCCCTGGTAGTCGATGGCGGCGCGCAGGGCCTGGTTGAACTTCGGGTTCGAGGTGACCGCCGAGACGCCCGGGTCGGCGTTGAGGAACAGGAAGTAGACGGTGTCCTGCACGCCGGAGGTCTGCAGGCTGCCCGGCAGTCCGTCGAGGAGCTTGCCGGAGATGTCCAGGGAGATCTCGGCCGCCTCGGCACGCTGCATGGTCAGTTTCTGGGTCTGCACGTCCATGTTGCGCAGCACCACCCGGGAGAACTGCGGCTTCGTGCCCCAGTACTTCGGGTTGGCCTCCAACACCACCTGCGACGAGGGGTCGTAGGACTTCAGCACGTACGGGCCGCTGCCGACGGAGTTGGTGTCCAGGTACTGCTGCGCGGTGTCGCCCTGGGCGGCGTCGGCGCCGTCACGGGCCCCGTGCTCCTTGGCGGCAGTGGAGTTGAGCACCGCTGTCGACGGCATCGACAGCACCACCGGGATGTTCGGGTCCGGGGTGGCCGAGGCGACCACGACGGTGCTGTCGTCGGTCTTGGTCACGGTCAGGCCGCTGACTGTGACAGCGGGGCTGCCCTTGATGTTCTTCAGCCGGTTGAGCGAGAAGACGACGTCGTCGGCGGTGAGCGGGCTGCCGTCGGCGAACGTCACGCCCTGCCGGAGCTTGAAGGTGAACGTCTTGGCGTCCGGCGACGCCTGGTACGACTCGGCCAGCGCGGGGACCGGCTTACTCACGTCCGAACCCTTGAAGGTGAGCAGGGTGTCGTAGAGGGCGTGCACGGCGGTCAGACCGGTGGCCTCGTAGACCCGGCCGGGGTCGAGGGTCTTGAGCACGAACGAGGTGTTCACGGTGAGGGTCTTGGCCGTACCGTTCGCGTTTCCACCACTGCCGCCGGCGCTACAGGCGCTGACGGAGAGGACGGCCAGCGTCGCCAGAGCGGACGCTCCGGCGAGGAGCCGGCGGGGAGACACCGACATGCTGTTCCTACCTTCGTATCGCGCGGCCCGTTGTGCGGGATCCGCGGGGCGTCGACGCCCGGCGGGCGACACCACGCGTCGGCCGGGCCGATGGGAGGACGGGCGTCGCGGGCTTCTCGGGGGCGTCGTCTCGGGGTTGGATGTAGACCGGGCGGCAGACGTCCGGTTCGCGCCTCGGTGCGGCTTGTTCGCTTGAACTGAACATGGCCGCCTGATGTTTAGTGATCCTAAACATGGTCGTATAGTTTGGTCAATCAAGATTCAGCCACACTGTATTTGGAACGAGGACACATGCTCGGTGACCGCCTCCGCGACCTGCGTCAGCAGCACTCCCTCACGCTGCGTCAGCTCGCCACAGCCGCCGACGTGTCCCCCGCGCTGCTCAGCCAGATCGAGAACGGCGCCACCGACCCCAGCCTCTCCACACTGCGAAAGCTCGCCCAGGTCTTCGACACCTCGATCGCGGAGCTGTTCTCCGAACCGGAAGCGCCACCCGTGCACGTCAGCCGCGTCGGCGCCCGGACCAGGCTGGCCGCGCCACCCGGCCAGATCACCTACGAACGACTCACCCCCGGCCGCGGCGACCTGGAGGTGCTCCAGGCCCACCTCGCACCCGGCGACGCCAGCTCGGCCGAACCGTGGGCGCACCCGTCGACCGAATGCGCGATCGTCATCACCGGTGAGGTTGTCGCCGAGATCGGCGGTGAGTCGTACACCCTCACCGCCGGTGAGTCGGTCACCTTCGACTCGCGCCTGGCGCACCTCTACCGCAACGCCAGCGACCAGCGCTCCCACCTGATCATCGCGGTGACACCACCGACTCCCTGACCGGCCACAGTGGACAGCCGATGGGATCGACGGGACGCCGCGGCGGACCTAGCATGGCGACGAATGGATCTTCGAGATTGGCCAGTGCCTACCCGGCAACCAGCCCAACCGAAGGGAGACGCGCATGCGTCGACCCCGTCATCTGGCACTCCTGAGCGTCGGCATGTCCGGCGCCCTGGTCCTCAGCGCAGCCCCACCCGCGGCTGCGGCTCCGCCCACGCCCACCACGCCCACCGGCATCGTGGTCAGCGACGGCATGACCCAACCGGTGTTCTCGCTCGCCGACGCGATCGAGGAGCGGGTGTTCGTCCAGACCCCAGTGGACACCGACCACGACGGTCGACCCGACCGGGTGGCGATCGACATCTCCCGCCCCCGGGAGACCGCCACGCAGGGCTTCAAGGTGCCGGTCATCTTCGAGCACAGCCCGTACCGCAAGGGCACCTGGGGTGACGTGCCGTACCCGAGCGTGCTGGTCGACGACCTGCCGCAGAACGGCCTGACCGACCGCAACGGGCGTCGCGCCCTCGACGCCGGCGCACAACGGGCCCAGGCGAAAGCCAACCTGCCCGGCTCGCTGGACGACTACTACGTGCCCCGCGGGTACGCGGTGGTGCTCGGCCAGAGCGTCGGCACCGGCGACTCGGACGGCTGCCCGACCAGCGGAGACCAGGCCGAGACGCTCGGCACCAAGGCGGTCATCGACTGGCTCAACGGCCGGGCGAAAGCGTACGACGTGAACGGCGCCCCGGTCACCGCCGGCTGGACCACCGGCGCGGTCGGCATGACCGGTGTCTCCTACAACGGGACGCTGCCCAACCAGGTGGCCACCACGGGCGTCAAGGGGCTCAAGACCATCGTGCCGGTCTCCGCGATCAGCAGCTGGTACGACTACTACCGGGCCAACGGCCTCGTCGTCGCGCCCGGCACCTTCCAGGGCGAAGACCTCGACATCCTGGCCCAGTACACCGCCGGGCAGGCACGCGCCGAGGGGCAGTGCGCCGACGAGCTCGCCGAGATCACCGCGGAGCAGGACCGGGTCACCGGCGACTACTCGACGTTCTGGCAGGACCGCGACTACCTCGACGCCCGTGACGTCAAGGCCAGCGTCTTCGTCGTGCACGGCCTCAACGACTGGAACGTGAAGACCGAGCACTTCGCCGGCTGGTGGGACCAACTCGCCAAGCGCGACGTCCCCCGCAAGATCTGGCTGCACCAGGGCGGCCACGGTGGCCCGGGCAGCAGCGCGTCGGTGACCCTGCCCAGCGGTCAGACGTGGACGTACAAGCAGACCGAGAACCGCTGGTTCGACTTCTGGCTGTGGAACGTCCGCAACGGCATCATGGACGAGCCGACCGCGGTGCTCCAGCGCGAGGACCGCGCCTACACCACGTACGCCAACTGGCCCGACCCGGCGGCACGGCAGGTCGGCCTGCGCTTCGCGGCCACCGACACCACAGCACCCGGCTCGCTCACCACCGGCAAGCCGCCGAAGGCCAAGATCGAGCAGAGCTTCGTCGACGAGGGCCGGACCATCCACCCGGACACCCTGGTGGCCAACCCGGACACCGCGAGCGCCAACCGACTCGCCTACCGCTCCCCCGAGCTGACGCAGAGCGTACGCATCTCCGGGCGGCCGGAGATGCGACTGCGGATGGCTGTCGACAACAAGCCGGACGCGAACCTCACCGCGTACCTTGTCGACTACGGTCGAGCCGGGTCGACCGCCGCCCCGACCGTGGTGACGCGAGGGTGGATGGATCCGCAGAACCGCAAGAGCGCCGCGCGCACCGAGCCGATCAAGCAGGGCAAAATGTACGACTACCGGTGGACCATGGAGCCGAAGGACTACATCTTCCCGGCGGGACACCGGATCGGCGTTGTCGTCTTCTCCAGCGACCAGGAGTACACGCTCCTGCCGTTGGGCGGCACCGAGCTGCGGGTCGCACCGAACGACAGCGAACTGCGACTGCCGGTGGTCGGCGGGCGGAGCGTCCTCGGGTTCTGATCTCGTGTGTGCGCTCCCCGGGTGGGGCAGTCCGACGCGTTCGGGCTGCCCCACCCGCACGTCGGAACCGCTCCGGCCGCGCCGTGCGAGCTTGCCGGTGCCCTGCCCACCCGCACGTCGGGACCACCCCCGCCCGTGCCGCCCCGCGAGTGCCGCCTCGCCGGTGCTGCCCCGCTCGTGCCGCCCTGCCCGGTCGAGGCGATCATGGAGTTGTGGTGCCCGGTTTGGTCACGACTGAGAACCTTGTCCCCCACCACAACTCCTTGATCGACGCTGGCCCGGCGTTGACGAACAGCCGCTCTCCTCGCGCGACGGCGTTCAGGCCGGGGATCGGGCGAGCTTTCCGGTGCCCTGCCCAAAGTCCGCAAGGTCGTGCTCGATCCTTGATGTAGTGGTCTCGTGGCACGAGGAAGGCCCTGTTTCCTGGATCAAGCACGATCTTGCGCCGGGTTCGCACTCCGCTGAGCTGGGCCAGGCCGCACCAAACGAGGCGGCAACCTCAACCAGGGCCCCACCGCACCACCCGCAACCTCGACAAGGCCCGGCCACCGGGCGCGGAAACCGCTACCAGACGCGGCCGGACCACTCGGCCGACCCCAACCAGGCCCGACGCGCCGCTCAACCTCAACCAGCCCTACCGCCTCACACGGCAACCCGATCAGGGTCGACCTCACGACGCGCCGACCTGCCGGTCAGTCGCGGTCCGGCGCGCGCGAACGGCGCAGACAGGCATGATCCACTCGGCTTTCTTGAAATCGGGGTATCCCCGGCACTCGGACACCGCGACTTTCAGGAACCCGAGTCGATCACGTGGTTGTGGGCGTCGTGTCGGGTTCGCCAGGTCGACGGGCTGGGTGGGTTGTCGGGTTTGGCCTGGGGTGTCGGGTGGTCGGGGCCACCCCCGTGGTGGAATCGGCGGCCGGGCGGGGTCGTTATACCTGGCAGACCACCGCGACCGTCGAGTCGCAGGGCGCGGGCAGCGGCCCCCGGGAACACCCGGTAGGCCGCCTCGGTTACATCCCCGCACGGCCGAGCACCACAACGGCCGGGCCGCCGCCGGGAACACCCGGGCAGCCCACTGCGGTCGCATCCCCCGCACGGCCGAGCACCCCAACGGCCAACCCCCGCGGGGAGGTGGAATGACCCGCCGCCGCGAACGGTTACACCCTGTCCCGACGCCGACCCCCTCGTTGCGGGTCGCCGGGCAAGAACTCCCCCGCACCACCACCCACCCCCCAGGTGGTGCGGGCACACCCCCGATGCAGAGGAGCACGCCATCATGCGTACCGATCTGATCCGCAAGACCACTCTGACCGCCGCCGGCCTCGCCTTCACCGGCGGCGCCATCGCCGGCCCCGTCACCACCGCCTTCGCCGCCCCCACCACCAAGCCGGCCACCCAGACCCAGACCGACCGCAAGGGCCACGGTGAGCGGGAACTCGGCGTGCGCTACGAAGCCCAGCCGAACTTCTACTACTGCGGGCCCGCCGCCACCCGAAACGCCCTGTCCGTGCAGGGCAAGAACATCAACGTCGACGACATGGCCAAGGAAATGGGCACCACCGAGGCCGGCACCAACTCCATCAACGACATCACCCCCGTGCTGAACAAGGAAACCGGCAAGACCAACGCCTACCGGTCGGTGGAGATCAGCACCCCCGACGCCAACACCACGCAGACCGACACCCTGCGCGCCGACATCGTCCGCACCGTCGACGACGGTCGGGCCGTGGTCGCCAACATCGCCGGCACCAGCACCGACACCGACGGTGTGACCCACTCCTACGAGGGCGGGCACTACATCAGCGTCGTCGGCTACCACGACAACGGCAACACCGTCACCATCGCCGACTCCGCCGACCCCAACCAGGCCGCCTACCAGATCAGCGTCGAACACCTCGCCGACTGGATCGCCACCCGCGGCTACGCCACCAGCTGACACCCACACACCCTCAGCACAGCGAAGGGCCGGACCCCACCAGGGTCCGGCCCTTCGGCGACTTTTCCACCAACTGCGGCACGTATTGACAATTGTCGACTTCGGCGTGAGGCTGGGGAGCAGTGAGAGCGCTCTCTCGCACCGGCCCCAACCGGCCACCACCCAGTCTGGCCAGGCACAACTCCGATGCCTTCGGCGGCGGCGCCGGAGCTGTCCCTGACCCGTCCCCGACAGGAGTCACGATGGACAGGGCCGCACCCCTCTCCGGCATCCCCCGCCGACTGCGCCTCGCCACGGCGATCGGCGCCCTGCTGGTGCTACTCGGCACGTACCTGGTCTCCGCCACCGACCGGGCCGACGCCGCCGCCGGCCGAGCCGGCGCTGACTTCGGCGCCAACGCCATCCGGGTCGCCGAATTCCCCGCCGACTGCACCTACAGCCACCGGCTGCCGGACGACCCGATCGTCTTCCCCGGGCTGCCCGGGGCGTCGCACATGCACAGCTTCTTCGGCAGCACTGTGACGAACGCCAAGACCACCCTCCCGGACCTGGTCAACTCCCCCACCACCTGCGACCCGCGGGTGGACGTCTCGTCCTACTGGGTGCCGACCCTGTACCGGGACAACGTCGCGGTGGAGCCGGCGATCGCCACGTTCTACTACCTGGGTGAGGGCGTACGCGCCGACGTCGTCGCGAACACCCAGCCGTTCCCGCAGGGGCTGCGGCTCGTCGCCGGCAACGCGAAGGCCACCGGGCCGAACGACAGCATCGCCCGCTGGTCCTGCCTGCACGCCGGGCACGTGCCGCCGTCGAAGGACTTCGTCAACTGCCCGTCCGGCACGATGCTGGAGTCGTACCTGGACTTCCCGCAGTGCTGGAACGGCCGTGACCTCGACTCACCGGACCACAAGAGCCACCTGGCGTACCCGGTGAACCAGGCCTGCCCGAGCACCCACCCGGTGCACGTGCCCAAGTTGCGGCAGGTGCTGCGGTACCCGGTCACCGGTGACCCGGCGCGGTTCCGGCTGGCCTCCGGGCCGGGCTACACGATGCACGGCGACTTCTTCAACGCCTGGCCGGTGGCCGAGCTGGCCCGCCGGGTCCAGGACTGCATCCGCCCCGTCATCAAGTGCGGTCACGACGGCCGACCGATCTGAGCGACAGCTCCACACCACGCGGCGGGTCCGGCCACCCGGGCCCGCCGCCCTGGTTGGGAAGGAAGGTCGGATGCGCCAGCCCACGGCGTTCACGGTGCTCATCGGCGTGCTGCTCGTCGCCGGCTGTGGCATCGGGCAACGGGACGCGGCCAGCACCGCCACCCCACCCGTGACCGCTCCACCGGCGACGACCGCGCCACCGGCGCCCACTGGTACGGCGTTCAACCCCACCGACATCGCCTGGCTGCAACTGACTGTGGCGATGACCGAACGCCTGCTGCCCGTACTCGATCTGGTGCCGGCGCGGACCACCGACCCGGCCTGGCGGCAGACGGCCACCCAGGTGGCGACCACCCGGCGCGCCGATCTGGACCGCGCCCGCCGGCTGCTGGCCGATGCCGCCGCCCCGACGACGAATCCGCACGAGGGGCACGACATGCCGGGCATGGTCACCGCGCCGGAGATGACAGCGCTGCGGGCGGCCAGCGGGCAGTCGTTTCACCGCCTGCTCGCCGGGCACCTACGGGCGCATCTCGCGCAGTCGGTCCGGGTCGCCACCGCTGAGCAGCAGAGCGGAGTCCAACCGGCGACAGTGGCGCTCGCGGCGGCAGTGGTCCGGTCCGGCACCACCGACCTCGCACGACTCGATCATCTCGACCCCGGCTAACCGTGCGCGCTCGATCTCGTCGGCAGCACGGCCAGCCCGGCCGGACGGGACAGCAACGGTGAGTGGCGGGATTCGGTCCGCCGGGCACTGCTGCCCCGCCCGGCCATCCCGCTCACCGGCGAGCTGGAAGAGCGGCCGGCGAGGCTCAGGCGGCGTAGCGGGCGGCGAGGTCCACGACGCGCCGGGCGGCGGCCACCATCGCCCGGTCGGCGAACCGGCCGTCGGGCAGCACCACGGTCCCCGAATCCCGCTGGTGGGCGTCCGCCACGGCGGCCAGCAGCTCGGCGGCGCGGGCCACCTCCCGATCGGCCGGCCGGAACGCGTCGACGATCACCGGGAGCTGGCGCGGGTGGATCGCCGCACGGCCGAGGAAGCCGAGCCGTCGGCCCGCCGCACAGGAGGCGGCCAGGCCGGCGAGGTCGACGACGTCGGCGTACACCGACATTGCCGGCGGGGCCAGACCGGCCGCGCGGGCCGCGACCACCACCCGGCCGCGCGCCCAGAGCAACCCGTCGTCGTCGCTCACCCCCAGATCGGAGCGCAGGTCGGCCTCACCGAGCCCGATCGAGGCCACCGCCGGGTGGGCGGCGGCGATCGGGTACGCGGCCTCCAGCCCGACCGCCGACTCGATCAGCGGGTGCACTGGTACGTCAACCCGCTCGGCGAGGGCAGCCAGCGTGGCGGCCGACTCGACCTTCGGCAGCCGGAGCCCGGCCAACCCGGGTCGGCCGGCAACCGCCGCCAGGTCGGCGTCGAGGTCCGGGCCGGTCAGCTCGTTGACCCGGACCTGCACGGGCATCGGGTGCGTCTCGGCGAGGAACTCGGCGACCGCGTCCCGGGCGTACGCCTTGCGTCCGGCGACCACTGCGTCCTCCAGGTCGAGGATGACCGCGTCGGCACCGGAGGCGACCGCCTTGGCGAACCGGTCGGGGCGGTCGCCGGGCACGTAGAGCCAGCTCAACAGCATCAGAGCACTCCCCGCTCGCGCAGCGCGGCCAGCTCCTCGCCGCTCAGGCCGAGCGCGCCGAAGACCGCGTCGGTGTCCTGGCCGTGTCGTCTGCCGGCGTGCCGGATCTCGCCGGGTGTCTCGGCGAGGCGGAACGGCACGTTCTGCATCCGTACCTCGCCCAACTCCTCGTCGGGCACTGTGCGCACGGTGCCCAGCGCGGCGTACTGCGGGTCGGTGAGGATGTCGCGCACGTCGTAGACGGGCGCGACGGCGGCCTGTGCCTGCTCGAACGCGGCCACCACCTCGTCGCGGTCCCGTTGCGCCACCCAGGCGCTCACCGCCGCGTCCAACTCGTCGGCGTGGGCGGCCCGGCCGCTGCCGGTGGCGAACCACGGCTCGTCGACCAGCTCACCGCGGCCGACCAGCCGCAGCACCCGCTCGGCGATGCTCTGCGCGCTGGTGGAGACCGCCACCCAGCGCCCGTCGGCACAGCGGTAGGTGTTGCGCGGGGCGTTGTTGTTGGACCGGTTGCCCAGCCGGGGCTGGACGTAGCCGAGTTGGTCGTACCAGGTGATCTGCGGTCCGAGCATCGCCATGATCGGCTCGATGATGGCGAGGTCGACGACCTGCCCGGTGCCGGTGACGTCGCGGGCCCGCAGGGCGAGCATCACCGCGTACGCGGCGGCGAGCGCGCTCACCGAGTCGGCCAGCCCGAACGGGGGCAGTGTGGGTGGCCCGTCCGGTTCCCCGGTGGCCGCCGCGAACCCGCTCATCGCCTCGGCGAGGGTGCCGAAGCCGGGCCGGCGGGCGTACGGGCCGACCTGCCCGAACCCACTGATCCGGGTGATCACCAGCCGGGGGTTGACGGCGTGCAGCTCGGCCGGGCCGAGCCCCCACCGCTCCAGGGTTCCGGGGCGGAAGTTCTCCACCAGCACGTCGGCGTCGGCGAGCAGCCGGCGCAGCAACGCCGCGCCGTCCGGGTCGGACAGGTTGAGGGTGACTGTGCGCTTGTTGCGGCCGAGCACCTTCCACCAGAGCCCGACGCCGTCGCGGGCCGGGCCGTGCCCCCGCGACGGGTCCGGCTTGGCCGGATGCTCCACCTTGATCACGTCGGCGCCGAAGTCACCGAGGAACGCCGCAGCCAGCGGACCGGCGAAAAGGGTGGCCAGGTCAACGACAGTGACGCCGTCCAGTGGCGCGGTCACCGGGTCGCCTCCGCCGCCTCCGACAGGTCGGCCGCACAGCGGAAGCCGACCTGTCCGGAACGGGCCAGACCAGCGCCGGTGAGCAGCAGCTTCACCGACACGTCCGCCGGTTGCGGGCCGCCGTCGACATACCAGTCGGAGCCCTCCGCCCGGTACTGCGCGCCGCCCTTCAGAATGGCGAAGCGGGTACGACCGTCGGAGTGCTCGCTCTCGGTCAGGTTCCACACCAGTGGTTCCCGCCGCACGAGCAGCCCCGCCTCGGCGGCGACCTGCCACTCGTCCTCGGTGGGCAGGCGCAGCCCGGCCCACGCCGCGTACGCCCGCGCGTCGGCCAGCTCGACCCCGGTCACCGGGGCGTCGGCCGGACCGGAGCCGGCGGTGAACCGCTCCGGACGCACCGGCCCGTAGCCGGTGGCGCGCAGGAACTCGGCGTACTCGCCGTGGGTGACCTCCTGCACGGCGATGGCGAACCGGCCGAGGCGCACACTGCGCCGCAACGTGCCGGGGTGGTGCAGCCGGGGCGGCAGGGGCTTCCACTCGTCGACGTAGGGCGCCTCGCCGTACAGCCCGGTCTCCCGTACCCGGTGCCGGACGACCAGGTCGTACCGGCCGCTCTCGACGGCGACCAGGCCCGGCGGCACCTGCGGTCGGGGCGCCCACGGCGTACGGACGCGCACCGCGGCCCGGGCCGGGAAGGACTTGTCGCCGGTCGGCGGCTCGTGCCGGTGAGCGGAGGCGACTCCGCGCGCCACGGCCGCGATCGCGCCGGCCGGGAGCGGGCCGCCCACCGCCAGTCGACCGTCGGCGGTCTCGGTGACTGTCAACTTGGCACCGGTGACCAGGTCGACGAAGTGCCGGTCGACGTCCGGGTCGGTGACCAGCCACGGGCCGTCGTGGTCCGCGCCCCGGTTCACCACGGTCCACAGCGGCTCGTCGTCGTGCGTCCAGCGGGACGCGTACACCTGGCCGTCGCCGGGATGGTCGGCGAGCGGCACCCAGTCCTCGGCGCGCAACCACGCCGCGTGGCTGGCCTGCACCCGGCGCATCGCCCGCAGCACCGCGCGGTCCCGCTCGTTCCAGCCGACCCAGACGCCGAAGACGTTCTCCCAGACCAGCACGCCGACGCCGTTGAGCCAGGCGGAGTGCAGCTCGTCGAGGTGGTCGCGGTGCCAGCGCCGGGTGTGGTGCAGCACGTGCCGTCGCTCGAACCACTTCGCCCGCAGCACGCCGGGCACCTCGGAGTCGGCGAACCACTGCGCCCAGGACATCGCGTGGTCGGCGATGCGGGCCAGCGGCACCCGGCTCTCGCCCTCCAGGACCATGCCGGGGCGCACCGCGTCCAGCGCGGCGCGCAACTCACCGGCGCCCTCCTTGAGGGTGTCCAGGAAGACCCCGTCGACGCCGAGCTTGCCGGCCAGCGTGGCGACCTCCTCGGCGTCGCTGCCCGGCTCGCGCCGGGTGCCGGTGTCCCACGGGTTGTAGTCGACGAAGACCCGCACCCCACGCTGCTGGAACGCGCGCACCACATCGGGCAGCTCCGGCACGTCCCGGTACCAGTCGAACTGGTTGCGGTCGTCGAGGCCGATCACCGGGTACGCGTGCCAGAGCACCACCCCGTCGAAGCCGCCGAAGTCCCGCCCGGCCGCGTCGAGGAACTCGTCGACGGTGAAGACGCCGCGTTCGTGGTCGTAGAGCGTCTCGTCCCAGAGCCAGGCCAGGCAGACGCTGAAGCAGTCACCGGTGATCTCGTCGTAGTGCTCGCCGACGTAACCGATCCGGTCCCGGGCGTCGACCCGCCACCGGGCGATCTGCTCCCGCCAGGCCGGCCAGTCGGCCCTGTCGGCCGGGGCGGCGAAGATCTTCGCCTCGTCCAGGGTGCTCAGGTCGGCGTGCCCGCCCAACGGCACCTCGGTCGGCCTGTCGATCGGGCGTGGGACGTACGGGTTGAAGCTCACTGTGCACCTCGGTAGGTCGCGTCGTAGAGGGCGTCGATGGCCGGCCGGGCGGGCAGGGCGGTGGACGCCCCGGGCCGCTGGGCGCAGGCCGCGCCGGCGGCGCAGGCCCAGCGCAGGCTGGCTGTGACGGTGTCCTCGCTGCTGGCGCCGCCGCGTTCGGCCCAGCCCACGGCGAGCGCGCCGGTGAACGCGTCACCGGCGGCGGTGGTGTCCACCGCGTCGATCTGCGGCGCCGGGACCGCGAGACGCAGGCCGCGTCGATCGGCGTACGCGGCACCGCGCGCGCCGAGGGTGAGCACCACCCGGGGCACCAGCTTCAGCAGGGCGTCGAGCAGCACCGGTGGGTCGTCGGAGGTGACCTCGGCGACGACCGCCGCCTCATGCTCGTTGACCACCAGCACGTCGACCAGGTCGAGCAGTGCGGTGGGCAGCGCGGCGGCGGGTGCGGCGTTCAGCACCACTGTGGTGCCGTCTGCCCGGGCCCAGTGCGCGGCCTGGAGCACGGCGGTCAGCGGCACCTCCAGTTGCAGCAGCAGCACGTCGGCCGCCGCGATCGTCGCCCGGTCGTCCGCGTCCAGCTCGGTCAGCGTGCCGTTGGCGCCGGGCGCTACCAGGATGAAGTTCTCCGCGTCCCGGTCGACGGCGATCAACGCGACGCCGGAGGGGCCCGCGGCGGTCCGCAGACCACTGACGTCCACCCCGGCGTCGACGAGGCTCGCCCGCATCCGGGTACCGAACTCGTCGTCGCCGACCGCGCCCACGAAGTCGCAGGCCGCTCCGGCCCGCGCGGCGGCGACGGCCTGGTTGGCGCCCTTGCCGCCGGGCACGGTCCGGAAGTTCTCGCCGAGCACCGTCTCACCGGGGTGGGGCAGCCGCGACGCCGTGACCACCAGGTCCAGGTTGCTGCTGCCCACCACCGCCACCCGCGCGCTCATGCCACGCTCCCTTCCGTCGCCGGCTGCGCCAGAGCGAGGGTCCGCTCGGCCAGCTCGTCGAAGCCGATCCCGTCGAAGCCGGCGATACTGCTGGCCAGCCGATTGCGCAGCGGGGCCACCCAACGCCGCGGCAGCCCGGACGCGCCGGTGAGCGCCCCGGTCACCGCGCCGACAGTCGCGCCGGTGGAGTCGGTGTCCCAGCCGCCGCTGACCACGGCGGTGATCGACCGTTCCAGGTTCCCCCGCCCGTACGCCAGGGCGGCGGCCACCAGCGCGGCGTTGTTGCGGACGTGCACCCAGTGCAGGTGGCCGTGTCGTGCGTACAGCTCGTCGACAACGCGTTCCCAGTCGTCGGTCCCCGCGCCGAGCTCACGCGCCTGCCGGACCGTGGCGGCGAACCGGCTTCCCGGCGGCAGCACCGCCTCGGCGGCGTCCAGCACCTCGTCCACCGTGTCGGCCACCGGGGCGGCGGCGGCCAGCGCCGCCGCCCAGAGCGCGCCGTGCACCCCACCCCGGACATGGCTGACCGTCGCGTCCCGCACCGCCAACTCGGCGGCACGGTCCGGTCGGCCGGGGTTGACCCAGCCGTACACGTCGGTGCGGATCTGCGCGCCGATCCACTCCCGGAACGGGTTGTGCCGGCGGGCGCTTCGCGGTGGCGGGTACCCGAGCAGCAGGTTGCGGTAGGCCACCCGCTCGGCGGTGAAGACCCGCCCGCCGGGCAGCCAGTCCAGCCACGCCTGCGCCACGTCGGCGCTGGTGAAGCCCCGACCGTGCGTCTCCAGCACGCGCAGGGCCAGCAACGCGTAGTTCAGGTCGTCGTCCTCGGGCATCCCGTCGATGTTCTCGGCGAGGCTGCTCGGCGCGCTGCGCCGGTTCCACGGCCAGCGGGCGGCCACGTCGGCCGGGAGTCCCTTCGCGGTGAACCAGTCGCGCAGTGGCCACCGGTCGGTAGCGGTGAGGATCTCCCGGATGCCCTCGCGGGGAATCTTCTCCACCGGCTTGCCGAGCAGGCAGCCGACCGCCCGGCCGAGCCACCCGCCGTGCAGCCGGTCGTACGACACCTCGGTCGGCAGCGACCAACTGGTCGGCCATCCGGCGCGCAGCGTGGCCAGGTCGTCGGCCTCGTCGACGCTGTCGACGGCGGGCAACGCGTCGGCGGCGTCCAGCAGCTCCGTGGCGAGGGCCCGCAGCCCCGGCGACGCCGGGGTCACCGACGCCCCGCTGACCGGTGGGGTCAGGTCCCCGCCGGCCGCCGTCCACCGCTGGGCGATCGCGGCCACGTCGCGTCCCTCGTCCCGGCTGGCCGCCAGCTCGTGTGGCAGCAGGTCCTCCGGCTGAACCCAGGTGATCCTCACCGGGTCTCGCCCCCAACCCCCCGGGTGGCACCGGCGGCCAGCCCGGCGAACCGCTCCGCCCGGCGGGCGAACCGGGCCTGGTCGCGCTCGAACACCTCGCCGGCCACCGTCGCGAGGACCCGGGCCGGCTCCACAAGGTCGGTCCTGGAGGCGGTGGCGACAACGTCGGACCACTCCGCCGGCACCGCGTCGGCGCCACCGAGCGCCCCGGCGATGGCGGCGGCCATGGTGGCTGTGGAGTCGGCGTCCCGGCCGTAGTTGACCGAGCCGAGCACCGCGGCCCGGAAGTCGCCGCCGGCCACCACGAGCATGCCGAGAGCCACCGGCAGCTCCTCGATGGCGTGCAGCCGGCTGGGCCGCCGCGCGCCGAGGCCGGGGCTGCGGTACTCCTCCCCCACCGTGTCGTAGGGGGCGACAGCGGCCCGCAGCGCCGGGATGGCCTGCTTCCAGTCGTGGTGGCCGCGGGCCTCCTTGACCACCGCGTCGATGGCCGCGCGGGTGCCGTCGCGGGCCAGGTCCAGCGCCGCCACGACGACGTCCTCGACAGCCGCGCCGGGCGTCGCGGCCGCCGCGACCGCTGCCGCGAACACGGCGGCGGCCTCCCGACCGTAGCTGTGCTGGTGCGCGCCGGCGATCTCCACCGCCTCGGCGTACGCCCCGGCCGGGTCGCCGGCGTTGACGATGCCGACCGGGGCCATGTACATGGCCGCGCCACAGTTGACGATGTTGCCGACCCCGGCCTCGCGCGGATCCGCGTGGGCGTGGTGCAGTCGGGTGACCAGCCACCGCTCGGCGGCCGCGAGCCGGTGGAAGGTCACCCCGTCGCGCTCCAGGTCGGGGATGTACACCACCCGCTCGATCAGGTCGGGAACCAGCAGCTCCACCACGTCGTACGCGTCGAGGTGGTCGCGTTTGGCCGCGTACGCGCGGACCAGGGCGTGGGTCATCAACGTGTCGTCGGTGATGTGCCCGTCGCCCTTGTGGTACGGCGCGAGGGGCCGTGCGGTGGCCCAGTCGGCGTGGTACGGGGGCACGATGCCCTCGACCCAGCCGCCGAAGCGGGTGCGGATCTGCTCGGGCAGCGCCGTCTCGGTGGCGCCACCCAAGGCGTCTCCGACCGCTGCGCCGACCAGGCAACCGACCGATGTGTCGAGCAAGAGTGACATGTCGTTACCTCAGAACCTGCTTGCCACCGTCGACCAGCTGCGTGCCGAGCTGATCGAGGGTGATCTTGTTGGCGAAGTACTGCTGGAGGGCCGGCGTGGCGTACTTGGTCTTCCACTCCGGGTAGCCGTCGGCCTGCTGGAACGGGGCGACGGTCAGGTCCGTGGCGCTGTCCGCGGCGACGTCCCAGCCCTGCTTGCCGGCGGTGAGCTTGACCAGTTCCTCGTTGGCCTGCTTGCCGGTCGGCACCAACCAGTCGCCCTTGGCCAGGGCCGCCATGTTGGTCGGGTTCAGGAAGTACTCCAGGAACTGCGCGGCCTGCTTCTTGTGCTTGCTGTCCTCGGAGATGGACAGCGTCTGCGGGTTGGCGGCCTGCTTGCTGGAGAGCCCCTTGATCGGGGGCAGTGTGACCCACTCGAAGCCGGCCGGCGCCTGCTCGACCATCTGCTGACGCAGCGACACCGAGCCGGGCAGCATCGCGTACTTGCCGCCGAAGAAGCCGGGCAGGGTGTCCGCGCCGCTCATGCCGAGCGCCTCCGGGGAGGCGGACTTGGCGGTGTAGAGCATGTCGTGGATCCGCTTCGGGATCTCCTTCTCCGCGTCGCCGACCTTGACCTCGGTGCGGCCACCGTCGCCGTAGAAGAATTTGCCGTCGTAGTTGAGCGCCAGGTTCAGCACCCGGTTGGTCGGCGACTTCAGCGCCCAGGCCGCGCCGTACTGGCCGGGCTTGGTGAGCTTCTGCGCGTTGGCCTGGAACTCGTCCCAGGTCCAGCCGCCGTCGGCCGGCGGCACCGCGACACCGGCGGCGTCGAGCAACTTCTTGTTGGCGATGACGACCTGCGACTCCAGCAGGAACGGCACACCGGTGACCTTGCCGTCGACGGTGGTGGTGTCCCAGATGCCCTTGTCGATCTGGCCCAACAGGTCGCCGGAGACCAGGTCGGAGAGGTCGGCCAGGTAGCCCTGCTTGCTGAACTCGCCAATCGAGGACGCCTCGTAGTGCACGATGTCCGGCGCGTCGCCGCCCTCGAACGAGGTGAGCAGCTGGTCGTGCACCGAGTTCCAGTCACCCTGGACGTACTCGACCTGGATGTCCGGGTGCTCGGCGTTCCACTTGGCGACCAGATCCTTGTTGACCTGCAACGACTCCTTCTGCCAGGCGAGGCTGAGGAAGCGCAGCTTGGCCGGGCCGGAGGTGGCCTCGTCGTCGCCGCCGGCACCGCACGCCGTGAGCGCGCCGAGGCCGATGACCGCGACCGCGGCGCCCGCCGCGAGTCGACGGAATCGGGTACGGAACATGGGGGTTACCTCCTTGGTGGTGGTGGTGGTGGTTGGGGGGACGGGTCAGCCCTTGACCGCGCCCGCGAGCGACCCGGACGAGAGCCGGCGCTGCATGAACGCGAAGAAGATCAGGCTGGGCAGCGTGGCCAGCAGTGAGCCGGCGGCCAGGGGTCCCAGCCGGGCGGTGCCCTCGATGCCGACGAACCGGGCCAGCGCCACCGGCAGGGTGGCCAACTCCGGGGTCTTGATCAGCACCAGTGCGAAGAAGAACTCGTTCCAGGCCGAGATGAAGGAGAACAGCGCGGTCGCGACCAGACCCGGGGCGAGCAACGGAAAGACCACCCGCCGCAGGACCTGCACCCGGGTGGCGCCGTCGACCGAGGCGGCCTCCTCCAGCTCCCTCGGGATGTTGCGGACGAAGCCCTGCAACATCCACAGCGCGAACGGCAGCGCCCAGACCACGTAGATCAGCACCAGCCCGGCGTGCGTGTTGGCCAGGCCGACCTGCCGCAGCACCAGAAAGATCGGGATGATCAGCAGCACGAACGGGAAGAGCTGGGACAACAGCACCCAGCCCAGCGCGGCGGTGCCGAGCTTGGAGCGGAACCGGGCGAGGGCGTACGACGCCGGCATGGCGACCAGCACTGTCAGCACCGCCGAGGCGAGGGAGACCTGGAGGCTGTTGAGCGCCGCCCGACCCAGCTCCTGTTCGGTGAACGCCTGCACGAAGTTCTGCAGTGTCGGGTTGTCCGGGATCAACGTCGGGTGCAGGCGTACCAGCTCGCGCGGCGGTTTGAACGCCGTGGAGAGCAGCCAGACCAGCGGGAACCCGAGGAAGATCAGGTAGCCGGCGAGCGCCAGGTACTGAAGCGTCCGGCTCGTGCGGCTCGGTTTTCCGAACATGTCAGTTCGCCTCCCTGAGCCGGCGACGGAGATAGACAGCGAGCAGCGCGATGATGATCACGACCATGACGTTGCCGAGCGCCGCCGCGTAGCCGTAGTTGCCGTAGCGGAACGCCTCCTCGTACGCGAAGAGCATCGGCAGCATCGTCTTGCCGCCCGGTCCACCGGCGGTCAGCACGTAGACCAGGCCGAACGAGTTGAAGTTCCAGATGAAGTCCAGCGAGGTGATCGCCACGATCACCGGCGCCAGCGCGGGCAACGTGACGTGCCGGAACCGGTGCCAGGTGCTCGCCCCGTCCACCGCCGCCGCCTCGTGCAGCTCGCGACCCACGCCCTGCAGGCCGGCGAGCAGGACGACCGTGGTCTGCGGCATGCCCGCCCAGACCCCGACGATGATCACCGCGGGCAGGGCGGTGCTGAAGTCGCCCAGCCAGTTCGTCCGCAGTCCGTCAGCGCCGATGCGGTGGAAGAACTCGTTGATCAGGCCGGCGTCGGGGTGGTAGACGAGCTTCCACAGGATGCCGACCACGACGGGCGGCATCGCCCACGGCACGACGGCCAGCACCCGCGCCACACCTCGGAACCGCAGTTGCTGGTTGAGCAGCAGCGCCAGCCCGAGGGCGAGCAGGAACTGCAACACCGTCACCCCGACCGCCCAGAGCAGGCCGATCTTGAACGAGTTCCAGAACAGCTCGTCGCCGAGGAGTTCCCGGTAGTTGGCCAGGCCGGTGAAGCTGACCTCGACGTTGCGCCCGGCGCGGGCGTCGGTGAAGCCGAGGTAGATGCCGCGCAGCAGCGGGAACACCGACAGCACCACGATCGGCAGCAGCGACGGCAGTAGCAGAAGGTAGATGGTGGTGCGGTCGGAGCGGAACCGATTGCGCCGGCGGGCCGGCTCGGCCCGCTCGACATCCGGCCGCTCGGCCAGGGTGGTCATGCGGTCACCCCTTCGCTGGACGGGTGGGTGGTCGGTGGGCCGGCGGCGGGTCGAGGGGCCGGCACCGTCGCCGCGCTGGACGCGCGGACGACGAGGTTCGGCGGCACCTGCTCGCGTCGCGGCGGCAGTGTGGCGTCGGCAATGCGTTGCAGGAGCAGTTCGGCGGCTCGGCGACCACGCTCGGTCGAGCCGAGCGAGACGCTGGAGAGCTGGGGAAACATCATCCGGGCCAGTTCGGTGTCGTCCATGCCGACCAGTGCCACGTCCTGCGGCACCCGACGACCGGCGGCCAGCAGGGCGTGCAGCGCGCCAACCGCGATGAGGTCATTGGCGCAGACCAGGGCGTCCGGGTCGGCGCGGGCGAGCAGCCGCTCGGTGGCGGCGCGGCCGGCGGCGTACTGGAAGTCGCCGACCTCGATCAGCGCGGCGTCGAGCGGGATGCCGTGTCCGGCCAGGGCGGCCCGGAATCCGGCGTCGCGGGCGGCGCCCGGGACGGTGTCGAGCGGGCCGTTGACGAAGCCGATCCGCCGTCGGCCGGTGGCGACGAGATGGTCCACGGCCAGCGCCACACCGTGCCGTGAGTCGGTACGCACGTTGTCGATCAGGGCGTCCGCGCCGAGCTGGCCGACGACCACCACCGGCACCGGACTGTCCACCAGCGCGGTGAGGTGGTCGTCGGTGACCCGGATCGGCGAGACGATCATGCCGTCCACGTAGCGGTTGGCCAGCCGACGCAGCAGGGCGGTCTCGTTGTCGATCCGCCCGCCGGTGGCGTGCACCAGCAGTTGCCGCCCGGAGGACGCGACAACTGCCTCGATGGCCCGCATCATCTCCACGTAGACCGGGTTGCCGATGTCCTCCACGGCGAGCGCGACGAGGCCGGTGCGCTGGGACTGCAACGACCGGGCGATCGCGTTGGGCACGTAGCCGACCTCGGCCGCCGCCTCGCGAACCTTGCGGATCGTCTCGGGGCTGCCGCCGACGCCGTTGAGCACCCGCGAGGCGGACGCGATGGAGACGCCGGCGCGGGCGGCGACGGTGTGCACCGTGGGCCGACCGTCCGCCGGTTCCTGTAAACGTTTACGACCCACGTCCGGCACCTCCACCCGATAGCTGTAAACGTTTCCGGGGAGTCTGCTCCGCAAGCGCCAGAGAGGTCAACCCCCCGTTACGAAAACGTTTCCAACCACCCCACGCGCACCCCACGCGCACCCCACGCGCACCCCACGCGCACCCCGTTGATCATGAAGTTATTGCCACGACACGCCGCCGCGGAGGGCAATAACTTCATGATCAACCGTCAGGGCAGGGGGGGTGGGGTGGGGTGGGGTGGGGTGAGGGGGAGGTGTCGGGATGGCCAGCGGGAGCGGAGTCTGCGGTCGTGGCTGGCCACCACGATGGCGCCCGGGCCGGTGCCCAGGGCGTCCTCCAGTTCGTCGCTCAGCGTCGGCGACAGGTGGTTGGTGGGCTCGTCGAGCAGGAGCAGTTCCGGCGGATCGGCGACGAGCACCGCCAGGGCGAGCCGTCGGCGCTGTCCCACCGACAGGTCGGCCACCGGGCGGTCGAGGTCCGCCGGGGCGAGCAGCCCGAGAGACGACAGCGGTACGACAGCAGCCCGCTCCACGCCGACGGCCGCGGCGAAGACCTGCCGGGCCGTGCGCCGCGCATCAGCGAAGACGGTGTCCTGGGTGAGCAGGCCGACCCGCAGCTCCGGTCGCCGCCAGAGCGCTCCGGCACCGGTCAGGTGGCCGGCGAGCACGGCGAGCAGGGTCGACTTGCCTGTGCCGTTGGGGCCGGTCACCAACAGCCGGTCGCGGGACCTGATCTCCAGGTGCGCCACCCGCAGTCGGCCGGGAACCTCCAGCCGGTCCACAGTGACGATGACCCCGTCACTGTCCCCGACGGCGAGCGCCGACGCGTGGAAGCGCAACGGATCCGACGGCACCGGAACGGGGTCGCGCTCGATCGTCTCCAGTCGACGGACGGCGTCGCGGACGCGACGGGAGATCTGGTTCTGTACGCGGCCGGCGGTGTGCCCGTACCCCATCTTCTCGCTGTCACGCGGGCCTCGGCCGTGGGCGACCTGGTGCCCGGTCACGGCGGCGGCCTCGCGCAGGTCGGCGAGGAGCGCCTGCTCGTCGTCGTAGCGCCGACGCCACCGTTGCGCCTCGGCGCGCTTCGCCGTCAGGTACGCGGTGTAGCCGCCGCCGAAACGGACCGGCCCGTCGACCGCCGGGTCCAGGTCGATGAGATCGGTGCAGACCGCGTCCAGGAACGCCCGGTCGTGACTGGCCACCACGACCACCCCCGGCATGGCGCGGAGCTGGTCCTCGCAGAACGCCGCCGCCGCGTCGTCGAGGTGGTTGGTGGGCTCGTCGAGCAGCAACGCGCTCGGCCGGCGGATCAGCACCGCCGCGAGGGCGAGCCGGCCGCGTTGCCCGCCGGAGAGCGCGCCCAACGTCCGGTCGTGGGGCAGACCGCCGAGGCCGAGGCCGTCGAGGACCGTCCGGGCACGCCGGTCGGCGTCCCAGGCGTCGCGGTCCTGTGCCCGTTCCAGAACCTCGCCGTAGGCAGCCAGCAGCCCGTGGTGCTGCTCGGTGCCCTCCGGCGAGTCGGTGAGCGCGACGCCGATCCGGTCCAGTTCGGCGAGGTCGGCACGGGCCTCGCACAGCGCGTCGTCGAGGACCGCGGCGATGGTGCTGGATGGATGGAAGGGCAGCTCCTGGTGCAGGAAGCCGACGTCCGGCGGGCGGGTCACGGTGCCGGAGTCGGGTACGTCGACGCCGGCCAGGACCCGAAGCAGCGTCGTCTTGCCGGTGCCGTTTCCACCGATCAGGCCGATCCGGTGGCCGGGTGCGGCGGTCAGGGAGAGGCCGTCGAGCACCCGGTGGTCGCCGCGGACCCGCACGAGGTCATGGGCGATGAGAGCAGGTCGAACAGACATGGGGGACCTCGGAGAAGGAGGACCCGGGGCGCACACCGGCACCCCGGCGGAGCAGGACATAACGACGGAGGCCGCGGCGACAAAGGCGCGATCACGCGCCCGTCGGCGGCCGGTCCGGGTGCTCACCCGGAGATGTCGTCGTCACCTGCCACGCCTGCTCCGATCTCCGACAACTCGGGCGCAAGAATAACTCGGCGTCGCTGGCTTCGGTTCAGCTCCCGCCCATGCTCGACGAGCTGTTGTCCGACGAGTTGCCCCGGCGGGACGTGTATCGGCCTGCCAGTCGCCCGGCCCGAGCGCGACGCCCCAGCACGCCGATGATCAGCAGCAGCAGGCCGGCGAAGATCACGACTCCGCCGCCCACCAGTGCCGCCGCCGTCCCTGCCGACATGACCGACCGCCTCTCTCCGACTGTGACCGGTACGGCCAGACGAGCAGATCCTGACACGGTCAGGCCGTTCGGGCACCGGCCCGCAGCGAGTCGATGGTGAGGTCGAGGACGGCTTCGAGGTGGTCGGTCTTCCCGGTGGAGAGCAGCAGGAGCACGCCGCCCTGGATGCCGGCGAGCAGCGCCGCGGCGGAGCGGTCGGCGTCCACCTCCGAGGCGATGTCCCCGGTCGACTGCATGTGCCGGATGCCGTCGACGATCGCGTTCTGCCAGCGCCACATGAGCCCGGTCACGATTGCCTGCGCACCCGGCGCCCGCCGCCCGGTCTGGCCGAGAAGACCGTTGAGCGGACATTTCACCCCCTGCGCGCGGTAGCGCTCGATCAGCCGCTCGCGCCACGCCAACCAAGCCGGCCAGGATGTCAGGTTGCTGAGCATCGGCTCCTGGTCGAGCAGGACCTGGTCGGCCTCGTGCTGGGCCACCGCGAGCAGCAATCCCTCCTTCCCATCCGGGAAGTAGTGGAAGAGCTGGCCCTTGCTGGTGCCGGTGTGGGCCATCACGTCCTCGAGGCGGACCTCGTCGACGCCGCGCTCACGGATCTCGGCGGCCGCACCGGCGACGATCCGCGCCCGGGTTGCCTCGCCCTTGCGGGTCAACGCCCGTGTCATGAGAACTCCTGTTCTGGATCTGGGGAGTCCAACCCTACGCCGGGTTTTGGACTTGCAGGTCCATTTTTGCCGAGCAAAGGTCTGGAACGCGCGGTCCGCAGCGGGCCGACACCACGATCGAGAGGGCATTACCGTGAACCACTACTACCTGCTCGGGCGGTCCGGTCTGCGGGTGAGCCGGCTGGCGCTGGGCACCATGAACTTCGGCGTCGACGGGTTCCACGCCGCGTACGGCAAGACCGAGGAGGAGTCAGAGCCGATCTTCCGCCAGTATCTGGAGGCGGGCGGGAACTTCATCGACACGGCGGACTTCTACACCGCCGGAGAGAGCGAGAAGATCCTCGGCCGCCTGATCGACCGGGCCGGCGTACGCGAACGGCTCGTACTCACCAGCAAGTTCACCAACACCGTCGACCCGTCCGACCCGAACGCCAGCGGCAACGGTCGCAAGCACATCATGCGGGCCGTGGAGGCGTCGCTGCGCCGGCTCGGCACCGACTACATCGACCTGTACCTGCTGCACACCTGGGACCGGATCACCCCGGTCGAGGAGGTCGTGCACACCTTCGACGACCTGGTGCGCTCCGGCAAGATCCGGTACGCCGGGCTCTCCGACGTACCGGCCTGGTACGCGGCCCGCGCGCAGAGCTACGCCGAGGCGCACGGCCTGGCCCCAATGATCAACGTGCAGCTGCCGTACTCCCTGGTCGCGAGGGACATCGAGGCGGAGCACGTGACGATGGCCCAGAGCCTGGGCATGGGGCTCACCGCGTGGAGCCCGATCGGCGGGGGTCTGCTCAGCGGCAAGTACCGGCAGACCGGCGAGGGCATGAGCGGGACCGGCCGGTTGACGAACCCCGACGCCGCGGGTCGGGAGATCAGCCCCGGCGACTGGCAGGTGATCGAGGCGCTGGAGAGCGCAGCCGCCGAGGTGGGGCGCAGCATGGCGCAGGTGGCGATCAACTGGGTGGCCACCCAGCCCGCCGTCGGTTCGGTGGTGATCGGAGCGAGCAGCCCCGAACAGCTCGCCGGCAACCTCG
This sequence comes from Micromonospora sp. NPDC048986, assembly GCF_040649335.1. Lineage (NCBI taxonomy): Bacteria > Bacillati > Actinomycetota > Actinomycetes > Micromonosporales > Micromonosporaceae > Micromonospora > Micromonospora sp. NPDC048986. The sequence goes on from NZ_JBEZFJ010000002.1 coordinate 198,801, forward strand.
GTGCGCTCGACTTCGAGATCCCGGCCGACACCCGCCGCCGGCTCGACGAGGCGAGCGCCCCGACGGTCCCGCTGCTCTACTCCATGTTCACGCCGCAGTACCAGTCCTGGGTGGTGAGCCCCGGCCTCGGCATCGGCGACAAGCCGGCCGGCTACGCCCCTCCGGTGTTCAACGGCAAGTAGAACCTCGCCAAGCAAGATCGCCCCCACCCCGCCCCCACCCCACCCCACCCCTGCCCCGCCCTCCGCGCCGCGATCTTGCACTTGCTGTCCCGACATAAGGGGCATCCCACCCATGTCGACAACCACAAGCGCAAGATCGACGGAGCGGGGGCGCGGGGCGGGGCGGGGGGCGGGTGCTATCTGTGGGTCGGCGCGTCGGTCGTCGGCGCTGGCTCACCCTCGTAGAGCGCGACGTACCGCCTGCGCCACTCGTCGCCGTCCGCGCCGAGGGCGGCGAGGTTGAGGGTGTTGTGTTCGACGCCCAACGTCTCGGGCAGGGTGCACACCCGCAGCGGTATCGCGTTCGCGTCGGCGATCCGGCGTGGCACGTCGACCGCTGCCCTGAGGTCCACCACGCCGTCGAGCGGGCTGATCGCGACCGCCGCGGTCCGCAGTCCGGTCCGCCGGGGCGGATTCGGCAGGGTACGGGCGATCGTCAGGTACTGGGTGACGGCGGCGAGCGAGTATCCGCGCGACGTGACGCGGTCCCGGAGAACGCGACGCCCGTACAGCACGATGAGCGGCTTCACCGCGTAGGCCGGCGCCTGTCGCGGGTTCGGACCGAAGAACGGCGACAGCAACAGCAGGTGCCGTACGACATTGCCCGGCACCTGGGCCAGCCAGGCGGCCAGCACGGCGCCCCCGGAGATTCCCACGACGCCGACCTCGTCTCCGAGGGCCGCCGCGACGGCCCACCCCTGCGCGGCGTACGTCGTCAGCTCACCGGCCTCGACCCGGTGGTGGGCCCGCCGGTCGACGGTCCCGTGCTGGGGCGCCCGGGGGATCCAGACGTTGTATCCACTGTCGAAGAACTCCTCGGCCAACCCCGCGTACTGCTCGGGCGCGAGGGTGTACCCGTGCAACAGCAGTACGGCCCGGCCGGTACGAAAGCCGTGGCTCAGCAGCCGGCTGCGCGACTCAGGCCGCACCTCCGGATCGGCCGTCTCGGCGGCGATGACGGCCGCGGCGGCACGGGTGGCGGTGTCGAAGTCAAGCGGTCGGGGCGGCGCGACAGGTAGCCCGCGGCGGCCCACCGGCCAGAGATAGAGCCCGGTGACCGCCGCCCCGACGAGCGCCAACCCGCCGACGAGGAGCGCGATGATCTCCGGCATGGTCAGATGCTGACAGGGGCGGCGCTCGGCGCTGGCTGAGGGGGTGCGCCCGGGTGACCGGGCGCACCCGGTCAGCTATTCCTGGCTGTTCGGCGGCGCGAAGACGACCCGGGACCGCAACTGCCGAAAGCCGGTCCGCTCCAACTCCGCCAACACCGTCACCCGGTGCGATTCCACGTCGGCGATGACCTCGCGGGCACCGCCGGCGGCCAGCACCCGGACCGCCTCGGCGAGCAGTTCGGGCCGGGCCGCCTCGTCGAGCAGGCCGAGATAGGCGATCAGCGGAAAGCAGGCGTCGCCGGCCGTCCCGGCCAGGCCCACCGGCTTACCCGCGTCCACCGCGACGCGCCACGCCTCGGTGGCGTCGCCCAGCCAGGCGAGCGGGTCGGTGGCCAGGTCGACGCCGCCAACCGCTCGTGCGTTCTCGACGCCGGTCAGCACGTCCGGCTCGGCGATCCTGGCGACCAGGGCGTTGATCTCCGCCACGTCGACTGGTGCGCGGAAGTCGTACCGCCCGGAGGACGCCGGCAGGGGGGTGCCCGTCCAGGAGCAGCGCAGCCGCTCCCGCCGCTCGACAAGCCCGGCGAGCCGGGCGGCCTCCATGGGCGCCCGCACCACGGCCAGCACCTCCGGCCGACGCCGCCAGTGCGCCGGCAGCGCGGCGTAGTACAGACCGGGACCACCGAGCGCCTCGTGGGCGGCGCGCAGCAGCTCGGCGCCCACCTCCGGCTCGGCGTCCAGGTCGAACCGTTCCAACCACGGGGCACCGATGGCACCCGGCGGGAGGACCCAGGCTGCCCGACCGACCACCCGGCCGGCACGGAGGGCGACCCAGGTGTTCTCGGGACGGTAGCCGCCACTGGCGATCCCGTCGGCGTACCCGACCTGGCGCAGTTGGGGCAGCGGATCAGGCATGGAGTCGAACAGGTTTTCCTCGCCCGCGACGAGCGGACGGATGACCAGATCAGTCATGGGTTGGACCTCCGGGAAGCGCGCGCCCCGGATCAGATCCGCGCGGACGCCGGAGCGCGGAGGGGGCGCAGAACATCGGACATTGTTCTGACCTCCTTCCCGCTCGACGGCGTGCCCGACGACCATACGCGGACGGGTCGCCGGCGCGCAACGGATCGTCACAGCGTCGGGTTGGTCTCCGACCCACGCTTGTGTGCACGCTGGTCGTACGCGGTGATGCCGGCCAGGATCACCGCCGCGACGGCCGCGACGGCGACCGGCGGGAGCAGCACCATCGGCGGGGCCGCCACGGCCAGCGCCACCATGCCGTAGTACAGCGCCCGGCAGCGCGGCGCGTCCCGGCTGTCCTTCTCCAGGAAGCTACGCCCGATCAGGAACAGCACCGGGCCGCCGAAGACGATGGCCACCAGGGCCCAGTCGATCGGCGGGTGCGGATCCTCGATGATCTGTCCGAAGCCGACCGCTGTGCAGATGATGCCGCCGACGATGAGCAGCAGGCTGTAGCTCGCGTACCGCGACAGTTGGATGCCCTCCCCGCTCGGGGTGGCGGCGCGACCGGATCTGACGTGGTAGAAGTAGATCCTCCAAAACGAGACGACCGCGACGAACGAGGCGACGAGGGTAATGGTTCCCTCGGTCGAGAAGCCCGGGAAGCTGACCGCCGCGCCGGCTTCGAGCACCACCTCGGCGAGAGCGATCATGAAGAACTGGTTGTACCGCTCGGCGAGATGCGCCTGCGAGACGCTGACTCCCAGGGAGGTGAGCTGCGGCCCGCCCATCCGGGGCAGCGGGTAGGTGGTGGCGGCGCCGATCATCTCGATGGCGAGCGCGATGGTCCAGAAGACGCCTCGACCGAGACCCCCGCTGATGCCACCGCTGATCCAGAGCACGCCGGAGGCCACGTGCCAGGTCAGCACCCGGAGCGAGAACGTGTGCACCGCGTGGCCCCGCAGGGCGAACGCCAGGAAGAGCGGTCGGCCGACCTGAATGACCACGTAGGTGCAGGCGAAGATCACGCCACGTTGCCCGAACGCCTGCGGCAACGTGACAGCCAACACCAGGGTGCCGAACATCGTCACCAGCAGGAATGCCTGGATTTCGGGACGGCGAGGGTCGTAGGTGCTGGACAGCAGGGCGTTGAGCGACCAGATCATCCACAACGCCGTGAAGAACAGGACGGTCTGGCCCGCCTCGGACAGCAGGGTGTGCCGGACAATGGTCAGGTCGTCAGCGACCCGCCCGGCGAGGCGGGCCAGTGCGAAGACGTAGACGATGTCGAACAGCAGTTCCAGGACGGTCGCCGAGCTCGGGCTCCTGCTGTCCCCGAGGCCACGGAAGAACTCGGCGCGCCTCAGCACGGACGTCGAGACAGCTCAGCCGGCCAGGGCCGCCGGCACGGGCACCCCATGCTGGTGACCCTGATGGCCTGCCATCGTCCCCGACCCTCCCTCGCCTGCCGGTCCGCCTGATCCGCTATCTACGCATTTTATCCATCTTTATCGGACTCTCGTCGCTGATGGCGGATACCGGGTCGGCGGTACGCCTGATCATCTGTGCGGTCACTCTGCGGTACGAGCCCGGGTCGACGGGGAACAGCCACTGCCGGGCCCGGGTCAGCGGGCCGACGTTGAGCCCCAACTCGTCGAGCACCTCGTCGACGTTGTGCATCGAGAACGGGATGATGTTCGTGCCGCGCGCGTGCCGCCCGTTGGTGCGCGTCGCCATCCAGAACAGCCGGGCGCGCACCTCGTCGCGCATCCGGACCTCGGTCGGCAGCGTGATCCCACCCCGCAGGTACGCGGCCGTCCAGACCGCCGCCATCTCCGCGCTGAGCGGGCTGAAGAACGACGAGTTGTAGCCGGCGAATGTCAGCCGCGGCACGCCGATCGGCAGGATCTGCCGGTAGAGCATGAAGTTACCGGCGTCGTCCTGGAGCCGGGCGTGCAACGCGTCGTCGAGGAACGGCACGTGCTGGCGGAAGCCGGTGCCACAGATCACCAGGTCGGCGGGGAGCACAGTGCCGTCGGCCAGGCGGGCGGCGGGTCGGCCACCGTCGACAAGCAACTCGGTGATCACCTGTTCCCGGTGCACGGCGATGCGGCCGTCGGTGACCCGCTCGAAGAAGCCCTCGGTGCCGAGGCTGACAGTGCTGCGGGCGATGTCCTCGAAGTTGCCCCTGGGCACGAGACCCAGCTCGCGCAGCTTGAACTGCCGGGTCGCGACAGCGCCGACGCTGTCGACCATGCGTCGGCGCAGACCGTTCCCCGGGCCGTGCAGGAACCGCTCGAAGCCCCTCAGGTGCAGGTAGCGGAAGAGCGCCTCACCCATCCGGGTGAGCAGCAGGTACTTGTAGTTGAGCGCACCGCCGAGCTTGCGGGGCATCTTCCAGAGCAGCTCGCGCGCCACCACGTGGGTCTGGGCGGCCACCTCGCTCACCGGGACCGCCACGTCGCAGGACGACTTGCCGTACCCGACCACGAGGACGTTCTTACCTCGGGCCGCCTCGAGGTCGTGGAACTCCCCCGTCGCCAGTACGCGCCCACCGGCTTCGGTGAAGCTCGCGTGCCCGTCGAAGGACGGGACGAACGGGTCGGAGAAGATGCCGTTGGCCACGATCAGGTGGTCGTACCGTTCCACTGTCAGCGGGGCCTGCGCGCCCGCCGGCCGCGAGGTGACCAGCCACCCGGTCTCGTCGTTGACGAGCTCGGCCGAGGCGACCTCCGTGGACAGGCGCAGCGCGCCGGCCAGGTCGAACTTCTCCACGTAGCTCTCCAGGTACCGCTGGACCTGCTCTCCCGACGGCCACTGCGGGTAGTCGGCGGGCATCGGCAGGTCGGAGAGGTGGTAGGTGCCCTTGTCGTTCTGGGTGTGCAGGCCGGGGTATCGGCGGGTACGACTCCACACCCCACCGACGTCTGGCGCGCGTTCGAACACTGTGACGTCGAACCCGCTCTGCCGCAGCACCTTCGCTGCGCTCACACCGGCGAATCCGGCACCGACGACGGCAATCCTCATGATCTCCTCCGAAGGACGTACGAACCGTGCCGGCGCTGACCGCCCGCGGTGGTCGCACGCTAGCGAGCGGATCGGGAAGGTCGCTATCCGCGCGGCGCGGGCGCTGTCCGCAGTACGCGGCCGGACCCATTTCCTGTCGGGTCGGCGGCTTTCGGGTCGGGTCCGGGCCGGTCACGCCTTACGGTCAGCGCGACGGGACGCCCGGGAGGTGTCGGATGGATGCGGTGACGGTCCGGACGGACGACGTCGACCGGGCTCGCGCCGAGGTGGGTCGGGTCTTCTGTCCACACCGGCTCACCCCGCAGGCGGGCGTGCACGCCGTGCGACTGCGAATGGCGGCTCGTCGGGCGGGCGGGGTGGGCGTCATCGACCTGGACTACGGGCAGGCGGTGCGGATCCAACCGCCCGCGCTGGAGACCTTCTACCTCGTTCAGATCCCCAGCGCCGGCAGCACGATGGTCCGGCACGCCGGTCAGACGGTGACCTCGACCCCGGACGTCGCCTCGGTGCTGTCCCCGTACGACTCCTCGGACATGCGGTGGTCCGAGGGATCACCCCACCGGATCTTCTACGCCGACCGGCGCGCCGTCGACCGTGAACTCGCCCGCCTGCTGGGCCACCCGGTGGACGACCCGGTCCGCCTCGACGTCGGCATGCTCATGACCACGCCGACCGCGCAGGCGTGGGCGCGCGGGGTGGCGTTCCTCGCCGACGAGCTGTCCCAACCGGCGGACGCGTCCCTGTTCGACCACCCGCAGGTGGCCGCCCGTTTCGAACAGGGGCTGATCGGCAAGCTGTTGCTGGCCCATCAGCACAGCCACTCCCACCTCCTGGCCGAGCCGGGCCGGCACGCCCACCCCGGGCGTCTCGTCCGGCGGGCCTGCGCCCTGATCTCCGAGCACCACGGCGAGGCGCTGACCGTCGGTGACGTCGCCGAGGCGCTACGGGTGAGCGTACGAACGCTGCAGGACTGTTTCCGCCGCGAGTTGCAGACCACCCCGACCGCGTACCTGCGGGCCTGCCGGCTCGACGCGGCGCACCGCACACTCCGCTCGGCCGCGCCGGGGGTGTCCGTGACGACGGTCGCCCTGCGACACGGCTTCGTGCACCTCGGCCGGTTCGCGACCGAGTATCGGAGCCGGTTCGGCGAGTCGCCGTCGACGACCCTGCGCCGCTGACTTCTGCCAGCTACCGCGCCTCGTCCGGTCCTTGCCTTGACGCTGACGACAAGGTTTAGCGTTGTCGCGACGGGCCGATGGAGGAGGTCGGATGCTCATTGGCGAGCTGGCTGAACGGGCCGGCACGAGCCCTCGCACGCTGCGCTACTACGAGGCGCACGGATTGGTACGGGCGCAGCGCTCCGCCAACGGCTACCGCGTCTATGACGAGACGGAGCTACGCGTCGTGCGGGAGATACGGGCGCTGCTCGACGTCGGTTTCGGCCTCGACGATGTCCGCCCGTTCGTCGCCTGCCTGCGGGCCGGCAACACCTCCGGCGACGTCTGCCCGGACTCGGTGGTGGTGCTGCGGCGCAAGATCGCCGAGGTCGACGTCGTCATCGACCGGCTCGGCGCGGTGCGGGAGCAACTGCACAGTCAACTCACCCACGCGATCGCACATCGGGAGAAAACATGCCTCCGAAGGCAGAAGTAGGCTCGCTGGTCACTGTCACCGACGACACGTTCACGGAGCTGGTGCTGGCCAGCGACCGGCCCGTGGTCGTCGATTTCTGGGCGGACTGGTGCCCGCCCTGCAAGGCCATCGAGAAGAGCCTTGCCGAACTGGCCCAGGAGTTCGGTGACCGGATGGTCGTGGCGAAGCTCAACTCCGACGAGAACCCGAGAGCGACCCGTAGCTACCGGGTGATGTCCCTGCCGACGCTGCTGGTGTTCCGTCAGGGCGAGGTGGTCGGCTCGACAGTGGGGTCCAGGCCGAAGACGTACCTGCGACAGACCCTGACCGCACAGGCCGGCTGGTGACAACCAGCAGCGCCGGTTGGCGCCGTCGGAGAACCAGGTGGTGACCGACGGCCAACATCAGCTCCGGAAATCGTTATCCCGGTCCGGTCGGCCAGTCTCCTGAGGGGAGGCAGCTGGCGATCTTTCGTCATCGCCTGCATCAGGTAGCGGTACGACCAGGTGAGGGAGTCGAGACGATGCGCGCAACCGGCCAGGGTGAAGCGGACGCCGCGAGGGGAAACCGAGGCGTCCACGCGCAACCCCGACGCGGGATGCTCGGCCGCCTCCCGATCGGTGCGCGGCGACTGCTGTGGCCGCTCGTCGTGGCCGCCGCGGTCGCCGTACTGGTGACCGGTGTGATCGTCGTGGTGCAGCCGGCCGGGCCGACGCCCGCCCCGGCGGCGACGCAGGCGCTCGACGCGCCCCCGCCCGCGAGCCCACTGCCGGGCACACCCGGCGCGACCACGCCCGCCCCCACCACGAGCCCGGTGGGGGCGACCCCGACGCCGACGCCTACCGCGAAGCCGACGACGGGGCGTCCGGTCGCCCCGGCGGCCCCGGTGGTGACCTCGAAGCGCAAGGGCGTCGGGGTGTGGACCTTCGACGGCGTCAGTCAGGCGCTGGCCAACTCCGGGGCGAGTTGGTACTACACCTGGGACGTGGCCCATTCGGGCATCACCAGCCCGAGGGGCGCCGAGTTCGTCCCGATGATCTGGGGGGCGAAGAGCGTCACCGCCACCAACCTGCAACAGGCCAGGAAGAACGGCCGCTACCTGCTCGGGTTCAACGAGCCGGACCTGAAGGGTCAGGCGGAGATGACAGTCGAGCAGGCGTTGGAGCTGTGGCCGCAGTTGCAGGCCACCGGTCTTCCGCTGGGCAGCCCGGCGGTGGCCTGGGGCGGCGACCGGCCGGGCGAATGGCTGGACCGGTTCATGGCCGGGGCGAGACAGCGCGGCTACCGCGTCGACTTCATCGCCCTGCACTGGTACGGCGGCGACTTCACCACCGCGAACGCTGTCAACCAGCTCAGGTCGTACCTGCAGGCCGTGCACGACAGGTACCAACTGCCGATCTGGCTCACCGAGTTCGCCCTGATCGACTTCTCCAACGGCGTCCGCTTCCCCACCCAGGCACAGCAGGCCGCCTTCCTCACCGCGGCGACCCGGATGCTGGGTGGGCTGTCCTGGCTACAGCGGTACGCGTGGTTCGGCCTGCCCGCCACCGACAAGGACCAGACCGGGCTGTTCCGCACCGGCGGCACCGCCACCACCGTCGGCCGCGCCTACCAGGCGGCGCGCTGACCTACAGCACGTCGACGTGGTCCCGCCAGGAGTGCTGCGGCTCGTACCCCAGCACCCGGCGGGCCTTGTCGATGCTGAGCAGCGTCTCGTGCTCACCCAACTCCTTGCGGATCTCGACACCCGGGTAGACCTCGGCCATCAGGCTGGCGCTGGACCTGCTCATCACGGTGTCGGCGTTGGCGATGACGAAGACGTCGGCACCGGGCCGGCCGTGGGCGAGGGCGCGCTCGACCGCCTGGGCCCCGTCGCGGGCGTCGATGTAGCCCCACAGGTTCCACCGGCGCAGCCGCGGGTCGGCGTCGAACGAGGGGAACGGCGCGTAGTCCTCGACGTCCATCACGTTGGAGAAGCGCAGACCCACCATGACCAGGTCCGGGTCCCACCGGCAGAAGTGCCGGGCCATCTCCTCCTCAAGGGCCTTGTTCAGCGAGTACGTCGACTCGGGCCGGGGCGCGTACTCCTCGTCGACCGGCGCGTACGGCGGCGGGGTGTCGAACGGCAGCCCGAGCACCGTCTCGCTCGACGCCCAGACGACCCGCTTGATCCCGGCCGCCCGGGCCGCGGCGAACACGTTGTACGTGGCGGCGGAGTTGTTCGCGAAGGTGGTCGCGTTCGACATCAGCCCCGGGGCCGGGACCGCCGCCAGGTGCACTACCGCGTCGACGCCGCCCGCGTGCTCGTCGGCGCCCCCGGTGAACGCCTCCACCACCTGCCCGTAGTCGGTCAGGTCGACCAGCAGGAACTCGCCGTTGACGTCGCGCGGGTCGCGGCCACCGGCACGGTCCACCGCCAGCACGTCGACGCCCACGGCGCGCAGGTGGGCGACCACGGCACGGCCGAGCTTGCCGGTGGCACCGGTGACGACGACACGCCTGGGCAGTGCGGATTCGCTCATGACCACATCTTCGCCGGGGGCAGACGGGGACCCACACGCGGGTACGGCGCTACCAATAGCATGATCGACATGGACATCACGATTCACACGTGCTCCCTGCCGCACACCGACCCGGACGCCTCCCTGGCCTTCTACCGCGACGCCCTCGGCTTCGAGGTCCGTAGCGACGTCGGTCAGGGCGCGATGCGTTGGATCACGGTCGGCCCCGCCGACCAGCCCGGCACGTCCATCCTCCTGGCACCGCCGGCCGCTGACCCCGGGGCCACCGAGGACGAGCGCCGCACCATCACCGAGATGATGGCCAAGGGCACCTACGGCTGGATCCTGCTGGCCACGCGGGACCTCGACACCACCTTCGAGAAGGTGCAGGCCGGCGACGCCGAGGTCGTCCAGGAGCCGACCGAGCAGCCGTACGGCATCCGCGACTGCGCCTTCCGCGATCCCGCCGGCAACCTGGTCCGCATCCAAGAGCTTCGTTGAGCCGTCCGTCCTCGATCGGCGCCGTTCGGGACAGCTGACGAGACCGGTCAGGAATCAAGAAGCACCGGTCGCCCGGCCGCAAATAGCGTCATCGCCATGACATCGATCGCATCCGTCACCCTCGACGTGGCCGACCCCGCGGCCAGCCAGCGCTTTCACACCGCCGCCTTCGGTCTGGACGGGCAAATTCGCCTGCGGGCCTCGGACGCGCCGACAAGCGGCTTCCGTGGGTTCACGCTGGCGCTCACGGTGTCCCAGCCGGCCACCGTCAACAGCCTCATCGGCACCGCCCTGGACGCCGGCGCCACGTCGCTGAAGCCTGCCGCGAAGTCGCTCTGGGGCTACGGCGGTGTCGTGCAAGCCCCGGACGGGACGATCTGGAAGATCGCGACCTCGGCGAAGAAGGACAGCGGCCCGGCTACCCGGCAGATCGACGAGATCGTGCTCCTGCTCGGAGTCGCGGACGTGGCTGCGAGCAAGCGGTTCTACGTCGAGCGCGGCCTTGCCGTGGCGAGGAGCTTCGGCCGCATGTACGTCGAGTTCGTTGCTGGGTCCAGCCCCGTGAAGCTGGCGCTGTACCGCCGTCGTGCCCTCGCCAAGGACGTCGGCGTCGCCCCCGGCGGCACCGGGTCGCATCGACTCACGATCGGCGGCGACGGCGGGCATTTCACCGACCCGGACGGGTTCGCCTGGGAAGCCTCATCGCTGGCGAGCGCGAAGTGACCGGGGGAGACATGCCGGAAGTTCCGCCGCGTGAGCTTGGGCAGAGGCTCCGGGACACTCGCGCCAGACTGGAGAGCGACATCGACCTCTGGGTCGCGACGGCGGGCTCCCCCGGGGGCGTACACCTCATCCCACTGTCGTTCCTCTGGGACGGGGCCGCGTTCCTCGTCTCAACGCCGCGCCACTCGATCACCGGCCGCAACCTGGTGGCGGATGGCCGGGTACGACTCAGCCTCGGGCCGACACGCGACGTCGTCATCGTCGACGGCACCGCCGAGCCGGTGGACATCGCCGACCTCGGCCCGCAGACGGGTGCTGCCTTCGCGACGAAGACGGGCTTCGACCCGAGCGGTCTCGACGAGCCCTACCAGTACTTTCTGATCCGACCGCAGCGCATCCAGGCCTGGCGGGAGGCGAACGAGCTGAAGGGACGCGTCCTCATGCGGGACGGCCGCTGGCTCGGCTGACCGCGCGTTGTACCTGTAGCACCATGATCGGGGCGGGCGGGTGCGTAACGTGCAGGGGTAAACGTTGTCGCGACGAGGAGACTTCATGTCCAAGCCCCCGCTTCCCGAGGCCGCGGTCGCCATGCTCCAGAAGCCGAACCCCGCCGTCATGACCACCCTGCGCAACGGTGGCCAGCCGGTGTCCGCCGCCACCTGGTACCTGTGGGAGGACGGCCGGATCCTGGTGAACATGGACGAGAGCCGCCGCCGGCTGGAGCATGTCCGCAACGACCCCCGGGTGTCCCTCACAGTGCTCGACGAGGCCGGCTGGTACACCCACGTCAGCATCATCGGGCACGTCGCCGAGCTGCGCCCCGACGAGGGCCTGGCGGACATCGACCGGTTGTCGAAGCACTACACGGGCAACGCGTACCCACGCCGGGAGCGGGCCCGGGTCAGTGCCCTGATCGAGATCGACCGCTGGCACGGTTGGGGCGCGCAGAAGGACAACAACCAGGTCGGCTGAGCGTTTCCGCGCCCTGGCACCCTCGACGGTGCCAGGGCGTCGTCAGCCGTCAGGGCGTCACCGCGGTGGCGGACCGGGCGCCGACGCGGGTCACCAGGACGCCGAAGGCCGCCGCGGTGAAGAACATGACGATGCCGTAGACGGCGCCCGGGATCGCCATCTGGGCGCTGTTGAGCAGCGCCGGGCTGAGCGCGATGGTGATGGCCAGGGTGCTGTTGTGGATGCCGATCTCGAAGCCGGCGGCCGTCGCGGCGCTCCGGTCGACACCGGCCAGGCGCGGCACCCCGTACCCGATGGCGAGGCTGAGCAGGTTGAAGGCGAGCACCGCCAGGCCGACCGAGACGAAGTAGTCGGCGATGTTCTCGCGCTCGCCGAGCACCGCGCCGGCGATCACCGCGACGAGGACGACGACGGAGAGGATCCGGACCGGGCGGTTCAACCGCTCGGCCACCTGCGGCTTCCGTGCCCGGATGAGCATGCCGATCGCGACCGGGACGAGCACGATGGCGAAGACCTGGAGCACCTTGTCGAACTGGAGGCCGATGCTTTTCCCGTCGGGCAGGAAGTACGCCGCCGACAGGTTGACCAGGATCGGCAGGGTGAGCACGGCGAGCACCGAGTTGATGGCGGTCAGGGTGATGTTCAGGGCCACGTGCCCGCCGAACAGGTGGCTGTAGAGGTTGGCGGTGGTGCCGCCCGGTGACGCGGCCAGCAGCATCATGCCGACGGCCAGCTCGGGTGCCAGGTCGAACGCGAGGACGAGGCAGAAGCAGAGCGCCGGCAGCACCAGCACCTGGCAGACCAGGGCGATGACGGCGGCTCGTGGATGCTGGGCCACCCGACGGAAGTCCGCAATTGTCAGTCCGAGACCCAGACCGAGCATGATGATGCCGAGGGCGACGGGTAGTCCGATCAGAGTCACGGCGGAGTCCATGGCACAACATCGTTACCACCCGGTAACGCCGCAACAATCCCCCATGCGGCTGGACGCTCTTGACCCCGGACGGTGACCGGCTTAACTTCATCAATCAGATAAGTGTCTTTACTAATTCTGCTTGATACCTCGTGGGAGTGTGCCGATGCGACCATTCCGCCACCGCCGTCTCACCGCCGTGGTCACCCTGGCGGCCCTGCTGTTCACCGCCGCCCCGCCCAGCGCCGCCAGCGCGGGCGACAATCAGCAGCGCCGCACCGGTTACCACCGGGTCGGCTACTTCACCCAGTGGGGCATCTACGGTCGGGCCTTCCCGGTCAAGAAGCTCGAAACCTCCGGGGCGGCGAGCCGCCTCACCCACCTCAACTACGCCTTCGGCAACGTCAGCGAGGACGGTCGGTGCTACCTGGACGGTGGGCCGGGCGAGGGCGACGCCTGGGCCGACTACCAGCGCCCCGTCCCGGCCGAGGAGAGCGTCGACGGCGTCGCGGACGCACCGGGCCAGGCGCTCAACGGCAACTTCGGCCAGCTCGCCAAGCTCAAGGCCAAGCACCCCGAACTGAAGGTGCTGATCTCGCTGGGCGGCTGGAGCTGGTCGACGTACTTCTCGAACGCGGCCCGCACCGACGCCTCCCGCAAGACGTTCGTCACGTCCTGCATCGACCTCTACCTCAGGGGGAACCTGCCGGGCACTGCCCCGGGCGCCGGGGCCGGCGTCTTCGACGGCATCGACCTCGACTGGGAGTGGCCCAACTGGGAGGGTGAGCCCGGCAACGTCATCCGCCCGGAGGACCGGGAGAACTTCACCAAACTGCTCGCCGAGTTCCGCCGGCAGCTCGACGCGTACGGGCGCACGACCCGCGCGCACCACCCGCTGACCGCGTTCCTGCCGGCCAGCCCGGCCACCATGGACGCCGGCTACGAGGGTCGTAAGATCTTCAAGTACCTGGACTTCGCCACGGTGCAGGGGTACGACTTCCACGGCGGCTGGGATGCGCGGGCCAACCAGCAGTCGGCGCTGCGCGTCCCGACGGGCGCGCCGGACAACCCGGACTTCTCCGTCGAGGTGGCCATCGACGGGTGGATCGCCCGTGGCGCTCCACGGGACAAGCTCGTGCTCGGCATCCCCTACTACGGTCGCGGCTGGACCGGCGTCACCGGCGGCGGCAACGGTCTGTTCCAGCCGGCCACCGGGCCCGCGCCGGCCACCTTCGAGGCCGGGTACGAGGACTACAAGAAGCTCAAGACCCTGGCCGGTAACGGCTACACGGTGCACCGCGACCTGCGCGCCGGACACGCCTGGTTGTTCGACGGTACGACGTTGTGGACGTACGACGATCCGGCGGTCGTGTTGCAGAAGACGCTCTACATCCGACGGGCCGGTCTGGCCGGCGCGATGATCTGGTCGCTCGACGGCGACGACGACAACGCCACGCTGACCAAGACGATCGGCCTCGGCCTGACCACCTGGTAGCCGCACGTGCGCCATCCGGCCCGCCGCTGGCCGACCTCTCGGCCGGCGGCGGGCCGGTTACGGCTGCGCGGGTGTCACAGCGCGCACCGCGGCCTCGATGAGCGCCGTCACCTGGTCCATGTCACGAGCCCGGTGAACGTCCACCTCGGCCGACCATCCGTCGGGCCTGGTGAGTGTCACAGTCACATCGTCGCGGCGGTGGGTCAGCCAGCCGGCGATCGCCTGCACCAGCACCATTGCGGTGCCCGCATCGCTGGCCGCCACCCGCAGGACGTCAGTTCGGCCCGCCGACATCTCGTCGGGGGACGTCGCGCTCACCCCTTCCCGCAGCCGATCCTCAGCGCGCAGCCAGGACGCCAGCGAACGCCGAGCATCGGCGGACGGAAGATCCGGATGGACCGAGAGAGTGATCATCTCTGGCACGTCTCCTCCTCCCGAACGACGACAAGCCCATGCCGCCATCCTGCCAGTCCGCGTCGGTACCGGCACGCCGAGTAGTCAGCGATATCGATCAACCCTTGACCGCCGTATCGGTGCTTCATAGGCTCCGGCCACTGCGCTGTTGTTCCCGAGAAGGGAAACACGACTGATGGCCCCATCGACACGTCCGTTCCGGATGGTCCCCGCCAGGCGGCTGGCAGGTGCCGCCACCATCGCGCTCGTGCTCGGCATGGTTCCCCTGCTCGGCGGTACACCGGCCGCGAGCGCCGCCCAGCCCTCCCGATGCAGCGACGACCCGACCGCCCGGTTGGGCACTGTGCCCACTCCGGAGCGCGTACTCGGCTTCCCGCTCGGCGTCGGGCAGGAGCGGGTCGTCACCAACGACGAGGTCCGGACCTACCTCGGTGCCGTCGATCGCGCCTCGAACCGGGTCGTCACCGGCGTGATGACCACCAGCGTGCTCGGCCAGCCGTTGCCGTACGCGGTGGTGTCCAACGAGCGCCACGTGCGGCCCGCCGCGCTACGCGAGATCGCCGACGACATCCGGGACTTGCGTGACCCGCGCCGGACCAGCGCACGAACGGCCAGCCGGACGGCGAAGGACAGCCCGGCCATCGTCTGGGTCACAGCCAACGTGCACGGTGGCGAGAAGAGCGGCGCCGACGCGGCGCTCAAGACGCTGTACGAGTTGGCGGCGGGCCTGTCCTGCGCCGTCGCCCAGCGCAACGACAACCTGGTCACCATCATCGTCCCCACCCAGAACCCGGACGGCCGCGACGCGACCCGCCGGCAGAACGAGTTCGGCTTCGACCTGAACCGGGACTGGTTCGCCCGCACCCAGCAGGAGACCGACGGCAAGCTCGAACTGCTGCGCCGCTACCCGCCGCAGGTGTTCGTCGACGCCCACGAGATGGGCGGCCGGCAGTACTTCTTCCCGCCCAACGCCGACCCGATCCACCACGAGATCGCCGGTGAGGCGGTGGACTGGATCAACCGTATCGGCGAGGCCAACAAGGCCGGCTTCGGCTTCAACGGGGCCTGCGACGAGACCGTCACCACCGAGTGCTACTTCAACTACGACACGTACGACATGTTCTTCATGGGCTACGGCGACACGGTGCCGACCACCGGGTTCGGCGCGGCCGGCATGACCTACGAGAAGGGCAGCGCGTCGGCCGTGGCCGACCGGGTCCAGCAGCAGTTCCACACCCAGTGGTCGACGCTCGGCTGGGCCGCCGCGAACAAGCGCGAGGTGCTCAACAGCTACTTCGACATCTGGACCGAGGCGCTCGCCCAGGGCAGGGCGGGCGCACTGGAGCCGAACGAGGTGGTGCAGCCCACCAACGAGGTCCAGTTCCCGGTGCCGGACCTCACCATCCGCTCGTACTTCCTGCTGCCCGACCGGCAACTCGCCGACGTCCGCCAACTCGTCGAGCGGCTGCGCCGGATGGACGTCGAGGTGTACGAGGTGCAGAAGGCGACCCGGGTGCCCACCGCGCGGGTCTTCGGCGGGCGCAGCGCCACCAACGTGACAGTGCCCGCTGGCGCGTACTGGATCCCGATGGACCAGCCGCAGAAGCACTGGATCCAGGCCATCATGGGCGAGGACCCGTACGTCCCGTTCCCGTACTTCTACGACGTGTCGTCCTGGAGCAACCCGCTGCTGATGGGCATCAACACCATCTACACCGGAGACACCGTCCGGCCGAGGGCCGAACTGGTGCGCAAGGTCTCCGGCGGTCGCACCGGCGCGGCGTGGCCCTGGGGCTCGTACACGTACCCGCTCGACTCGGCCGCCGCCGCGGAGTTCACCTTCAGCCTGCTCGGCCGTGGCGTACCCCTGGTCCGTGACCTCACCACCAGCCGGGTCGCCATCCCGGCCGCCTCTGTGAACCGGAGCGTGGACGAGCTGGCCGAATCCCTCGGGGTCAGCCTCACCCCGGGCGGTCGGCCCTCCGGCACCCGCCTCGATCTGCCCGACGTGGGGCTGTTCCAGGGCACCGGCATCTCCACCACCTCCGGCTCGCACGGCGAGGCCCGCTACGTGCTCGGCAAGCGGTGGGGCCTCGACCTGAAGCCGGTCAGCACCGCCGACATCAACGACAACACCGAGGCGTTCACCGGACGGACGGTGCTGCTGGTGCCGGACGGCAGCAGCGCCACCGGCGGTCTGACCGCCACCGGGCAGGCCAACCTGCGCGACTGGATCGGCCAGGGCCACACCTACCTCGGGCTGCGCAACGAGGGCACCCGGGTGGCCCGGGCCGCCGGGCTCACCTCGACCACCGAGAAGACCAAGCCGGCGGACTACCTGGTGATCGGCTCGCACCTGCGCGTCGACGTCGACCAGGACAGCCCGGTGGCGCTGGGTCGCCCGGCGGAGGACTTCGAGTTCAACAACAGCGACCCGATCCTCACCCCGAGCACCACCGGGACGAACGTGCTCACGTACCCGACGGGTGACACCTTCTGGGCCAATGGTTACACCGTCGCGGCGGAGACGCTGAAGGGCACCGCAGCCGTCGTCGACGAGCCGACCGGCGCCGGTCGAGCGGTGCTGTTCGCGTTCAATCCGCTCTTTCGCGCGTACAACGAAAATGGCCTGCACCTGGTCGCCAACGCGCTGCTCTACCCGGCGACCGCCGCGCCCGACGCCCGGCGCCCGGCCGGCGTCGACGCGGCGCGCGCCAGCGCCGCCGCCGCGCCGGTGCCGCCGGACCTGGGCGGCGGGTGGCGGCCGATCACCATCCAGGTGGCGGCCGGCGACCTGCCCCGCGCCCGGGCGATCGTCGAACGTTTCACCGCCGACGCGCAGGCGTCCGAGAAGAACGGCTCGGCGTACGTCGTGATCCCGAACCCGCGGGGACTCCAGGTGGACGAACACCCGTTCGCGAGGGATCTGGTACGCGCGTTGCGCGACGCGAAGGTGCCGCTGCGGTCGGTGGTCGGCTGACGGAGCCCGCACCACAACCTTCGCGCCGGGGCCTGTGCAGATCTTGGACAGTTTCCGTTACGTCGTAACGGAAACTGTCCAAGATCTGGTGGTGATACGGCGGACGCCGGATGTGGCAGTGCCCGCCCTTTGTCCGAGCGACAACGGGCGGGCCTACGGCTTGCGGGCGACGCCGCTGTAGCCGGTGCGGGCGACCTGCGGGTCGTCGGTGGCCGGCGGCTCGGCGTACGGCCACATGTTGACCAGCCCGGGCGGCTCCAGGACGAAGTCACCGAAGAACCGGAAGACATCGGCGTGGCCACGCGGCACGAAGGGGCTGTTCGCCCGGGCGTAGATCGCGGAGATCCGGGCCATCAGGTCGGGGTGCACGTCGGTGCTGGCGTGCGACAGCGCCAGGTAGCTGCCGGGGGCGAGAGCGTCGCGGTAGGTGGCGACGATCCGCTGCGGATCCTGCTCGTCGGGCACCAGATGCAGTACGAACATCATCAACACAGCGACCGGGCGCCCGACGTCGATCGCGGCGCTGATGTCCGGGTGGCCGAGCACCTGCGCGGGGTCGCGCAGGTCGGCCTGCACCACCGACACCGACGGCGAGTCGGCGAGCAGGGCGCGGCCGTGCGCGCAGACCACCGGATCATTGTCGACGTAGACGACCCGCACCGCCGGGTCGATGCGGTGCGCGATCTCGTGGACGTTGTCGCGGGTGGGCAGCCCGGACCCGAGGTCGATGATCTGTCGGATGCCCCGCTCCTGCACGAGGTGCCGGACCGCCCGGGCGATCAGGTCGCGGCCCTGCCGGGCAGCTTCGGGCATCCACGGCGCCACCTGCAACACCATCTCGGCGGCGGCCCGGTCGGCGGCGAAGTTGTCCTTGCCGCCGAGGTAGTAGTCGAACATCCGCGCCGCGTTCGGCCTGTCTGGTTGCAGGGCGACCTCCGGTTGCGACTGCGTCATGATCGCCCACCTCTCCCCCGCCTGTCCGATCCCGCAGCATAACGCCCACGATGATCGATTTCTGGCCCCCCGGGTCGGCTAGCGGACATCCACCGGGCCGGATCACGACAGCGTTCCCGGCACCCGTCGGCGCAGGCTTGCCGGGATCTGTGCCGAGCGTCGACACCCGGAGGAGGCTCGCGGCCCATGGGTGCACCCCGAGCACTGACGGCGGCGCTCGCCGGCGGTCTCGCCCTACTGCTGACTGTCACCACCGTCGGGTGCAGACGGTCGCGTCCGTCAACGGCCCCGAGTGGCGCCACGGCGACGGTCGGCCTGACCGTCAGCGCCGGGCAACCGTCGTACCGGGTGGGTGAGCAGATCAGCCTACGGCTGAAGCTCGTCAACAACCGCGACGCCGAGTGCCACCTCAGTCGGGTGCCCGACGCGGCGGTGACTGTCATGTCGTTGACCCGCGACGGCGCGGCTGTGGCACCCGCGCTCGGCGGTGCCGCCTACTACCGGGACTTCACCGCGTACCTGGTCGAGAACCTGGTACGGGTGCCGCCGCGTGGGTCGGTGGAGCTGACGGTGGGCAGCGACCCGCAGAGCCCGGTCGGCGCGGCGCTGACCACCTCCGCGCCGGACGGGCGGGGTGGGGCCACCGTCACCTGGTGGCCGGTCGACCAACCGGGGGCGTACCGGCTGGTGCTGGGCTACCTGCGAGCGCCGCTGCGCGGTGTGCCGGCGGACGCCTGCGCCGCGACGGCCGAGCAGGGCGCTGTCGCGTTCGAGGTGAAGGGCGGATGATCACGATGCGACGCCGAACGCGGCTCTGTCTCGTGTTGGCGGGCGTGCTGGTGCTCGTCGCCCCCCAGGCGGCGTCCGCCGTGGTCAGCGTCAACAGCGACCTGCAGGCAGAGTACGCGGGCTGCGTCGGACAGATCCGCAGCTCCGGCAACGGCGCCGTGCTCGACGAACTGGAACGCTCCGGCAAGCAGATCAAGGTGCGTAGGCCCGTCTTCGGCTCGGAGAGCAGCACCACCACGTACGTCCCGGGCAGTGACGTGCAGATCAACTGGGTGCCGGAGAACGACGGGCGGAAGCTTGACGACGAGGGTCCCGGCTTCACCGAGGACCAGTGCGCCACCCTGATCCACGAGATGAACCACGCCCTCGATGAGGTGAACGACACCGACCGGGGCCAGTTCTGCACGCAGGGCGGCCAACAGGCGAGCACTGTGGATCCGGCCGAGGTGCACGCGGTGCTGGCGGAAAACGCGTACCGCAAGGCGGTCGGTGTGCCGCTGCGCCCGTCGTACGGTGGGATGAAGCTGCCGTCGAACGGCAGGGACTGCGACCGGCCCACGCCCCGACCACCGGGTGGTGGTGGCTGTTCGATCTCGGTGATCGGCAAGGGTTACCGGTGCGCGAACAGCAACGGCGACCCGCACCTGCTCACCTACGACGGTCTGCGGTACGACTTCCAGGCCGCCGGCGAGTTCGTGCTGACCCGCTCGACGACCGACGACTTCGAGGTCCAGGTACGACAGACGATGTTCCCGGCCAGCTCGGTGGTGGCAGTCAACTCGGCGGTCGCGGTTCGGGTGGCCGGCGACCGGGTCGGCGTGTACGTCACCCCCGACGGCCCGGCGGTCCGGGTGAACGGCGCCGCGCCGGTGGCCGCGCCCGACGGGGTGAAGCTGCCGCGCGGTGGCACCGTCACCTCCTGGGGAGACGGCACGGTGACAGTGGAGTGGCCGGACGGCGCCCGACTGACCGCGCAGCCGATCGGGGTGTGGGGGCTGAGCGTGAGCGTCGGCGCGCCCACCACCCGGGCCGGGACGCTGGAGGGCCTGCTCGGCGACCACGACGGTGACCCCGGCGACGACCTGACAGTGCGGGGCGGGAAACGGGTGGCGCAGCCGCCCACGTTCGAGGCGCTGTACCCGGGCTTCGCCGACAGTTGGCGCGTCGAGGCGCAACGGTCGCTGTTCGACTACGAGCCGGGGCAGAACACCGGCACGTTCACCGACCGGCGATTCCCGGACCGACTGCTCACCGTCGGGGACCTGCCCAACCGGGCCACCGCCGAACTCGTCTGCCGGCGTGCCGGTGTCACCGATCCGCAGATCCTGGCCGGCTGTGTGCTCGACGTCGGCCTCACCGGGCAGGTGGCGTTCGCCGAGGACGCCGCCCGCGCGCAGCGCGGCGCTCCCGCTGCCGGTGACGTCGACCTGGCGGTGACCCGGGCCGGTGCCACTGCCGCGATGAAGGTGCCGGGCCAGGCCGGTCAGAAGATCTTCGTGGAGGTGCCGGCCGCCACCGTGCCGGATCGCTGCGGGGTGTTGCTGCTGCTCGACCCGCGGGGCCGTCAACTGGCGACCGGCTGCGTCATCTCCGGTGTCGGCTTCATCGACACGACCACCTTGACCGCCACCGGCGACCATCAGGTGGTGCTCGACCCGTGGGATGCCGACCTCGGTCGGGCGACGGTACGGGTCGTTGCGGTGGCCGACGAGGAGAAGACGCTCACGTTGGACGGGCCGCCGGTCCGGGCGACGCTCGCCCAACCGGGCGCGGTCAGCCGCCTGTCCTTCGACGGCCGCGCCGGTCAGAAGGTCTTCCTCCAGGTCACCGACGCCACACTGCCGGACCGGTGCAACCTGCTGCGCCTGCGCGACCCGGCCGGTGAACAGGTGACCAGCGGCTGCGTCATCGGCGGCACCGGATACGTCGACGGGTTCGTCCTGCCGGCCAGCGGCCGGTACGTGCTGGAGGTCGACGGGACCTCGACCGACACCGGCTCGGGGGACGTGCGGCTGCGCGACGCTCACGACGAGGAGGCCGACACCGTCGCGGACGGCAGGGCCGCCACCCTGACGGTCAGTCGACCGGGTGCGGTGAGCCGGCTGAGGTTTCCCGCCGACGCCGGTCGTCGCGTCACAGTCGAGGTGACCGGCGGGAGCCTGCCCGACCGGTGCGGCGTCCTGCTCCTGACCGGCCCGGACGGCGACCCGGTGGGCAGCGGCTGCGTCATCGGCGGGACCGGCCGGTTCGAGACGGGCCCGCTGCCGAAGCGCGGGACGTACACGTTCGTGCTGGACCCGTGGGCCGCCGACACCGGCTCGGCGACACTCACCGTCCGTCAGGTCGGTTGAACCTGCCGTCCGCCGGCCACCCACGGGAGCCCGCCCCCGACCGAGGCGCCGGTCGTGGGCGGGCAGTTGTGCGTCCTTCGCGCGGGGCAGCGACCTGTTGCTGTGGTCGGCGTCCAGGTCACCCGGCGCTAGGCGACCCCGCTCCGCCACCGGTCACAGGTGTCAGTGGCCCAGGCGGGTTGGTCCACACAGGAGCGAAAGCGGACGGTGCGCCCCTCGCCGAAGTTGTGGTCCCACTGCGAGCAGTCACCGCTGCTGCCCGGGTTGTAGTGCGACCCGGTCTGCAGGGAGCCGTCGATGCGGACGTACTCGAACGCGACGTACGAGATGAGGCCGTCCGAGGACGTGTCGCAGTTCTCGAACTTGTCTCCGTAGCTGATGAACCGCGACGACGAGCCGGTCACCGAGGACGACGCGTCGGTCCCGGCGTACGCGCTGGTCCCGGTCGCGAGGATCGCCGCCGTCGCGGCGGCGGCTACCACGCCGAACTTCCCGACCCTGTTCATGCGACACCCACCGCCCAGTTGCTGCAGGGATCCGGGATGATTCCCGGCATGTCAGCGCAGGCACGGAAGGTGACGCTGCGGCCCTCGCCGAAGTTGTGGTCGTACGAGGCGCAGGTCCCGCTGCCGAGGCCGTTGTACTCGATGTCGTGCTGGAGACTCCCGTCCTTGCGGATGTACTTGTACTCGTTGTAGACGTTCAACCCGTCGGTCGCGGTGTCGCAGACCGAGAATGAGTCGCCGTAACTGGTGAACGTCACCTTCGCACCGGACATCGTGGCCACCCGGTCGGTGCCGGCGTGGGCGATGCCGCCCGTGCCGAGCAGGATTGCCGCTGTCGTCGCGGTGACGACGAGTGGTCGTCTGAGCCATCCCATGTCGTTCTCCTCAATCTGGTTGCCAGCCCGCCCTGGGCTGTCCCGAACGACTATCGGCGTCGGGTCTGGGGTCGGTCTGGGACGTACCTGGTATCCGCTGGCGGAACCGGGGTAAGGCATAGACGGCGCCTCGGTGAGGAGATTCGGGTGGCAGTGCGATTCGGCTTGCTCGGGGACGTCGTGGCGACCGTCGACGACCGTCCGGTCGCCCTCGGGCATGCCCGGCAGCAATGCGTTCTGGCCGCGCTGCTGGTCGACGTCAACCGGGCGGTCTCCGTCGACCAGCTCATCGACCGGGTCTGGGGCGAGAGCCCACCGCAACGCGCCCGCGACACCCTCTACGGCTACCTGTACCGCTTGCGCCGCAGCCTGGCCGACGTTCCGGACGCGACGATCACGCGCCGGTCCGGTGGCTACCTGATGGCCGCCGACGAGATGGCGGTGGACCTGCACCGCTTTCGCCAACTGCGTGACGAGGCCCGCGCCGAGCAGTCTGAGGACGACCGCCTCGCCCTGTTCGATGAGGCGCTCGGGCTCTGGCGCGGCGACCCGTTCTCCGGGCTGGACGCGTGCTGGCTTGACTCGGTGCGAACGGATCTGGAGCAGGAGAGGCTGACAGCGGAGCTGGAACGCGTCGATGCGGCGCTGCGGGTCGGCCATCACGACGAGGTTCTGGCGGACCTGCCGCGGCTGGTGTCCGGGCAACCGCTCAACGAGCGCCTGGCCGGCCAGCTGATGCTCGCGCTCTCCGGTGCCGGCCGCTGCGCCGAGGCGCTGGAGCACTACCGGCGTTTTCGGGACCTGTTGGTCGAGGAACTCGGCGTGGAGCCGAGCCCGCATCTCCAGCAGTTGCACCGGTCGATCCTGGCGCCGGATGTCGCGGCGAGCCTGCCGCAGGCCGGGTCACCTGTCCCCCGACAACTGCCCATGCCGTCCGGGTCGTTCACCGGCCGGTCCGACGATCTGGCGCAGCTCGACGCTGCCCTGTTGACGAACTGCGCGACGACCGGTGCCGCAGTGGCCGTGAGCGGCACCGGCGGGATCGGCAAGACCTGGCTCGCGCTGCACTGGGCGGCCACCCACCTCGACCGGTACCCGGATGGTCAGCTCTTCGTCAACCTCAGTGGCTTTCACCCCACCGAACCGCCGATGACCCCGGCCGGCGCGGTACGCGCGATTCTGGACGCGCTCGACGTGGCCCCGAACGCCGTGCCCACGGATCTCGACTCCCAGATCGGCCTGTATCGGAGCCTGGTGGCCGACCGGCGGATGCTGATTGTGCTCGACGACGCCCGGGACCCCGATCAGGTCCGCCCGCTGCTGCCCGGCTCGGCCAGTTGTGCGGTCCTGGTGACCAGCCGGAATCAGATGTCGGGCCTGGTGGCGACCGAGGGGCTCCGTCCTCTGCCGCTCGGCTGTCTGAGCCGGGACGAGGCCCTTCACCTGCTCGCCGGCCGGCTCGGCCGGGACCGGCTCTCGACGGAGGCCGACGCGGCGGGCAGCATCGTCGGGGCGTGCGCCGGCCTGCCGCTCGCCCTGTCGATCGTGGCGGCCCGGGCCGCCACGAATCCGGCCCTGTCACTTAAGGATCTGGCCGACGAACTCGCCGACCAACACCACGGGTTGAACGCTCTGGCCGACCGCGACGCCGTTGCCGACGTGCGGTCGGTCATCGCCACGTCCTATCGGGCGCTGAGCGCGCCAGCGGCCGCGCTGTTCCGCCTGTTCGCGCTGTACGCCGGCCCGGACGTCAGCCTGCCGGCGGTGGCCAGCCTCGTCGGGCTTCCCGTCCAGCAGGTACGTGAACCGCTCGACGAGCTACTCGGGGCCCACCTGGTCGAGCTGACCGGTCCGGATCGTTACGCGTGCCACGACCTGCTGCGGGCGTACGCCGGCGAGCTGCTGGACGACAGCGACCGGGCCTGCGCGCTGCGCCGGTTGCACGACCACTGGCTGCACGGGGCTCACGCTGCCGCGTTGACGATCGAGCCGCATCGGGACCGCGTCGAACTGCCGCCGCCGGCTGCCGGGACGGCCGTCGCGTCGTTCGCCGACAGCGAGCAGGCACAGCACTGGCTCGACGCCGAACGGCTCGTGCTCCTCGCCGCGATCGACCAGGCAGCCGAATCCGGCTTGGACGGTCACGCCTGGCGACTGGCCTGGGCTGTCGCCACCTATCTCAGCAGGCTGTCCCGATGGACGGATCTGGCCTCGGCCCAGCGCACCGCGGTGCGCGCGGCGCGGCGGGCCGGTGACCTCGTCGGGGAGGCACACGGCCACCGTGATCTCGGCCTGGCCCTGCACCAGCTCGGCGAGTTGACCGACGCGCTGGAGCACCTCCGGCGCGCCGGTGAACTGTTCGGGCGGCTTGGCGACGGTGCCGGCGAGGCGTACGTCGCGCTCTACCTGGGCTGGGTGCACGAGGGGCAGGGGCAGCACCGGGAGGCGCTGGAGTGCGACGAGCGGGCCCTAAAGCTCTTCGGCGAGGTCGGCCACCTGGTCGGGCGCGCGAAGGCCCTCAACGCCATCGGCTGGGACCACGCCCGCCTCGGCGACCATCACCGGGCCGTCGACCACTGCCGTCGCGCCCTCGCTCTGCACGAGGAGGTCGGCAACCTGACCGGGGCGGCCAAGACCTGGGACAGCCTCGGCTACGTCCACCATCAGCGGGGTGACTCCGACGATGCCTGCGCCTGCTATCGGAGGGCACTGGAACTCTACGAGCAGTCGGATGACCGGTGGGGCGTGGCCGAGACGTTGACCCGACTGGGCGACGTCCTGCACGACGCGGGTGACGTCGCGGCGGCCCGGAGCAGCTGGCTGCGGGCGTTGCGCCAGCTCAACGAGGACAATCCGGTGGAGATCGCCGAGCTGCGCGGACGACTCGACAACGCCGGCTCGCCGTGACACCCCGCCCGCAGGTCGGGATGCGGCACGTGGTGGTCCGGTCGACCAGACGAGCGGGTCGGCCGGACCACCACTGTGATGTCAGCCGGTGCCGCAGACGGTGCCGTTGAGAGTGAACGTCGTGGGCAGCACGTTCGGTCCGCCGTACGCGCCGACGAAGCCGGCGCTCACGGTGCCGCCGGCGGCGATCTGCCGGTTGTCGGCGGTGGGCGTGACCCGCACCGCGGTGCCGACCTGCTCCCAGGTGGCGCTCCAACCACTGCTCACCTGCTGCCAACCGGTCGGCCAGGTCCAGGTGAGCGTCCAGCCGTTGATCGGGCGGGACCCGTTGTTGACGATCTCGACGCCACCGATGTAACCGTTGCCCCAGTCGTTGTTGGCGCTGAAGCGGACGGTGCACGCACTGGCGGCCGGGCTGCCGGTGGCGAAGGTGAGCGGGGGTGAGGCCCAGGAGACCCGCCCGGCGGTGTCGCGGGCCAGCACGTTGACTGTGTACCGGCTGCCCGGCACGAGGTTGCCGACAGTGAACGAGGTGGTCGTCGTCTCGCCGAGCTGCTCGCTCACCGCGCCGTTCTGCCGGTGCACCTCGTACTTGGCGATCGGGCTGCCGCCCGGGGTGGCCGCCGGCCAGGTGATCGTGGCGGCGCGGTCGGTGACACCGCTAGCGGTCGGCTGGCCTGGTGCGGCCGGCCGTCCGGCGGTCGCACCGGCCGGGCGCAGCACGAGCGTGGTCAACGAGTACGCCGGCAGCGTCCGGCTGGTCGCCGAGCCGGACTGGTTGGTGACGATGCCGGTGGCGCCGTTGGTGAGGGTGGACACCGTCGGCGCGACGGCCGACGGGGTGAACCCGGCGTAGTCGATGGTGACCGGGTGGTCGTTTTCCGGGTCCTTGTTCACCAGCAGCACGGCGAGATCTCCGTTGCTGCGGCGGACGGCGTGGGCGGTCACCAGGGGCTCGTCGGTGCCGGCGCGGACGAACTGGTCGCCGGTCTTCGCGAAGAGCGTCATCATGCTCAGCCCGTGGTACGGCGCGAACGGTGTGTTCAGCGGCGGTTGGCAGACCGAGCCGTCCTCGGTGCAGCCTCCGCTGGAGAGCATCCCGAAGTCGCCGTAGTCGGTCTGACCGGCGACCTGCGTCACGGTGCCCATGCCGTTGTGCACGTTCCACCAGTGGGCGGTGAAGACGCCGTTCTCCAGCAGAGCGCTGTAGACGTCGGCCAGGAACAGCGCGGCCGGTTGAGTGTTGCGGCCGGCGTCGACGTTCAGCTCGGTGAAGCTGACGCCGATGCGGTCAGCGTTCGGGCCGGCGTACCGGGCGAGCTGCTGCCGCAGCAGGTAGGTGGCGTCGGGGAGGTGGTTGACGCGGGCCAGCGACTCGGCGGCGGTGCCGCCCGGGTACCAGTGCACGTCCACGAAGTCGATCTTCGGGCCGGCGATGGAGAGCACTGTCTGGTTCCACGGGCCCGGATCGCTGCCGGCGGTGATTCCGTCCGGCCAGTTGCCCGGCATGGTCAGCACCGCTCCGACCTTGATGCTCGGGTCGACGGCCTTCATCGCGTCGGCGTACTCGACGACCAGCCCGGCGTACTGTGTCGCGCTCTTGTCGGGGTGGTCGTCGGCCTCCCACGCGGACCCGTAGTGGCCGTTGCCGTAGTTCTCGTTGCCAATGGTCCAGTAACGCGCGTCGTAGTCCTTTGTCACGTTGGCGTACCGCACCCAGTCGGCGGCCTCGGCCGGCGTGCCGGTGCCATAGTTCGCGATGATCATCGGCTGCGCGCCCACCCGTCGGACCGCCGCCATGAAGGTGTCGAAGTCGGTCCCCGGCGCGACGTAACCCCCAGGCGCGGTGTGGTCCTTCCAGTGGTAGATGTCGGCGTACGAGCCGCCGGGATAGCGCATCATCTGCACGCCGGCATCTCTGAGCAGGTCCGACGTCTCGGCGGTGCCGAGGTTCGAGTCCCAGATGGCGTGGTTGACGCCGAAAGCGGTGTCCGGCACTGTCGCCAGTCCCGCACGGGTGTTGACTGTCACGGTGACCGGGTCGGCCGCCGCGCTGGCGGTCGGCGGGTTGACGCCCGCGAGCACGCTCGCGACGAGCAGCAGGCCCGCCAGGAGTGCTGTTCGGGTCTTCGGTTTACGCATGGGCGGGGTTCCTTCGCGCAGATGAGCCGCCCTACCGGTCACTGTGCGACGCGGTGACGGGCGATCTCGTGGACGGCAGACCCTGATTGGTCCATCGCTCGTGTCACCGTCCCCCGGAGATCACATCTGGATCCCGGCTGCCCAGTGGACGGATGTCAGCCCGCGCGCGGCTCTTCATCGACGTATCACAATGGCACTGTCTGTTCGACAATCTCAAGGCGCGTCAGGTGTCCTCTTCGCCGCGCTCGCCGCGCCCGGAACGACGCCGCCGGACCTGCGCGGCAGCCAGCAGGGTGACGACCGCGGCGGCCAGTTGCAGCACGCCGACGAGCAGATCGACCACGCCGGAGATGGCAGTGGTGTCTGGCAGATGGGTCATGAGACGGCCTCCGGGTTCGTGCCCACCGTCCGCTTCCTGCGGAAGGCCCTCCCCCGGGCCCAGCGGTGACCGCTTGAGCGCCGGCCTCATTGTGGCACCCACTCTCCACCTGTGGAAGACGTGAACGCTCGACATGAGATCGACAGACGTCATACGTTACGGCTTGACGAACGGCATGTTATCGCTCACAGTCGATGCGGGGCGATCAGCGTCCGTGGCTCACCGGGAGGCCCTTCGCTGGTCCGACCTCAGTGGTCAGGACGTCCCTGGGCAGGTGAACGTCCCATCAGGATCTGTCCGCAGCCGCCGGCGACGCGCGGCGGACGTCGCGCGCCCCGGGACCGCCCAGGCGCCGCCGTCGACCGCCCGCGCCGGACCGTCGTGCTGCCGCCGGGTCCCCGACTCACGACAAGAGGAACCGCCGATGAGATCAAGGATCGCACTGCTGGCCGCCGCGCTGGCGACGGCCCTGGCGACGATGACAGCCGTGGTCACTGTCGCCACCCCGGCGTCGGCCGCGACGCTCACCCAGGTGACCAACTTCGGCACCAACCCGACGAACCTCCAGATGCACCTGTACGTGCCGGACCGGGTCGCGGCCCAGCCGGCCCTGCTCCTCGCCCTGCACTACTGCACCGGCAGTGGTCCGGCGGTGCACAGCGGCTTCGGGCTCAGCACCCTCGCCGACCGCTACGGCTTCATCGTGATCTACCCGTCGGTCACCCGCAGCAGCAAGTGTTGGGACGTCTCGTCGCCGCAGGCCCTGCGGCGCGACGGCGGCAGCGATCCGGTCGGGCTCAAGTCCATGGTCGACTTCGTCCGGAACCGCTACCCGGTCGACGCCAACCGGATCGGCGTTGGTGGGTTCTCCTCCGGCGCCATGATGACCAACGTCATGGTCGGCCTCTACCCGGACCTGTTCCACGCCGGGTTCAGCTCCTCCGGGGTTCCGTTCGGGTGCTTCGCCACCACGAACGGCGCGGAGTGGAACAGCGAGTGCTCCGGCGGGCGGATCGTCAGGACCGCGCAGCAGTGGGGTGACCTGGTCCGCAACGCCTACCCCGGCTACTCCGGCAAGCGTCCCCGGTTCCAGATCTGGCACGGCACCACTGACACCACGCTGAGCTACGTCAACTTCGGCGAGCAGATCAAGCAGTGGACAAACGTGCAGGGCGTGTCGCAGACCCCCAGCTTCACCGACTCCCCGCAGACCAGCGCCACCCGTACCCGATACGGAGGCACCGGCGGCACGGCGCCCGTCGAAGCGATCAGCTTCCAGGGGTACGGCCATTCCATCCCGTTCGACGCCGCGCAGGCCATCCGGTTCCTCGGCTTCGACAGCACGAGCCCCACCACACCACCACCCGGCGGCACGTCGGCACCGCTGCGCAACGCCGGCGCCAACCGCTGCCTGGACGTCCCGTCGCGGTCGCAGACCAACGGCACGCAGCTGGCGTTGTGGGACTGCAACGGTGGCACCAACCAGCAGTGGACGTCGACCGCCGCGAAACAACTCCAGGTGTACGGCGCCAAGTGCCTGGACGCCGAGGGCGCCGGGACATCGCCGGGTACCCGGGTGATCATCTGGGACTGCAATGGCGGCACCAACCAGCAGTGGAACGTCAACACCGACGGCACCGTGACCGGGGTGCAGTCCGGCCTCTGCCTGACGCCCAACGCCGCCGGAACCGCCAACGGCACCCCAGCGGTCCTGTCGAGCTGCAACGGCACCAACAGCCAGCGGTGGACCCGAAGCTGACGCGGTGACCGACGACGGCGTGCCCCGTCGGTTGCTCGTGCGGCGGGTGGCCCGGCTCGGGATCATTCCGAGCCGGGCCGCCGGTCTGCTGGTGGCCGTCGCCCGGCGCAGGTCGGCCGGTGGGCGCGCTCAGCGGTAGCCGGTGGCGGTGATGTCGCGCCGCCGAGGATGACGGCGCCCCCGGCTCGGGCCAGGGTGGCGTCCCGCTGCTCGGGCCCGGACTCCGAACAGCGGGACGCGACCCGGCGGCCAGGGCTGGGGGCCGACGGTCGTCATCAGAGCGGCCCAGGTGCGGGCTCCTGCCCATCGACGCCCGCTGGGCAGGTGAGCGAACCGGTTGTCGTCGCACGACTGTCCGGCTGCTGCGGTGCCCTGGAATCCCGGTGGCCGTTCATGCCTCGGCCGCGTGGCGCGCGGGTCGCCCGGGGTGGTCTCGGGCCGTCTCGCGCCGGCCAACGTGCCACCCGCCCCACGCCACGATCGTCGTTCAACCGCCCCGGGCCAATGGCGACAGCTCCGTCACAGCGGCCCGAACTCGGTCGAGGATCGACGACTGTCCGTCACGTTAACGCTAACAGTGAGCGATTGTCCATAGACAACTGCCTTCGTTTGCTGGTCGGAATGGTCAGCGGGTACGCCGACGACAGTCGTGGGCGCGGCCGGAATAGCCTTGCGGCATGCGGGGACGATTCGGCGCGGCCAGACGGTGGTACGGGGAGCACCGGCGGTTCGTCCGCGGTACGGTCCTCGCACTCGCGGTGGGGATCGTGGTGCTGACCGGCGGCACTGTGGCCAGCGTGACGTGGATCCGCGACATCGCCGAGGGCCACCTCTACGGCGAGGCCGAGGTGCCGGACGCCCCCGTCGCCCTGGTCCTGGGCACCAAGGTGGACGCCGACGGCACGCCCTCACCCGTCCTCACCGCCCGGTTGGAGATCGCGCGGCGGCTGTTCGACGCCGGCAAGGTGCGGGCGATCCTGGTGTCGGGCGACAACATGAACGCCGACTACAACGAGCCCGCCGCGATGCGGAACTGGCTGGTGCAGCGGGGTGTACCAGCGCACAAGGTGGTGCCGGACTACGCCGGCTTCGACACGTACGACTCGTGTGCGCGCGCTGAGCGGATCTTCGGTGTACGGCAGGCCACAGTGGTGACCCAGAGCTTCCACCTTCCGCGTGCCGTGGCGCTGTGCCGGCGCCTCGGCATCAACGCCAACGGCGTGGGCGACGACAGCGCGAAGCGGTACGCCCAGACGTGGTGGTTCAGTTCGTCCCGGGAGAACGGCGCGTGCCTGAAGGCCGCGCTGGAGCTGCTCTCCGGTCGGGACCCGGCACACCTCGGCCGCCGGGAGACCGGCATCGACGACGCTCTGCGGGACGCCTGACGTCAGCACCGAACGCGTTCGCGCCAACCGCGCCGTTCAGCGGGGCGGGCGGGCGCTGTCGCGGACGATGAGTTCCGTGGCGAGTTCGACCCGAGGACTCTCGGTCCTCTCGCCACCGGCGAGGCGCAGCACGGTCCGCGCGGCCAGCATGCCCATCTCGGCCAGGGGTTGCCGGACGGTGGTCAGCGGTGGCGAGCACCATCGCACCTCCGGCAGATCGTCGAAGCCGACCACGCTGACGTCGTCGGGCACCCGCAGACCCCGTTTGCGGACCGCCTCGTACACGCCGAGGGCCATCTGATCGCTGGAGGCGCAGATGGCGGTGGGCGGGTCGGGCAGGGCCAGCAGCTGCGTACCGGCTGTGAAGCCGGCCTCGTGGTAGAAGTTGCCGGGGCGGATCAGGGCGTCGTCGACGGGGATGCCGGCGGCGCCGAGGGCGGCCCGGTAGCCGTCCATCCGGGCCCGGCTGCACATCAGGTGCGGCGGGCCGGCGATGAAGCCGATGCGGCGGTGCCCGAGGCTGATCAGGTACTGGTTGGCGCTGAGGCTGCCCGCCCAGTTGGTGGCGCCGATGGTGGGTGACTCCTGCGGGTCGACCCCGGCCGGGTCGATGATGACGACCGGCAGGTGCAGCCGCCGCAGCTCGGCCTGCAACGGTGGGTTCACCATCGAGGTCACGAAGATGATTCCCTCAGTGGAGCGCGTACGCATGTTGTCGAGCCACTGCTTGGCCGAGGAGATGCGCCAGTGGATGGCCGACACGACGGTGCCGACGCCGTTGGTCTGGCCGACGTCCTCCACCCCACGGATGATCTCCACGGCCCACGGGCTGTCCAGGTCGTTGAAGACCAGGTCGATGAGGGCGGCGTCGGTACGCCGGGACGGTGAGCGGCGTCGGTAACCGTGCCGGTTGAGGAGCGCCTCGACGCGCTCCCGGGTGTCGGGGGCGACGTCAGAACGGCCGTTGATGACCCGGGAGACGGTGGGCACGGAGACTCCGGCCAACCGCGCGATCATGGCGATGGTGACGTTTCGGCCGTTCTCAGTGCCCACGGTCCCCCCTGCGTCCTGCTGGAAACTTCAGGTCTGCTCGCGCTGGCGCGTCGTCATCCGGCTGAACGGGCGGGGTGGGGAGCTATGGATCTCCGAAACTTTCATTGCTTCGCCGGTAATGTCGATCGATGGCCGGCACGCTACGAGCTGTTGTCTCAGCGGTCAAGACCTCTGTCCTATTGCGAAAAGACCGGCTAGCGTAAGCAGAGCTTCCAGCGATCCGGAGTGCGATTTTCCGGAAGTTTCAGACAGCCGTCCAGAGGAGTGCTCGTGTCGACCGACATCGCTAACGTGGCGACCGCTACCCGGTCGATCCGCAACCCCGTCCTCGCCGGGTTCCACCCGGACCCGTCGATCCTGCGCGTCGGCGACGACTACTACCTGGCCACCTCAACCTTCGAGTGGTATCCGGGCGTGCTCGTGCACCACTCGCGCGATCTGGTCAACTGGCGCAGCCTGGGTGGCATCATCACCGACCGACGCCTGCTCGATCTGCGCGGATGCGGCGACTCGAACGGGGTGTGGGCGCCAGACCTGACGTACCACGACGGTCAGTTCCACCTCGTCTACAGCGACGTGGCAAGCTTCGCCAGCGGCTACTGGGATCCGCAGAACTTCCTGGTCACCGCCGAGGACATCACCGGCCCCTGGTCCGATCCGGTGAAACTGCACGGGCGCGGGTTCGACGCGTCGCTGTTCCACGACGACGACGGCACCACCTGGCTGCTGGGCATGAGCGCGGACTGGCGGCCCGGCCGCGACCGCTTCGGCGGCATCGAGATCCAGCAGTACGACAGGGCCGCGCGCCGTCTGGTCGGCAGCCCCCGCATCCTGTTCACCGGCTCCCCGGCCGGGGTCACCGAGGGTCCGCACCTGTACCGCCACGACGGCTGGTACTGGCTGATCACCGCCGAGGGCGGCACCAGCTGGGAGCACCAGGTCACCGTGGCGCGGTCCCGGGAACTGTTCGGACCGTACGAGGTGGCCCCGGACGGGCCACTGCTCACCTCCTTCGGGCGGCCCGACCTGCGGTTGCAGAAGGCGGGTCACGGCAGCCTGGTGCACACGCAGAACGGCGAGTGGTACCTGGCCCACCTGGTGGGCCGCCCGTACTCTCCGCTGGGCAACTGCGTGCTGGGTCGGGAGACAGCCATCCAGCGGGTCGAGTGGCCGTCGGGCGGCTGGCCACGGATCGCCGGAGGGGTGCCCGCTGACGACGTCGTCGCGCCCGACCTACCCGCGCACCAGTGGCCGGCGGAGCCCGAGACGGACCACTTCGACGCCCCCGAGCTGGGCCCGTGCTGGTCGACGCTGCGTCGACCGGCCACCCCGGACTGGATCGACCTGCACACCCGCCCGTCCTACCTGCGTGTCCACGGTGGACAGTCGCCGGTCGGTCGACAGGCACCCAGCCTGGTCGGGCGACGGGTCGGCGCAAGGGAGTGCTCGCTGGAGACCGTTGTGGAGTTCGAACCGGCCGACCACCGTCAGCTCGCCGGGATCACCGCCTACTACAACACGCTCAACTGGTACCACCTCTACCTGACCCGGGCCGACGACGGCCGGACGGTGCTGGAACTGCTCAGCTCCGACAACGGGCGGCGCACCGCGTACCCCGAGCTGACAGTCGACGTCGACGGCGCCACCCGGGTCGGTCTGCGGGCCGTCTTCGAAGGGCCGGCGGTGCGCTTCGACTACGACCTCGGTGCCGGTTGGCAGCGGCTACCTGTCGAGCTGGACGCGACCATCCTGTCCGACGAGCACGCCGCGTTGATCATCGACGGTGAGCCGGCGGCGTGGGGCTTCACCGGGGCGTTTCTCGGCCTGTGGGTGCAGGACCTGGGCTGCGACGGCGTGCACGCCGACTTCGACCTCGCCACCTACCGGGAACAGTGACCACGCGGGCGGCACTCGGCGGGTGCCGCCCGCGTGCCCACTCGTCCTACTTCGTCTGAGCGGCGACGGCCCGCAGCTGGCCGAGAGTGGTGCGGAACCCGTGGCCGGACGCGGCCGGGTCCTCGGCGTTCAGACCGCTGACGGCCATCGTCTGCGAGCGGGTGGTGGCGACGGCCCCCGCGCCGGACCCGCTCAGGTCGAACACGCCGAAGTCGCCACTGAGCGTCCGGAACGTCGGGGCCGCCGGGTCCGCCGGGTCCTGGGCGAGGTAGAGCACCACGACCTGGCCGGCCTCGAGCTTCGACATGTGCGCCATGTCCGGCACGCCGGAGGGCAGCGGGGCGAGCGTGATCCGCGCCCCGGCCCGCACCGTCGATCCGGTCGTCGCGCGCAACACCTCGTCGACCCGGAATCCGGCCGCCTCGACCTCACCGCGTACCACCAGGTCCGCGGTGTCGCTGAGCTGCCGCACGGTGGCGTACCCACGTAGCTTGCCCTTGATCGGCGGGAGCGCGACGTCGGTCGGTGGGGCGGCGCTGCTCGGGGCGGCGCTGCTCGGGGCGGGCGCGGTGGCCGGGGCGGCGCCACCGCCGCTGCCACAGGCGGCCAGGGCCGCGGTGGACAGCACGGCGGCGGCCGTGGCCCACAGCGGCCGGGCACGGCGAAGGTCGACTGCCATGGAACGCTCCTCGCGTCTCGGTGCCGTCCCGGGCCGTCTCGCGCGGAACGCGGCACTGCTCACGCCTTCTATCTGTGCGTCCCGGGCACCGAGTTCCATTTTTTTTCGGGCTCAGCTTTCCGGGGTCACTGCCGCTCGCGCGCGAGCTGACGAAGCTCGGCCACCGTGGTGACGAACGCACGACCCGTGGCGGTGGCGTCCGCGGTACGCAGGCCGGTCACCGACATCGCCGGTGACCGGCTGGTGGCCGTCTCCCCGGCGACGTCGAAGATCCCGAACTCGCCGCCGAGCGGGTGGTAGACGCGCGTACCCGGGTCAACGAGGCCCAGGTAGAGGACTGTCGGCCGGCCGGCTGTCCCGGCCAGCTCCGCGGCCACCATGATCTCGGCGGGCACCGAGGCACCCGGGGCGCGGTAGAGCACCTCCGTCACCCGGTAGACCGCCCGTCCGTCCATCACCGACGCCACCTCGCCGCGGACCACCAGGTCGGCCGCGTCGGTGAGTTGGCGCACGGTGGCGTACCCACGGTTCTTGGCGGCCGGGCCCGGCGGTGCCGGCCGAGCGGCCGGACGGGTGGCCTCGGGTGACGGGAGCGCGGCCGGGGGCGCGTCGCCGGACCGGGTCGCGAGCCCGCCGCCGATCCCCGCCACGGCCAGCACCAGCGCGGCCGCCGCGAGCGCGGGCCGCATCGACACGAAGGCCCTTCTTCGGGTACGCGGCTCCTGCGTGATCGCCGCCAGCAGGCGGCTGCGGTGCAGGTCGTGCCGGCCCGGTGGCAGGTCGTGGTCACCGGGGTGGGGGGCGAACCTCGCCCACTCGGCCGGGTCCGGCGCGCTCACTGGCTGCCCTCCCCCACGAGCGAAACGTCCGCGACCGGCGGCCGTGCGGCGTGCGGCGGGGCGTCGACGAGGGTACGGAGTCGGGCGCGGGCCCGCGACAGCCGGGAGCGCACAGTGCCGACCGGAACGCCCAGCGCCTCCGCCGCCGACTCGTAGTCGAGGCCCTCCCACAGGCACAGGGTCAGCACCTCGCGTTCGGGTCGGCGCAGCCGGGCCAGCGCGTCGATGGCGGCGGCGATGCGTCGGCTGTCGTCGAGTCGGCCGGCGACCTCGTCGGCGTGGTCGGGCAGTGTGAAGTCGGAGGCGAGCAGCGCGGCGGCGACCCTGCGGTAGCGACGGTTGCTGCGGGCGTGGTTGCGGGCCTCGTTCGTGGCGATGCCGAGCAGCCAGGGCCGCAGCGAACCGCCCTCCTCGGTGACCCGCTCCCGGGAACGCCAGGCCTGTAGGTACGTGGCGGCCATGACGTCCTCCGCCGTGGCCCAGTGGGCGGTCAGCCGGAACGCGTGGTTGTACACCGAACGCGCGTACGTGTCGAACAGCTCGGCGAACGCGCCAGGGTCACCGGCTCGCACCCGAGCGCGCAGACTCGACTCCATGACCATCTTCTGTCCGTCGGACGGTGCTGGTTCCGATGGACCGGCCCGTAGATCAGTTACGGCCCGACGATAGCCACCGGCAGGTACGTGCCGCCAACGACGGGATGAACAGACGCCGTCACGCCTCGCTGTCGTCGATTGACGAAGAATCGACGTACTGGTATCTGTTAATACAGTTTCCTGATGCTCGCGGTGCCCGCCGGGGCTGAACCGTCGCGCCGGGCCACCGACCGGCTGGCGGCACGCCGCCCCTTCCCCGAGGAACACCAATGGTTCACAAGAGAACAGCCGCCTACGTCGTGGGCACCCTGCTGATCGGCGTCGCCGCCGTCGGCTACGGCCTGCCGTCGGCGAGCGCCGCGACCGCCGGCCCGATCACCGGCCTCGGCGGTAAGTGCATCGACGTGGCCGCCGCCAGCTCGGCCAACGGCACGGCCGTCCAGCTCTACGACTGCAACGGCAGCGCGGCCCAGACGTGGACCGTCGGCAACACCGACAACTCGATCCGAGCACTCGGCAAGTGCCTCGACGTGACCGCCGCGTCAACCGCCAACGGCGCCAAGGTCCAGCTGTACGACTGCAACAACACCGGCGCGCAGAAGTGGACCGCCAGCAACGGCGCGCTCGTCAACTCCGGCTCCGGCAAGTGCCTCGACGTCACCGACCGGAGCACCGCGAACGGCGCCCGGTTGCAGATCTGGACCTGCGGCGGCACCACGAACCAGCTGTGGACCCTGCCGGGCGGCGGCAGCACCCCCACGCCCACGCCCACCACCCCGAGCGGCACCAACCTCGACGACCCGACGAAGAAGAACGTCGCCATGCAGCTCGTCTCGGCCGCCGAGAACTCCTCGCTCGACTGGCGCGCGCAGTTCTCCTACATCGAGGACATCGGCGACGGGCGGGGCTACACCGCCGGCATCATCGGCTTCTGCTCCGGCACCGGCGACATGCTCGAACTGGTCGAGGCGTACACCCGCACCAAGCCGGGCAACGTGCTCGCCGGCTACCTGCCGGCGCTGCGCAACGTCAACGGCACCTCGTCGCACGCCGGGCTCGATCCCAACTTCACCCGCGACTGGCGGACCGCGGCCACCGACTCGGTGTTCCAGGCCGCCCAGGAGGCCGAACGCGACCGGGTCTACTTCAACCCATCGGTACGCGACGGCAAGAACGACCAGGTCCGGGCGCTCGGCCAGTTCGCCTACTACGACGCGGCGGTCATGCACGGGTACGAGGGCATGCGCCAGATCCGCAGCCGCGCCCTGAACCGGGCCAAGCCGCCGGCCCAGGGCGGCGACGAGCGAACCTGGCTCAACGCGTTCCTCGACGAGCGGGTCATCGAGATGAAGAAGGAGGAGGCCCACTCGGACACCTCCCGCGTCGACACCGCCCAGCGGGTGTTCCTCAACAACGGCAACTTCAACCTCAACACACCACTGGTGTTCGCCGTCTACGGCGAACAGTTCCGCATCGGCTAGGGCGGTGGTGGTGGCGGGGTCGCCGGCACGGACTTTCCGTTGACCGGCTACCCCGCACGTCACCGCCCGAGGGCTGACAAAGAGGAACTGTTCATTTTCCGTCACTCGCCGCGCTCCTATCCATAGCTGCACTGGAGCTGACCCTGGATTAGCCTTCGGTAGTGGATGGCCGCCAGAGAGTCACGCAACGGACACAGCGCTTCCGTCGCGATCTCTACTGGATCATTCCGGTCGGAGTACTGACCGCAGCGGCAACCTTCCTGCTCGCCCGAGTGCCCGAACAAGGCGCCGACATCGCCACCATCCTCGCTTTACCAGTGGCGGTGGTAGCGACAATGGCTGGGATTCTCGCGGTGCGGAGCGGCACCCCAACCGACAGCCCGGCACGTGCGGCAGGCGGTCACCGGATGCGATACTGGCCGGTCGCCACCCTGGCCGGCGTGACGCTCTGCGCGATGCTGGCCGCGATCCTCCTCCACCTCCCCTCTGACGGGGACGACGTCGCGCAGCAGCTCTCCGGTCGCTTACGGATCGGCATCACCGGCGTGATTCCAGGTTGGAGCGAGAAGAACGGCGAACGCTACGAAGGCTTCGAGATAGCACTCATCGACTACCTACAGGCCCGGCACGGGTTCAGGCCGCAGTACGTGGAACTGCATCCCGAAGAGCAGACGGCGGCCTTGGAATCGGGCCGGGTCGATATCTTGGTGGGGAACTACACGATCTGGGAAGCGCGAAATGCGACAGTCGTGTTCGCCGGTCCCTACTACATGGACAAAGTCGGGATCTACGTGTCCGCGCGCAAGGTCAAAAAGCCACCCGTGGCCGCCGATCTGACCGGTTGCGCACTCCCGATAACCTACCCTCGACCCGACGACCTGGGCGTGACCTTCGAGCACGCTTCAAGCCTGCAGGAATGCATGCTCCGACTCTTCGATCCCGAAGATCGGATCAATGCCGTCTTCATGCACCACTCCATCCTCGTCAGCCTGGCGGTCCGTCGAGGTCTGGATCCGCGCGACATCGTCCTGTTCAAGCAACACGACTACGCGCTGTACGCAATAGGGCTGGCGAAACGCAACCAGAAGCTGTGCCAGGCGCTCGGGCGGGACATCGACCTGTTCCTGAACCAGGAGTGGGATAGGGCAGCCGCCCGCCATCTGCCCTATCTCGACGGGTCGGGCAAACCGCTGTACAGCTATTCCGCCTTCTGCGACTGACCGACCTGCCACAGCGGGTCATTCTTGTCGTACACCTGTTCCGGTCTAGGGTCATGGTCGAGGAGTTGGCGCAGGCAGACGACGCAGTCGCCGCCTGTGTCGACGGCGCAGTCTGGGCCCTTCCGGAGCGCGACCTGATCACCGCGCTCGACGCCGCGCACCGCCTTCAGCAACGCCTCGCCGCCGTCACCCTCGCCCTGGTCCGCGAGCTGGACGGCCGCGGCACGGCCCGCGCCCAGGGCGCCTCCTGCACAGCGGTCTGGCTGCGCGAACGTCTGCGACTGACCGTCCCCGCCGCACGCCGCCTGGTCAACCTCGCCATCGCCGTGGAGACCGGCCACCCCGGCATCCGGCAAGCGCTTGCCCAGGGCACCATCACCCTGGACCAGGCCCGGGTCATCGCCGACACCATGGGCACCGTCGACAGGTCGGCCGACGCCGCGACCGCCGACAGGGCAGTCGGTGTCCTGGTCGGCTGGGCTGGGCAGTTCGACCCCACCCACCTGCGCAAGCTCGGCACCCGCATCCTCGACCACGTCGCCCCCGACCTGGCCGACGCCGCCGCCCGCGCCGCCCTGGAGGCCGAAGCCGCCCGCGCCGCCCGCGACCGCCACCTCGTTCTCTCCGAGCAGACCGACGAGCGCCTGCGACTCAGCGGCACCCTCGACGCCGAAGCCGCCGGCCTGCTACGGGCCGCCATCGACCTACTGACCGCCCCGTCCGGGCCGGACGACTCCCGATCCCCCGGTCAACGACGCCACGACGCCCTCGCCGACGTGTGCCGACTCGCCCTGCGGGCAGGTGAGCTGCCCGACAGCGGTGGCGACGCCGCCCAGATCGTCGTCACCACCAGCTTCGACGGGCTGGCCCAGCAGTTGTCCACCGGCGCGCTCGACGTCGGCC
This sequence comes from Micromonospora sp. NPDC048986, assembly GCF_040649335.1. NCBI lineage: Bacteria > Bacillati > Actinomycetota > Actinomycetes > Micromonosporales > Micromonosporaceae > Micromonospora > Micromonospora sp. NPDC048986. Next base: position 238,465 of record NZ_JBEZFJ010000002.1, read on the forward strand.
TCACCCTTACCCCGGGCACGGTGCGCCGACTCGCCTGCGACGCCACCATCCTGCCCGCCGTCCTCGGCGGCACCGGTGAGGTCCTCGACGTCGGCCGGCAACGCCGGCTCATCACCGGCCCCCTCCGCCGCGCCTTGGTGCTGCGCGACCGCGGCTACGCCTTCCTCGGCTGCGACCGCCCACCCCGCTGGTGCGCCGCCCACCACATCCACCACTGGGCCGACGGCGGCCCGACAAACTCGACAACGCCGTGCTGCTCTGCGGCCACCACCACCGACACGTCCACCAGAGCGACTGGGTCGTCCGGCTCGGCAACGGCGGGCACGCCGAGTTCGTCCCACCCGCCTGGCTCGACCCCGAGCAACTGCCCCGCCGCAACCACTACCACCGACGAACATAGGAGCAGCCCAACCCACCACCTCACGTCGAGGTGGCATGCCAGCGCAGGCTCAGACAGCCGACGCGGCGAGCGACATCGTCCGGCACACCTGGCGCGGCCGGGCCGAGCAGAGGCCAGCTCACAGTGGGGTCTGCTGCGACATCGCGGGCACCGCGCCGCCATCGGTGAAACGGGCGCACAGCAGCCCGCAGTGGTGCTGAAGCGCGGTACCTGTCGCCGTGGACGACACCGGTGCGCGAGTGGGCGAGGACCGGTGTGCACGATTCGTGGCCGCAGCCTCGCGCGGCGGCTTGACCTCAAGCTCGGGTGAAGTCCTAACCTGCCGTATCGGAGGTAACGAATGAGCATGGAAGTTACCGCGTGGATGTCTATGCACCACGCGATGAACGCGCAGGATGAGCGACCGCTGTCCCGCGCCACCTTGAAGCGGATCGCGCAGTTCGCGCGGCCGCACCGCGCTTTGATCATCAGATTCCTGCTGCTGAGTGTGGTGACGGCGGTCCTCACGGTGGCGGCACCCGTTCTCGCCGGGCGGGTGGTCGACGCGATAGTCGACGGCGCCGACAGCGGCGTGGTGATCCGGTTGGCCGTCCTGATCGCCGTGATCGCGCTCGCCGAAGCCGGGCTGGGTCTAGTGACGCGGTTCCTCTCCGCCAGCATCGGTGAGGGGTTGATCGTCCAACTGCGGACGGCCGTCTTCGACCACGTGCAACGGATGCCGGTGGCGTTCTTCACGCGAACCCGCACCGGAGCGCTGGTCAGCCGCCTCAACAACGACGTGATCGGCGCGCAGCGGGCCTTCAGCGACACCCTGTCGAGTGTGGTCGGCAACGCCGTCACGCTGATGCTGACGTTGGGGGTGATGCTCACCTTCTCCTGGCAGATCACGCTGCTGGCGCTCGTCCTGCTGCCCGTCTTCGTGATCCCGGCCCGCCGGATGGGTTCCAAGCTTGCCCAGTTGCAGCGTGAGGCGGCCGAGCACAACGCGGCGATGAGCACCCGGATGACCGAACGTTTCTCCGCACCCGGCGCCACGCTGGTCAAGCTGTACGGGCGGCCGGCCGAGGAGTCCGCCGAGTTCGCGGCGCGGGCACGTCGGGTCCGGGACATCGGCATCCGCTCCGCGATGCTCCAGTGGGTCTTCATCACCGCGCTCACAGTCGTCGGCTCGCTGGCGTTGGCCCTGGTCTACGGGCTGGGCGGTCTCTACGCCCTACGGGGCAGCCTGGACGCCGGGACCGTCGTCGCCCTCGCGTTGCTCCTGTCGCGGCTCTACGCGCCGTTGACCTCACTGGCCAGTGCTCGGGTCGAGGTGATGAGCGCGCTGGTGAGCTTCGAGCGGGTGTTCGAGGTCCTCGACCTCACGCCGCTGATCCTCGACCGTCCCGACGCCCGGCCCCTTCCGGACGGGCCGGTCGCTGTCGAGTTCGACGGGGTCCGGTTCGGCTACCCCTCGGCGGACAAGGTGTCGCTGGCGTCCCTGGAGGACGTGGCGAAGCTCGATACGCGCGGCGGTGAGGAAGTGCTGCACGGTGTGTCGTTCCGCGCCGAAGCGGGGCAGATGGTGGCGCTCGTCGGGTCCTCCGGGGCGGGCAAGTCGACGATCGCGCAGCTCGTGCCTCGCCTGTACGACGTCGAGGACGGCGCGGTGAAGCTGGCCGACGTCGACGTGCGTGAACTGTCGGCCGAGTCGATCCGGTCGGCGTTGGGCGTGGTGACCCAGGACGGGCACCTCTTCCACGAGAGCATCCGTGCCAACCTGGCGTTCGCCCAGCCGGACGCGACCGAGGACGAGATGTGGGAGGTGCTCCGGCGGGCCCGCCTCGACGACCTGATCCGCTCACTACCCGATGGCCTGGACACCGTCGTGGGCGAGCGCGGATACCGCCTGTCCGGCGGGGAACGGCAACGGCTCACCATCGCGCGCCTGTTGCTGGCTCGCCCGCGCGTGGTCATCCTCGACGAAGCCACAGCGCATCTCGACTCCACCTCGGAGGCCGCGGTTCAGGACGCCCTCGCCGAGGCCCTCACCGGCCGGACCAGCGTGGTCATCGCACACCGGCTCTCCACCATCCGGGCGGCCGACCAGATCCTCGTCGTCGAAGCGGGACGCATCGTCGAACGCGGGCGACACAGTGACCTGCTCGCGGCTGGCGGCCGGTATCACGAGTTGTACCGCACCCAGTTCGCCCAGGACCAACCGGCCGCCCAGGGCGGACCAGCAGTCCAGGAGCAACGCGTCGCCATCTAGACCAGCGGGCCGGCGCAACCAGCACTGACCACACCAACACTGACCGCACCAGCACCACTGACGCAACCAGCCTGACAGGCAGCACGAGGACGCCGCCCGCCACGGGTCGATCCCCGGGGCGGGCGGCGGGATCCGACGATCAGTCGTCGTCGTCCTTGTCGTCCGCGTCGTTGTCCTTGTCGTCCGCGTCGTCGTCGTTGTCGTCGGCGTCGTTGTCATCGGCGTCGACCGGCTCCTGCTCGGCCTTGACCACCGAGCCGTTCTCCCGGTCGACGTCGACCTCGTGCTCGGTGTCGCCGGCGACGATTTCGATGCTCCAGACCGGGCGGCCGTTCTCCTGCTCGGCTTCGACCTCGACGATCTGACCGCCACCGGCCTTGGCGAGCGCGATCTCACCGGCGCGCTTCTCGTCGACCGCGCTGCCCGCCGGCGCGGTGCCGGTGGTCGGCGTACCGCTCGACGGCGTACCCGATGGGGTGCCGGCCGACGACGAACCGCTGGCCGACGGCGAACCGCTGGCCTCGGGCGCGTCAGTGGGCGTCGGCGCGACGGTCGCCGCGGCGAGCGTCGTGCCGGTCCGTGCGTCGTTCGCGGCGGTGACGCCGAGGGCGACCCCGGCCGCCGCCAGCACCGCCGAACCGCCGACCGTCGCCAGGAGCAGATTGGTGCGCCTCATCGTGGTGTCCACCTTTCCTCGGTTGTCGACTTCGAGGATCGGCTGAACCGGGATAGCACCGCGCTGTCCGGACGCTAAGGGCGGGTTAAGGCGTTCGAGGGCCGGGTCAGCCGCGCCTGTTGAGTTCCGCCTCCAGCCGCTGAACGAGCGTCTTGCGGTCCTTGCTGGCGCGCTCGTTACGCAGCGCGGTATTGAGCTGTCGCGTGTCGAGGCCACGGATCAGCTTGGCCGCCTCCGCGACCGACATCTCCGTCATCCGTCCGGCCGTGGTGGCGTCCCTACGCGCCCGCTTGGCCGGCCCGGTGTTGGCCACGTACTGCCTGCCGGATCGGGACGCTTCGCGCTTCTTCGTATCGGTCGCGCGCTTCTGGCTCTCCGACATCTCCTCCCAGGCCTTCTTGGGCAGGTAGCGACTCGTCGTGGCGCCCTTGCGCGCACGGGTGTCGCCCTCCTTCGTCTGCCATTTCTCGTTGCCCCAGCGCTGGAGAGACTTCTGCCGCTCGTCCTTTTCGCCCAGGAATCCGCCGCCGCGCTTCTTGTACTCCTGAGTGACCAGCTGTGACTTGCGCGCCGACCACTGCCCCGGCCGGCCGCCCTTGTCCGAAGCCTTGATTTCTTCCTTGATCTGCTCTCTGAGCTCGGGTTTCGTATACCGCGCCATGACTGGCAGCTACCCGCCACCGCACTGCCTATGCGTCCCGCGGCGACGTCGCAGGCCCGAGCCGGAGCAGCACCTGCGCACCGCCGTGCGGGCCGGGCCGCACCTCCAGTCGACCGCCGGCGGTCTGCGCGGCACGTCGGGCGATGTCGAGGCCCAAGCCGGTGGATCCGGCCGCGCTGGCACCCCGCCGGATCGCCCCGGCGGGCATGCCCGGGCCCTCGTCGGCGACAGTGAGCACCACCTCGCCCGCCTCGCGCGCAAGCCGGACGGCGAACGGCGTCCCGTCGGGGGTGTGCGCGAAGACGTTGCCGAGCAGAGCGTCCACTGCCGCCGTCAGGTTGTCGGCGGCCACACCGACGGGAAGAGGGCCGGGCGCCAGGTCGAGGGTGACGGTCCGGCCGGTGTCCTCGGCCAGCACCGACCAGAACGCGACCCGGTCCGCGACGATCGCCGCCGCGTCCGAGCAGGCCGGTTGCGCCGGTGCGTGCCGCCACCGGGCCTGCCGGATCAGCCCGGTGACCGCGCGTTCGAGCCCGTCGGCGGCGGCGGTGATCCGGGCGGCGTCGTCCGGGTCACGCAACGACTCCGCCTCCAGCCGCAGCGCGGTCAACGGCGTACGCAGTTGGTGCGACAGGTCGGCGACCTGTTCGCGCTCCTGGACCAGGAGCACCTGGATCCGGGTGGCGAGATGGTTGAGCGCGCCGGCCACCTCGCGCAGCTCGGGTGGGCCGGCCGGGGTGACCCGGGCGTCCAGTTCGGCGTTTGCCAGCCGGTGTGAGACGGCCGAGAGGTCGCTGATCGGCCGGACCAGGGTGCGCGCCAGCCGGTCGGCGACAAGCAGCCCGATCAGCACGAGGATCACGCCGAGCAGCGCCAGCACCAGCCAGGCCCGGGTGACCCCGGCGGTCAGCTCGTGCTGCGGCACCGCGATCCGGATCACCCCGGTGCCGTCCGCCCGACCCTGCACGGCGATGACCACCTCCCGGCCGGCCGCCGACTCGCCGGTGAGGCTCTGTCCGCGCGCGGCGAGGGCCACCGCCGGCGTACGCGGTGTCTGGGCGCCGAGCACCGTCCCGTCGGGCAGGAAGACGCTCACCGGTCGCCCGGACTCCGCGGCGAGTTGCTCGACGGTGAGCCGGATGGTCGCCGCGTCGGCGGTGCCGACCACCGGCACCAGGCTCTGCGCGTCGGCGGTGGCCCGGACGGTGGCCCGGTCCTCGGCGACGGTGCGGACCAGCAGCGCCAACGGCACCAGGAACGCGATGAGGGTGAGGACGCTGACCGCGGCGACCAGCAGCGCGAGACGGGCCCTCACGGCTGCGCCGCCGGGGCTTCGAGACGCACCCCGACACCACGCACCGTGTGCAGGTAGCGAGGTTGTTGGGCGTTCTCCCCCAGCTTGCGACGCAACCAGGACAGGTGCACGTCGACGGTCTTGTCGGCACCGCCGTACGGGATCTGCCACACCTCGGTGAGCAGCTCACGTTTGGTGACCACCTGGCCCGGTCGGCCGGCGAGGTGGTGCAGCAGATCGAACTCGCGGGGCGTCAACTCGACCGCCGCCCCGTCGAGGGTCACCTGCCGTGCCCGGGGGTCGACGCGGAGCCCGCCGACGACGAGCGCCGGGTCCTGCCCGTCCGCGCCGGAGGGGCCCCGCCGCAGCACCGCCCGGACGCGGGCGTCGAGCTGCGCCGCGGTGAACGGTTTGACCACGTAGTCGTCGGCGCCGGCGTCGAGTACCCGGACGATCTCGGTCTCGTCGTCACGCGCCGTGGCCACGATGACCGGCACCGAGCTGACCGCGCGCAGCATCCGCAGCAGCTCGCGGCCGTCCAGATCGGGCAGGCCCAGGTCGAGCACGACGAGGTCGGGTCGGTCCTCCAGCGCGTCGCGGAGGCCGGCCATCGCGGTCGAGGCCGCCGCCACCGCGTGGCCGCGTTCGCGCAGGGCCCGGATCAGCGGGGTACGGATCGTCAGGTCGTCCTCGATGAGCAACAGGCGGGCCACAGCTGGCAGGCTAACCGCTGCCGCCGGCAGCACGGCGCACGTTAACCACGCCTTAGCGTTCGGATGTGCGAACGACAAGGACGGATCGTGGATAGTCAGGGGATGGGCCGTCGCTCGATCCTCGTCGCCACCGGCTGGGTGGCCACCGCCGCCGTCGCCACACTGATCGGCCTGGGCGCGATCCGCCTGGTGGGCGAGAGCCTCACCGGCACACCGGGCGGCGTGCGCAGCGAGGCCGAGATCGAGCGGGCGCTCGCCGCACCGGAGCCGCCACCCACCGGCACCGCCTCGGCCGCGCCGGGCCCGACGAGCACCGCCTCGGCCGCGCCGGGCATGACGGGGCCTGCGCCGGGCGCCAGCTCCGGGGCCCGCCGGGGTTTCGCCACCGACGGCGGCACGGCCGTCGCCGAGTGCGGCATCGGCGGCGTACGCCTCGTCTCCTGGGCGCCCGCGCAGGGTTACCGGGTCCGCGACGTGGACCGGGGCCCGGACGACGACGTCGAGGTCACGTTCCAGGGAGCGGCCCGGGAGTACGAGTTGAAGGTGCGCTGCATCGGCTCGGAGCCGGTGGCTGTCGCCGACGACTGAGCCGGGCGCCGACGCGTAGCCGCGCTGTTCACGATTGGCGGCCCATCGGGCGGACCATGGGCAGGGCTGCGCCGTGATCACGTGATGAGAAGTAGTCGTGTGGGGGCCACCGGAGCTACTGAGCATCACGTGATCGAGGCGAGTCCGCCCCCACCGCCCGATCGGACGGTGGGGGCGGACTCAGGTGGTGGTTCAGCTCGCGTACGCCTCCACCTCCCAGAGCGAGTGGCCGTATCCGGTGCCCCGGGCGGTGCCGTTGATCCGCAGGTAGCGGCCGTTGGCGCCGAGGGCTGTGTGCTCGTCCACGCCGCCGTCGGCCCCGGTCACCGTCTTCACTGTGGTCCAGGTGGTGCCGTCATTCGAGGTCTGGATCTGGTACGCGCTGCTGTACGCCGCCTCCCAGCTCAGCTTGACCCGACCGATCGCTGTGGGACTGCCGAGGTCGACGCGGATCCACTGCGGGTCGGAGAACGTGCTCGACCAGCGGGTGGTGAGGCTGCCGTCGACGGCCTGGGCGCCGGACACGTCGGCCCCCTCGTTGCTCGACGTCGACGTGGGCTTGTTCAGCAGCAGGTTGCCACCGGGCGGACCGGTTCCACCGCTGCCGCCGTACACCTCGAACTCGAACAGCGAGTAGCCCCAGGCGGTCCCCCTGGTGGTGCCGAGCAGCCGGACATACCGACCGGAGCCGCTGAGCCCGGTCAGGTCGTCCACCCCGCCGTCGCCACCGGTCACCGTACGGATCGTGGTGAAGTTGACGCCGTCCGGTGAGGTCTGGATCTGGTATCCGCTGCCGTACGCGGCCTCCCAGGTCAGCTTGACCCGGTTGATGGCGTACGTGGCGCCGAGGTCGACGTCGATCCACTGCGGGTCGCCGAAGGCGCTGCCCCACCGGGTACCGGCCACGCCGTCGAACGCGTTGGCCGCGGTGAACGCGCCCTCGAAGCTGGACGCCCGCGCCGGCTTGCCCCGGGCCAGGTTGGCACCCGGTTCGGGGTCCGGGTCCGGGTCCGGGCCGGGACCGCCGGGGCTGGTGGAGAGGGTGAACTCATCGATGTCGAAGTACGGGCCGGTGCCCTTGAAGACCAGGAACAGGGTTCGGGTGCCGGTCGGGGCGGTGACCCCACCGGTGACAGTGGCGAAGGTGGCGTACCCGCCGGTGGGCACGACGGTGGCCGAACCGACCAGCGGCCCGGTGGGTGAGTCGACCCGCAATTCCAAGGTGCCGCCACCGCCGGCCGGCGCGCCGACCCGGGCACTGAACGACTGGACGCCGGTCAGGTTGTACGGGCGGAACGAGATCCAGTCGTTGTTGTCGACGTAGCCGACCGCCGCGCCGCCGTGCCCGGCCGCCCCGGCGACGATCTGGACGCCTGACGAGTCACCGAAGTGCTCGGCCTGGCGTACCCGGGGTTGCAGCACCGCCTGGGTGTGCGTGGTCAGCGCCGGCTGGCCGCCACCACCCAGATCGGTGTACTCGGCGTCGATGATGCCGAAGATGTTCGCCGCCGTGTCGTGCTCACCGTCGGCCGAGGTCTGGATGACCCCGGTGCAACCCTGCACGCTGCCGAGCTGGTGGCCGTGCGAGTCGTGGCCGAGGACATAGTTCACCTTCACTCGGGCGCAGTTGATAGCACCGTCCTGGGCGTCGGTGACGGTGACGGAGAACGGCACCGCGTCCCCGAAGGTGAAGGTCTGCCCGTTCAACGGGGTGTTCACGGTGACCACCGGGGCGCTGTTGCCGACGGTGACGACCACGCTCGCGGTGGCCGTCTTGCCGGTGGTGTCCCGGACCGTCAGCGTCGGGCTGCGGGTCCCGTTGGTGGTGTACGTGAAGCTCGGGTTCGCCGCCGTCGAGTCGGTGGTGCCGTTGTTGTCGAAGTCCCAGGCGTAGGTGAACGGGTCGCCGTCCGGGTCGAGGGTGCCGGCCGAGGAGAAGGCCACCGTCAGCGGCGCGGTGCCACTGGTCGGCGTGGCGGACACCTTGGCGACGGGCGCTCTGCCCTCGCGGGCGTACTCGATGCGGTAGAGCGCCGAGTTGGCGTCGCCGTTGAACCAGCCGGTGCCGTAGTCGAGCACGTAGAGCGCGCCGTCCGGGCCGAACTCCATGTCCATGACCTGGGTGCCGGTCCACGGGAACGGGTTGATCTTCAGCGGTTGGCCGGACGCGTCGAGCTTGATGTTCTTGATCCAGCGGCGACCGAACTCACCGGCGAAGTAGGTCCCGTCGTAGTACTCGGGGAACGCCACTGGCGAGGTGTTGTTCGGGTCGTAGCGGTAGACAGGCCCGCCCATCGGCGACAGGCCACCGCCGGTGAACTCCGGCGGGGAGCCGGAGCCGCCGTACGGCAACCAGGCCGAGATGGCCGGCGGCAGTTGGGTGATACCGGTGTTGTTCGGCGAGTTGTTCACCGGCCCGCCGGCGCAGTTGAACTTCGCCCCGGACGGCCCGGACGGGAAGGTGTAGTCGTTGTAGGCGTCGTTGCGGGCGGTGCAGTACGGCCAGCCGTAGAAGCCGGGCCTGTCGATCCGGGCGAACTCGACGTTGCCCGCCGGCCCCCGGTTCGGGTCGGCGGTGCCCGCGTCCGGACCGTAGTCACCGAGGTAGACGATGCCGGTGGCCTTGTCCACGCTCATCCGGAACGGGTTGCGGAAGCCCATCGCGTAGACCTCCGGGCGGGTCCGCGCGGTGCCCGGGGCGAACATGTTGCCGGCCGGGATGGTGTAGCCGCCGGCCGCGCTCGGCTTGATCCTGAGCACCTTGCCGCGCAGGTCGTTGCTGTTCGCCGAGGTGCGCTGCGCGTCGAAGGCCGGGTTGCGCCCGGCCCGCTCGTCGATCGGGGTGAAGCCGGCCGAGTCGAACGGGTTGGTGTCGTCACCGGTGGACAGGTAGAGGTTGCCGGCTGCGTCGAAGTCCATGTCACCGCCGACGTGGCAGCACATGCCCCGGCTGGTCGGCACGTTGAGGATCAACGTCTCGCTGGCCAGGTTGATGGTGTTGTCCGCGTTGACGGTGAACCGGGCCAACCGGTTGACGCCGTCCCAGACGGCGAAGTCGGCCGGGGTGCCGGTGGCCGGCGCACCACCGCCGGGGGTGTTCAGCGGTGGGGCGAAGTACGCGTACACCCAGCGGTTGGTGGCGAAGTTCGGGTCGGCCTTGATGCCCTGCAATCCCTCCTCGTCGCCGGTGTAGACCGGCAGGGTCGCGGCTATCTTGGTGTTGCCGGCGGCGTCGGTGTGCCGGATCACGCCGTTGCGGGAGGTGTGCAGCACGCCCCGGTCGGGCAGGACGGTGAGGCTCATCGGCTCACCGGTCTCGGCCGCGCCCTTCGCCAGCTCGACCTGCTGGAAGCTGCTGGTGACGGTGGGGCCGCAGTCGGCGTCGACAGCGCCGGCGGCCGTCCGGATGCCGCCGAGCAGGTGCTGGCGGAAGTTCGCCTCGCTGTACGACGCGTCGGTGTGCCCCAGGCCCGTGTACCAGGCCCGGCCTCCGGAGTAGTTCTGGCACCAGGAGATCGGGTGGTCGGCACCCATGCTCCCCCCGGTGTAGGTGCTCTCGTCCAACGTGGCCAGCACGTGCGCGTTGCCGCGGGGGTTGGTGCGGTAGTTGTACAACTCGTCGAACCGGTTCCACCGCTGCGGCAACGTCGCTGTGGACGGGTGCACCTGGTCGGCGACCTTCACCGTGACGTTCTGCTCGGCCGGGTGCGAGGCGAAGTACGCCCCGACCAGTCCCCCGTACCACTGCCAGTCGTCCTCGGTGTCGGAGGCGGAGTGCACGCCGACGTACCCGCCGCCGCCGGTGATGTAGCGCTCGAACGCGGCCTGCTGGGCGGCGTTGAGCACGTCGCCGGTGGTGGAGAGCCAGATCACCGCGGCGAACCGGTCCAGGTTGGCGTCGGTGAACTGGGCGGCGTCCTCGGTGGCCTCGACGGTGAAGCCGTTCGCCGCACCGAGTTGCTGGATCGCGGCGATGCCCGGAGCGATGGATCCGTGCCGGAATCCGGCGGTCTTGCTGAAGACCAGCACGGTGAACGGTGCGGCGCTGGCCGTAGGTGGCGAGGCGACGATGCCGCCGGCCACGAGGATCGCGCTCAGCGCGAGGCCGAGCCACGATCTCAGGGATCTGCGCACAGTGGGGTCCTTTCGCGGTGCGAGGGACGGCGTGCGCCGATCACGCCTGGCGGTGGTGGGACGAGACATGCGAATGCATCGTTGCGCCCGGATCACTGGCGCGTCAAGCACTCTCCCACCATCCGTGAGAGCGTTATCTCCGCAGGTCAGGGGCGACTGTGTGGAGCGAGATCGAATAACGGTTTTCGGGCCACCATCCGTCCCGGAGGGCTGGCTGATCCACCGCGGCATCCGGACGAACCCGGCGGCGGTTAGGCAAGGCTCGCCTATGCAAAACATCCCAAAAGAGGTGGCTGACAGGGAGTTGTCCCGTCGAGGCCGGGTATGACGGTGACCCGGCAGCACCGACGGAAGCGAGATCGCCATGACCGACATGCTGGAGATGCCGCGGGTACACGAATGCACAGTCACCGACTGCGGCTACAACCACGGCGGTTGCCACGCGTTCGCCATCACCATCGGGCAGCAGAACGCCAGCTGCGCCACGTTCATCGACACCTCGGCGAAGGGCGGGCTGGACCGCGTCATCGCCCAGGTCGGCGCCTGCAAGCGGGACGACTGCCAGCACAACGCCGAGCTGGAGTGCCACGCGCCGTCAATCCGGGTGGGTCCGGGTCAGGACATCGCGGACTGTCAGACGTACCAGCCGCGTTGATCCAGGCGCGACGCGGGTGAGGGACGGCCGCCACCGCCGCCCCTCACCCGCGTTCGAGCCGGCTACCCGGCAACGACCATCGGCGTGCCGGCGGTCGGACGCTCAGCGCCCGCCAGCGGCCAGCTCGGCGATCATCCCCTCGCAGCTACGGACCACCACCTGAGCGCCGCGCCGCTGCGCCAGCGGAAGCAGAGGATCCTCCGCCCGGTCCCGCCACCGCCACTGCGCCTCGGAGGCGACCTCCCAGAGCTGCCGCACGTCGGCCTCATGCTCGACACCGAGCCGCGCCGCGAGGCCCACCCCGTCGCCGCCAACCAGCCGCTGCGCCTCGCCGGCCAGCTCCGCGTCGAACCCCAGCCGGGTGTTGCGCAGGGCCACCAGCAGACGCAACTCCCGGAACTCGTGCGCACCGGCGAGGATCTGCTCCACCGCACCGACCAGCTCGGCGGAGCCCCTGGTGGGTTCGGCCCGCAGCAGCGCCTCCACCGCCGCCAGCGCGGACCGCGCCTTCAGCGCGTCCCGACGATCGATGAAACAACGCGTCACCGACTCGCGCAGCTCGGTGAGACCGCTACGCCGAATCAACTCAGCGGAGAGCTTCACCCGGCTGTCGAAGCCACTGCGCACCAGCGTGGCCGCCAGCCGGACACCGAAGACCCCGAACCGGCCCAGCAGCGCGGCGCGCACCTCGGTGTCCAGCCGTACCGGCAGCTCGCCGCGGAGGAAGCGGTCGGCGGAGATCAGGTGGACGTCCAGCTCCGCCCGGGGCACCTGAGCCAGTGTCGCGAGCGCGGCGAAGTCCGACTCGCCCAGCATCCGGCCGGCCAGACCGATCATGCCGCTGCACGCCACGACGTTGACGCTGAGCGCGTTCACCCTCGGGTCGCGGTAGTGCCGGCGAGCGAGCTGGCGGGCCGTGAGCAGACCATCGATCCGGCCACCGCCGGTCTCGTCGGCGCGGGACAACACCATGATCACGTTGACCGGAGCGGACTGCCCGACGGCACTGTCCCGTGCCGACTCCAGCACCCGCAGGTCGCTGTCGCGGCCGTCGCGGGTCAGGTACAGCACCGCGTCCGAATCGCGCAGCACCCGCTCCAACACCGGCGCCCGGCCCTGCTCGGCGCCGCCGCTGACCGCCGGGGTGTCGATCAAGGTGATCTGCCGTAGCGCCCGCGTCGGCCACCGCACCACGATGTCCCGCACCTCCCCCGCACCCCAGCCCAGATCCACCCGCAGCCCGGTCGCCGACTTGACCACCACCAACTCCTGTGGTGGCTGCCCGACCGGATAGGCGGTGGCGCGCGGCGCGGCCCCGTCCTCATACCAGGTGAAGGCCCCGTCCGCCCGCTCGACCGGCGCGACCTCCTCGCCCATCAACGCGTTGAGCACCGTCGACTTACCCGATCGCCACGGGCCGACGATGGCGATGCGCAGCGGCTGCTCCAACCGGGCCACCTGTTGCCGAAGCTCGGCGACGGCCCGGGGATTGTCCTGGTACAGCTCGATGGCCTGGTGCAACAACCCCCACGCCGCCTCGTCCAGGCGCACTCCCACAGTCATGCCTGCGGCTCCAGCAACAGCGGGGCGGAGCGGGCACCGGTCAACTGCTGAGACTGCTCGTACACCGCCGCCAACCGGGTCATCTTCAACCGGATCTCGCGCTGCCGCTGCTCGCGCACTGAGGCATCGGTGTCGGCCTCCTGCTTCGCGCTGCGGAACGACTGCACGATTGCCTCCTGGAGCTCCTCGGTCAACCCGGTGAAGTGGTCCCGCAGCATCCGCTGCACCTGCCGGGCGGCGTCGCGGCAGTCTCGGATGATCCGGACGAAGAAGTCGTCGACATGCCGCTGGATGGCCGTCTTGACAGTCGCCTGCCGACGACGGAGCAACTGCTTGCTCTCGTCACGGATGCTCTTGCCGCCGAAGAGCGCCCCGATGCCGACCGAGACCGGATTGATCATCGGCATGCCGGCCAGGGTGGTCGCCAGACCGAACATCAGCATGCCGCCGTACGAGCCCTTCATGCCGGTGAACAGCTTCTGGCTGGTGGTGAACCGGTCGATCGTCGGCCGTTGCAGCTCGGGCACTCGCTCGCCGATGTCGTCCGGCATCGTCATCGACCAGGGCGGCAGCACGTCGTAGCCGTACCTGTCGAAGTTGGCGGCCACCCGCCGGGCGATCCAGTCACAGCGCTGGATCAGCCACTCGTGGTTCGCCTCCGCCGCCTCCACCAGGCTCCGCTCCAGCCAGTCCTGGAAGGTGTCCCAGGCGACCAACGGGTCCGCGGTGTCGAACGCCTCGTCCACCGCGCGCAGGATCTGTCGGGTCCGGTCACGCAGGTCGTACTCAAGGTCGGCGAGCAGGTCGGTGATCTCGTCGGTCAGCGTGTTCTGCCACCGGGTGGAGCACCGGCGCAGCTCGTCGACCTCGCGCTGCGCCGCGTGCAGCCGGGAGATCGGCCCGGACTGCTCCTCGGCCTCCTGGGTCGCCAACTCGGCGCGCAGCGGCGCGGCCAACTGCTCCACCACCGTCCGGGCCACCGTCTGCACCGCCGCCCGGGCCAGGTGGTCGGCCTTGCCGGCCAGGTCACGTTGCAGGCGGGCGATCAACGCGGGGAAACCCGACTCGGCGTTGAGCCCACGGTCGTCGGCCGCTGCCGCGCGCAGTCGCAGCGCCGCCGAGACCGGGATCAGCGTCGCCGCAATCCCCGCCTCGGCCAGGTGCTGCCGGTTGCGCTCGGCGACCGTACGCCAGTCCGCCACCAGATCGGTCTTGCTCTGCACCACCACCACGTTCGAATGCGAACGCATGATGTGCAGCAGCATGTTCAGTTCGGCGACCGACAACTCCCGCGTGGAGTCGGAGACCAGCAGCACGGTGTCCGCGCGGGCCGGCGCGGCGACCGGAACAGCGGCGCCGACGCCGGCGACCTCGTCGGTGCCGGGAGTGTCCACCAGCACCAACCCGGCACCGAGCAGCGCACGGGGCAGTCCGATCTCGACGTACGCCGGGCCGCCGCCCGGCCGACGACCGACCAGGCCGGCAACGCCCGCCGCCACCTGGTTGAGCGCCACCGGGGTCCGCTCGACGGCCACCGCGTCGGCGGTGCCGGTGGGGTGCCCCGGGGCAGGTGGCGGCGCCTGCGCCACCGCCGCTGTGGGCGCCTCGGCGTGTCGCACCACGGTCGGCAGGACTGTCGTCCGGCCGTCGCCGACCGGGCAGGCCGGAGCGTTGATGATCGCGTTGATCAGCTGACTCTTACCCTGGTTCGGCTCACCGATGACCAGGACGCGCAGCGTCGGGTCCAGCAGTTGCGCGCGCTTCTGCCGGACCGTTTGAAGGAGGTCACCGCGACCGTGTGCAGTGCAGGTGCGGGCGATCTCGTCCAGCACGTCCAACCAGATCCCGGCCATCACCGCACCAAGTGTGCGGATTTCAGGTTAATTATCAAGAGGGACCGGATGTGGAACCCGGAAGGGCCGGATCGCCTGAGACGATCCGGCCCTCCACTCCGACCGGAGATCCAGGTCAGAGCAGACCGCCGGTGATACCCAGCAGCCCGTGATCGGACGAGGCGTGTGAGTCGCCGAGCACGCCGTCGGTGACCCCACCGGTCACGTCACCGACCGTGTCGGTGACACCGGGGAGGAGGCTGTCCACCTGGTGCGTCACGCCGCCCACCGTCGACGGCACGTCGAGCGGCGGGACCCCGCCGACAACACCGTCGCCGTGCCCGAGGCCCAGCCCGTTGAGGGTGTCGTCGACACCCAGCGAGCTGACGACCCCGCCGAGCTGACCGTGGGTGCCGGAGAGGACACCGCCGGTCAGGTCGCCGCCGATCAGGTTCGAGTCAGTGACGCCGAGCAGACCGCTCGGGTCGCCGACGGTGCCGGTCACGTCACCGAGCACCGGGTCGGCGATCGCGTCCACCGGCTGCACCACGTCGGCGTCGAGAGTGTGCGCCACGTCGGAGACGCCGGCCAGGTCGGTGTCGAGGCCGGACGGACCGACGCCCAGACCGATGCCCGGCAGCACGGTGACCCCGGCGGCGGCGGTCGACGGGTCGACGGCGATCGCGCCGAGCACGCCGGCCTTGACGTCCACGCCACTGGGCGCGCTGGTGACGCTGATCTGCTGCGCCACGCTCTGCAACTGACCCACCACGTCGGTGGTGTCGGTGAGCAGCGGGTCCAGGCCGAGCTGCCCGACCGGCGAGGCCAACGGCGCGAGGCCCGCACCCGGCGCGTAGTCGACGACCAGTGGCACGACGTCCTGCACGTCCGCAGCGGTGATGTCGGTGAGCCCGGCGCCCCGCAACGCACCCTCGGGGTCGAGGTCGAAGGCCGACCGCGCGTCCGGGTTCGTCAGTAGGTCGAGCACGAAGTCGTGAAGCGTCTGCTGCGAGTCCATGTGCCGGTTCTCCTCGGATGTGGCATTGGCGGGTGTCGTACGTCGACAGTGACGACGCTATTGCCGGGGGTCGCCCCCGGGCATCGGGGCTGAGCCCGCATCCGGGCCGGTTGAACTAGGGGCTCCGCCACCTCGTACGTTAGGGGGACAGGGGGAAACCGTCCCGGCGAGATTAGGGTCCCGACCAGGGACTGATCTCTGGTACGAACGTAGGAGCCCGCGGGGTTCGCCGGGGGTGGGTCGTCGGGACAGCCGACGCCATCGCCACCAACCGGCCGACTCACGGGGAGAGACAGAGACGATGCCGTACGTCCTGGGGATAGACATCGGAAGCAGCAACACGGCCGCCGCCGTCGCACGGCGACGCGGCGCGACCTGGACCCGTCCCGAGGCCGTCCCGCTGAGCGCCGGCTCACCCCTCATGCCGTCGGTGTTGTGCCTGGCCGAGGACGGTTCGCTGCGCGTCGGCGAGCCCGTGACCGACGACGGCAGCCGCACCACCCGGGACTTCGTCCACCGGATCGGTGACGACGTGCCGGTGCTGCTCGGCGGCGAGCCGTGCGCCCCGCAGACCCTGACCGCCGAGCTGGCGGCATGGGTGGTGGAGCGGGTCCACGCCCTGGAGGGCGGGGCGGCCGAGGCGATAGTGCTCAGCCACCCGGCGGGGTGGCGCCCCTACCGGCGGGAGGTGCTGCACCGGGCCCTGTCGGACCTCGGCCTACGGCACGTGACGTTGCTGCCCCGCACTGTCACCGTCGCCGAGAGCCACGCCGCTCGCGGGTTCGCGGGCAGCACCGCAGTGGTCTACGCCCTGGGCGGCAACAGTTTCGAGGCCGCTCTGGTACGCCGCACCCCGCGCGGCACGTATGAGACGTTCGGCACCCCACAGGGTCTCGACTCGATCGGCGGCGCCGACTTCGACGAGGCGCTCGCCGAGCACGCACGTACCGTGCTGGCCCGGGAGTTGGCAGCGACCGGGCGTCGCGGGGCCCAGGTCGCGCTGCGCGGACTGCGCGCGGAGTGTGACCGGGTCAAGCGGGTGCTGACCGTCGACCTCACTGCCGACGTGGTGCTGACCCTGCCGAGCGGTCCGGCGCGGGTGCCGGTGACCCGGGCACAGTTCGAGGCCATGATCCGCCCGACGGTGCAGGCCACCGTCGACCTCCTGCTCCGGGCCGTACGCAGCGCCGACCTGACTCCGGCGCAACTCGACGGCGTCCTGCTGGCCGGCGGCTCCACCCGGGTCCCGCTCGTGAACGAGCTGATCGGCGCGGCCCTCCCGGTGCCCGTCGAGGTGGAGCCCGACGCCCAGTTGACCGCCGCCACCGGGGCGGCGATGGCCGCCTGCCAGGTGGTGTCACCACGCCCTCGCCAGCCGCCGCCGGCCCGCGTTCCGGCCCCGGTCAGCGGCGCCGGGCGGCCCACGATCCCGGCCCCACGCCGAACCCATCACACCGTTCCGGGCGATCCGCCACCGCGGCCGCCGGTTCGGGTCCTCCCACTGGAACTGCCGAAGCCGTCCCGCCTGGCGCTGGCCCGTGGCCGCGGACGCGAAGGATAACCCCGATGATCATGAATGACCTCGCCGCACCAGGGTTGACCCTGGACAAGGGGTTGCAGGCGCTACTGGACACTGTCGCGCAGGATCCGACCGGCCCCCTCGCCGTCGGCGTCGCCGGCCCGGCCGGTCACGGGAAGACCGCGCTCCTGGCCGAGCTGGAACGCATACACCAGCGTGCCGGGATCACCGTCCGCACCGCCGCCCCGGAGCCGGACGAGCAGGTGGACCCCGACACCGTGCTGCTGGTCGACGACGCGCACCTGCTCGACGACGCACGGACCGAAGCGCTGCTGCGTCTCGTCGCGGGCCGGCGACACCGGGTGGTGGTCGCCCACCGCCCGTGGCCC
Organism: Micromonospora sp. NPDC048986; assembly: GCF_040649335.1. Taxonomy (NCBI): domain Bacteria; kingdom Bacillati; phylum Actinomycetota; class Actinomycetes; order Micromonosporales; family Micromonosporaceae; genus Micromonospora; species Micromonospora sp. NPDC048986. The sequence goes on from NZ_JBEZFJ010000002.1 coordinate 256,158, forward strand.
CGGTCAGCGGCGTTCAGTGAGCTGGTCGACGCCCTGCGACGCGACGGGCAGGCCGTGCTGCTCACGCCGTTCACCCGGGAGCAGACCGCCGCCCACCTCGCCACCACACCCGAGCTGGGCCGCCCCGCCGACCTGGTGGACTTCGTCCACACGCAGACCGCCGGTGTGCCCCGGGACGTGGAACGGCTGGCCCGTGGCCTGGCCGGGGCGGAGACCCGGGCCGGCACTGTGGACCCGCCCCGCTCCGTCATCCTCGAATTCGGGCCGGACCTGGACGTTCAGCCAGCCGCGGTACGACGACTGCTGCTCGCTGTCGCGGCCGGCGGGGCGCTGCCGGTGAGCATGCTCGGCGCGCTGCTGGGCCGGGACCCGGCCGGAGTCGACGAACTGATCGCCACGACAAGGGCGGCCGGGCTGCTCGGCGCTGACGGCCGGCTCGCACCGATCGTCCGGCGGGCCGTCGCGACACTCAGCCCCACCACCGAGCGGACAGCGGTGTGGCGGCGGCTCACCGAGTTGCAGCTCGCCAGAGGTGGCGCGGTGCTGCCGTTGGTCCGCTCCCTGGTCGCGCTCGGCGCGCTCGGCGACTGCCCGGCCGCGACCCTGGCCGCCGCGGCGGACGAGGCGCTGCCCGACGAGCCGGCGTTCGCCGCCGAGCTGTTCGCGGCGGCCACGGCTGCCGGGCAGGCGCCCAACGCGCGGCAGGCGCTCGCCGCCGCGCTCGCCGGTGACCTCGACGACGCGCTGCGGCTGGCGGACCGGCTCCTGGCCACCGCCGCTGCCCCGGAGCGCTGCGAGGCGGCGGTGGTCGCCGCCACCGCCCTGGCCCACCGCGGTCACGTCGGCCGCAGCGTCGAGCTGTTCCGGTGGTCGGGCAGCGCCTCGGCGGCGGCGTTCGCCATCGTCGGCGGGCTGGCCACCGGAGACCCGGCCGCCAGCACCGAGTCACCGGCCGGTGACCCGGCGGGCGAACCCCCGACACTGCACGCCAGCGCCGCCCGACTGATGGCCAACGGCGTACGGGAGAGCGTGACCGGCTCGCCGACCGCCGCGCTCTCCGCGCTCGTGCAGGCTGCCGCGCTGCTGGAGCCGGACGGCCGGGCGGCGCTGCTGCCGGACAGTCCGGCGGCCCTCGCCGCCCTGACGGCGGTGCACTGCGGTGAGCTGGAGATCGCCGAGCGGGTGCTGCACCGCGCCCTGGGCGCCGGTGTCGGCGGCCCGCTGATGGCCCGCCGCCACCGGCTGTTGCAGGCCTGGATCCTGATGGTCCGTGGCGAGATCCACGCCGCCGGCGAACGGCTCGCCACTGTGACGCTCGACGGGCGGCCACTGGAGTCACGCGACCAGCTCTTCGCCGCCGCGATCCGGATGGGCATCGGACGGCGCAACAGTGACCTCGGGGCGCTCAAGCGGGGTTGGGGGCAGGCGCTGGAGGCCGTGGTGCGGCACCCCGTCGACCTGTTCACCCTGCTGCCGCTGGGTGAGCTGGCCATCGCCGGCGCGCGGCTGGGTGACCTGGCCCGACTGGAGCCGTACCTGCACCAGGGGCGTGCGCTGCTCGACCGCCTCGGCAACCCGCCCCTGTGGAGTGTGCCGCTGCACTGGAGCGGGCTGCACGCCGCCATCCTGACCGGCGAGCCGACGATCGCCGACGAACACGTCACGGCGTTGCTCGCCGTCGCTGGTCACAGCCGGTACGCGGCAGTGGTCGCCGCCGCCGCGGAGAGCTGGGTGGAGGTGCTGCGGGGGGTCGTCGACCCGACCCGGGTGGAGGCCGCCGCGCGCGGGCTGCACGACACCGGGTTGTGCTGGGACGGAGCCCGCCTCGCCGGGCAGGCCGCCATCCGCACCGCGGACCGGCGGGCGATGACCACCCTGCTGGAGTGCGCCCGAGCGTTGCAGGGACGGCCCTCCGGTGGGCAGAGCGGGCAGACACCGACGACCGGCGCGAGCACGGCACGGGTCGCCGGACCCACCCAGCACGGTCTCAGCGACCGCGAGTACGAGGTCGCCGAGCTGGTGCTGGCCGGGTTGACCTACCGGGAGATCGGCGATCGGCTGTTCATCTCGGCCAAGACCGTCGAACACCACGTGGCGCGAATGCGTAACCGGCTCAACTGCGCCAACCGCACCGAACTGCTGGCGCTGCTGCGCACCCTCGTCGCCGACCGGGCCAGCGACACGGCCGGGCAACCGTGGCCACAGCGGGCGACCCGATGACCCGCAACGACGTGCGGCTGATCCGGACCAGGCTGGCAGTGCTGGCCGCCGTGCTGATCACGCTCTGGTCGTACGCGGCCTACGTGTCCTGCCAGGACGCCGTCGACCTGCTGCGCGTCCGGGCGCTGGCGGACACGTTGGGCCAGCCCATCGACCGCCTGGTGCTGAGCCTCCAGACGGAACGCCGGATCACCGCCGAGACGATCGCCGGGGCGGGGCAGACGACGCCCGCGCTGGTCGGGGCCCGCGAAGGCACCGACCGGGCCGCCGCCGAGATCCGCGAGTTCACCAAGGGCCGCGACTTTCGGCTGCTCAGCGCCGGCACCGTCCGCGACCGGGCCGGCGAGCTGGTCCGACGGCTCGACGGCCTGGGCACGACCCGGTCCCAGGTGGACACCGGACGGCTCGACCACGGCGCGGCGGTCGACGGGTACGACGAGGTCATCGACGTCGCCTTCCGGGTGTACGGCCCGGAGTGGGGCGCGTACGAGAGCGGGTTGGCGGCCGACACCCGCGCGGTGATCGCGCTGGCCCGCGCCCGGGAGTTGCTCGCCCGGGAGGACACGGTGGTCAGCGCGGGCCTGACCGGCGCACCACTCGACGCTGACGAGCGGCGCCGGCTGACCGCACTGGTCAACATCCAGCGGTACGCGCGCACCGAGGCCGCGGCCGGGCTTGCGCCCGACGGCCAGGCCGAGCATCAGCGCCTCGCGGCCGGCCCCGAGTTCGCGGCTCTGCTCGCCCTGGAGGACCGGCTGCTGCTCCAGGCCGGCACCGCCAACGCCCTGGCCGGTCTCACCGTCCAGGACTGGCGGGCCGCGGCGGACGCCGCCCTCGGCGCGCTGCAGGCCCTGGTGACGAACACCGCCCGCAGCAGCGTCGAGCGGGCCACCCCCGGTGCCGCGGTGCTCATCGCGCGTACCGGGGCCGTCGTGGGGCTCGGTCTCATCGTCGTGCTCATGCTCCTGCTGAGCTGGGCGGGCACCGTCCGACGGCTGACCGACGAACTGACCAGGACCGACGCGGACCTCCCGACGCCGGTGCCGGACACGCCGGCCCTCGCCCAGGAACCGGCGACGCCGGGGGGTGACGCCGAGCGGGAGCTGTTCCTGGGGCTGACCCGACGCAACCAGGTCCTGTTACGCGACCAGCTCAGCCTGCTGGACGGGATGCAACGTCGGGAGCGGTCCACCGAGGAGACCGGCGAGCTGTTCCAACTCGACCACCTCACCACCCGGGTCCGACGCAACGTGGAGAAACTGATCACCCTGGCCGGCGCGACACCCGCCCGCCGCTGGCGACGCCCGGTGGCGCTGCTCGACGTGGCGCGCGGCGCGGTCGCCGAGGTGCCGGACTACCACCGGGTCCTGATCGCCCCGCACTGGCCGTGGTCGCTCGCGGGGCCGGCCGTCACTGACGTCATCCACCTGCTGGCGGAGCTGATCGAGAACGCGCTGGCCTTCTCCGGGGCGGACACCACAGTCCGGGTCAGCGGCGAACAGCGACCGCAGGGGTGTGCCGTCCTCGTCGTCGACGACGGGCCCGGCCTGGACGTCGCCGCGCTGGCCGAGGCGAACCACCTGTTCGGCGATCCGCCACCGGACGGCCCGCCGGCGGGCCGCGCCGGCTGGTACGCCGCCGCCGTCCTGGCTAGCCGCTGCGGCGCCCACGTCTCGCTGCGCCCCAGCCGGCGCGGCGGGACCGCCGCCGTCGTGCTCCTACCCTCCCGACTGATCACGGTCACCGGCACCGGCCGCGCACCGGCCAGCGCACCACCCGGCACCCCGTACCCACCGGCGCGCACCGGCGCCGACCTGACCGACCCCAACGGCAACGGCGCGCTGCCGACGCGGGTCCGCCACCCCGGGCCGACCGTCCCGGAACACGGCAGGACCAGCCTCGACACGGTCGAGATGCCAGTCACCAGAACAGCAAGGAGACAACAATGACGTCTGCAGTGGTCACCGAGGACGGCCTGACCGACGCCCTGAACGACCTGGTCGACCGGGTGCACGGCGCGGAGTTCGCCGTGGTGCTCTCACCGGACGGGCTGCCGCTCGGCGGCTCGCGGCGGGTGGGGGCGAAGCTGGCCGAGCAGATCTCCGGCGTGGTCGCCGGCCTGATCGCGTTGGGGTTGGCCGCCACCCGGACCTGTGACGCGGGTCGGCTGCGTCAGGTCGTGGTGCAGATGTCGCGAGCGTTCCTGTTCATCGCCACCATCCCGAACGGGACCATCCTCACCGTTCGGATCGCCGGTGACGACGTCGAGGTCGGTGACATGGCGTACGAGGTGGCGCTCTTCGTGGGGCAGGCCGAGCAGCACCTGCCGATCACGCTGGGCCCGGCCTCCTCGGTGACGATCGGGGACACTGGTGCACACCAGCGGCACCACTGACGAGGCGTGGTACGACGACGACGCGGGCCCGGTCGCCCGTCCCTACACGATGACCGGGGGGCGCACCGCGCCCGCACGCGGCCAGTTCGACCTGATCTCGCTGGTCGTCGCCCGGAGGGGGGTCACGCCCCCCACATCACTCTTCCCCGAACAGGCGCGGATCGTCGAGCTGTGTCACCATCCAGTGTCGGTGGCCGAGGTGGGTGCCGAGTTGGATCTTCCGCTGGGGACGGTCCGGGTGCTGCTCGGTGACCTGCTCGCGGCCGGGCTGATCGAGACGCACGAACCGCCGATGTTGTCGGAGCTGCCGACCGAGGATCTGCTCGAGGCGATACTCGTCGGGCTGCGCGGATTGTGACCGGGCAGGTGCCACCCGCGATCCGAACGGATCGTGGGCGCGCACCCGGCGACGAACTGAAGGAGAGACTGGTAGTGCCGGCAACACCACCCCAGCCACGCCGTACCGTGGCGATCATCCTGCTGGATCGGGTCGTGGCCCTCGTCACGGCCGCACGGCGGGTGCTCACCGGTCGGGAGGACGTCTCGCGGGCCACCTGGGTGGCCGTCGTCGCGGCGCTCGGGGTGCTGATCGCGACGTGCGTCTCCGTCGTCGGGGTGCTGCGTACGCCGGAGAAGTTGACGCCGGTGACCCTCGACCCGCCGCCGTCGGTCGGGCAGGTGGGCGCGTCGCCGTCCACCACCCCCCGCGCGCAGGCGCGACCGGCGCTCACCAGCCCGGCGGTGACCGCTCCCCCGTCCGCCTCGGCCTCGTCGGTCCCACCGGTAGTCGCGTCGTCGACCCGACCCACACCGACCGGCGCTACCACCGAACCCACCCCGGCCGCCCTGGGCGCGGACTTCGCCATCACGGACAACGCCCTGCTCAGCTACGGCGCGACGGTGACGATCAGCAATCCCGGTTCGGTCCCGGCGTCGGGGTGGACGCTGGTGCTCACACTGCCCCGGGAGTCGCTGGGCATCAGCGGCGTGGAGGGGGCGCAGGCCAGCCGGGACGGTGCGGTGTGGACGTTCGTGCCGGACCCGGACACCGGTCAGGTGCCCGGCAGCGCCTCGGTCCGGGTGACGTTCCGGGTCAATGGATCGTTGACCGGTTCCGCCCCGAAGGCGTGCACCGTCGACGGGGTCGCCTGCTCCGGCCTGCCGAGCTGACCGATCCGGGACGCCCCGATCGAGCGCGGTACACCCGACGTTCCGGCGACCGCCATGCTTGATTGATCATCAGTTCGGGCGTGCTTCGTAGCGTCGCGGCCATGACTGTCCTACCCGTATCACCGTCACGTCGCCGCGCCGGGGCGCGCCTGGGCACCCGGGCCGCCGCCGTCGTCGCCGCTCTCGCCGTCACCGGCGCTGCCGCCGCGGTCGCTGTCGCGACCTCGTCGCCCGCCACCGCGGAGCCGGGCAACGTCGTCGTCTCGGAGAACTTCTCGGCCGGGTCGCTGCCCGCCGGTTGGCACGCTGTCGACGGCACCTGGAAGGTCGAGAACGGTCGACTGTACGGAACGTCCGCCAGCTCCAGCGAGAACAACAAAATCACCTTCGGTAGGCACCTGAACGACTTCCGCCTCGAGGCGACCATGCGCTTCGAGGCGGTCTCGGCGGCCACCCGCTGGGCCTCGCTCGGCATCGACGTCCCCGCCAGTGGCGCGACCCCCTGGTGGATCGCCACCATGCGCAGCGGCACCACCGCCGCCAACGGGCTCGAATTCGCCCAGCGGACCGTTGCCGACGCCTGGGTCGTGACGAACACCGCCTCCGCCCCGTCGGCCGCCGGCACCGGCCGGGACGTGCGCGTCGCCGTCGAGGTGCACGGCAACCAGGCCCGCTGGATCTTCGACGGGCGGGAAGCGATGCGGACCAGCAGCCTCCAGCGTTCCACCGACGGCGTCCAGGGGCTCTTCGTCAACGGCGCGACAGTGTCGTACGACGACGTCACGGTCACCGAGCTGGCGCCGAACGGCTATCTCCGCCCCGAGGGCAGCCCGTTCACGGTGATCGCCCACCGGGGCGCGTCCGCCGCCGCACCGGAGAACACCCTCGTCGCCCAGGAGATCGCCCGCAGGGGCGGCGCCGACTGGATCGAGAACGACGTCCAGCCAAGCAGGGATGGCATCCCGTTCATCCTGCACGACGGCACCGTCGACCGGACCACCGACGGCGCCGGCAACATCCGGGACCTGACCGCCGCGCAGATCAAGGCCCTCGACGCCGGCTCCTGGTTCGGCCCGCAGTACGTCGGCGAGCGGGTGCCCACCCTCGCGGAGCAGCTCGCTGACCTGCGGACGCGCGGTGGCAACCTGCTCGTGGAGATCAAGGGCAAGCACACCCGCGACGAGGTCGCCACGATCATTCAGGTGATCCGGGACGAGCAGATGATGGGCCGGGTGTTCATTCAGAGCTTCGAGGTGGATGCCCTGAAGTACACCCACGCGATCGCCCCCGAGCTGCCGCTCGGTCTGCTCCGCAGCACCCTGGACGCCGATCCGGTGGCGATCGCGAAGGAGCTGCACCTGACCGCGTACAACCCGGACGGCAACGCGCTGCTGGCCAAGCCGGAGGTCGTCGCCCCACTGCACGCCGCCGGGGTCGCCGTGATGGCCTGGACGATGGACTCCGCCGGCCTGTGGCAGCGGCTGGAGCGGATCGGCACCGACGCGATCATCACCAACCGGGCGGCGGAGCTGGTCGGCTGGAACTCGGCGTTCGTCCAGCGGGCCTCCACCGACCCGACCGTGCAGATCACCTCGCCGGCCAACGGGGCTCGGCTGGACCGGGCGCAGTCCCCGGTGATCGCGGTCGCCGCGACCAACGCGGACACCGTCACCGTGACGCTGGACGGTAAGAAGTCGGCCGTCGGACGCAAGCTCGACCTGGCCAAGCTGACCGCCGGGCGGCACAGCATCACCACCGAGGCGACCGGGCCCGAGGGCATCGCCACCGCGACCAGCACCTTCACCGTGACGGTGAGCCAGGCCGGCCTCGGCTACCTGATCCTCACCTCGGGCGCGGACCCGGCCGCCTTCACGGCGCTGACCATCAAGCTGGCCCACGCCCAGTACGCCGAGCTGGCCACCTACGCCGACCGGCAGGCCGGCAAGCTGGTACCGGCGGAGATCGCCAGCGTCATCGCCGCCGACGCCCGCACCCTCGCTCTGAAGTAGCGGGCTCGAAGGGTGGCGCTGGTCCGATCGGGCCGGCGCCACCCCGAGTTTCTCAGTGGGTGGAGACCGGCGACTCGGCACGCTCGCCCTGCTGTCGCACCAGCGGCAGCGCCGGGGCCAACGCCAGCGCCATGCACAGGCCACCGATGGGAAGCAGGTCGAGGGTGAGCACCGGCAGGACGATGCCGGTGAGGAGCAGCGGCACACTCCACGGCGGCAGCCGCCGTCGGGCCGCGAGCATCCCCGCGAGGACGAGCAGACCGAGGAAGAAGAACTGGGGTACGACGTCGTAGAAGGCCACCTCCACGCCGGGAATGTCCTTGAATTCCGCGCCGAGCCTCGACATCTCCGCTCGGTCCTCGGCCAGCAGCCCCTCGACGATGTCCGCGCCGAACTGCACCATCGTCGCGGCGAGGCCGACAAACGTGCCGGTCACCACCCCGGTGCGCAACGGACTGCGGGGCAGCAGACGGGACAGCGCGAGCACACCCGGAACGAAGCACACCATGCCGGCGAGGGCGACCAGGTGGGCGGCCTGCCAGTCGAGCCCGGGGCCGTACACCCCGTCGGATCTTGCCCACAGCCGGACCAGCCCGTAGGCCACGATGCCGACCGGTCCGGCGATCACGTAGAGCGCAGCGCGTTTCATGTCAGCCAGCATGTGGCCGCCGACGCCGGCCGACCTCCGGGAGGTCCCCTCGGGTCGCCCTGGCTTTCGTCTCAGGTCTTCCACCGAGCCACCCCGAGGCCCGGACTCAGCGTTCGCTGATGAGGGGGGCGTAGTCGCCGCGGGTGAGCGGTCTGCTGGACAGGGAGCCGTCGGCCCGGGGCACGCCGAGAGCCTTGCCGTCGCGCAGGAAGGCCACTGTGGAGACATCGTCGCGGCTGGTGAGAGTGCAGACGATCTGCCCGAAGGCGAGGACCTCGTCGCTGCGACCGCCCACCTCTGCGGGTTCGTCCACCGCGACAAGGGCCTGCGTCCCGGTCACTGTCGCGCGGGCGGCGTTGACCGCCCCCGGCAAGGCGCTGGTCAGATCGCTGTCCCGTTCAGCCCCGCTGGGCCCGGCGAGCAGGTGCCGCAACTGGTTGGCGACGGTGGGTGCGCTGTCGACCCGCCGGACCACTGGGACAATGCGGTTGTCCCGGACCAGGCAGAGCGTCTCGGCGGCACTGCCGGCCGGTGCTGTGGTGTCGGCGGGAGCGGCGCTGCTCACCGGCCCTCGCGGGGGCGGCACCGTGCGCGGGGTGTCGTCGGTGGGAATGCCGCATCCGGTCAGCAGCACAGCGATCGCCAACGGGGCGAGACGACGGCGCCTCACGAGAGGCTCCCCGGCAGGGTGACCCGGAAACAGGCGCCTCCACGCGGACGGTCGGCGACCGTCACCTGCCCCGCGTGCGCTGCGGCGTGCTGGGCTACCAACGCCAGCCCCAGACCGGTGCCGTCGCCGGCGCCACGGGTGTGGGCGGCTCGTCCCCGGACGAACCGGTCGAAGATCGCCTCGCGGTCCTCGACGGGAACGCCCGGACCGTCGTCGTCGACGGCGATGACGCCGCTGTCCCCGTCCCGACCCAGGCGAACAGCCACCGGGCCACCGCCGTAGGTGACGGCGTTGTCGAGCAGGTTCGCCAGGATCTGGGCGATCCGGCGCCGCTCGACCTGCCACGTCGCGGGTACGTCCGGTGCCAGGCGGACGAGGGCGCCCGGCAGGTCGTACGCGTTGCAGGTCTCCCGGGCCAGCTCCACCACGTTCACCGGGGCACGGTGGGCCGGCTGGTCGCTGCGGGCAAGGTCGATCAGGTCGTTGACGAGCCGTTGGAAACGATCGATCTCGTCGGCGACGAGCCCGGCGGCGGTGGCCGTCCGATCGTCCTGGTGTTCCCGACGGCGGGCCAGGACGCTGGCCGCCGCGGCGAGGGTCTGCAACGGGGAACGCAGTTCGTGGCTGACGTCGGCGGCGAACCTGCGGTCCCGTTCGATGCGCAGGGCGAGGCGGTCGACCATCTGGTTGAACGACGAGGAGAGGCGGGTGAGGTCAGGGTCGGTGGCCGGGTCGAGCCGGGCGGTGAAGTCACCGGCGGCGATCTTCTCGGCCGCGTCGGCGACCGCTGTCAGCGGCCGTAGCCCGTGCCGGGTGGCGTACCAGGCGAGGGTGGCGCCGGACCCGGCGACCAGCACCGCGACGCTGGTCAGCGCGAGGGCCAGCACCCGGAAGGTCTGCTCCAGCTCGCGCAGCGAGTTGACCTCGAAGTAGGTTGCGGACGCTGACAGCGGCACCCCGACCACCAGTGCCGGTTGCCCGTCGACACGGACGCGCTGCACGGCCGGCTCCCCGGCGGAGACGACCCGCAGGAGTTCGGTGGGGATGGCGGCCGTGGTGCCGGGATCGGCGGCGCGGGCGTACCACTCGCCGTTGAGGTACAGCACCGGCCGACGGCTTCCGCCGGTGTCCAACGACCGGAGCACCGCCACCACGTCCGGGGTGTCGGTGTCGAGGCCGGCATGCACCACGGCGGCGTCGAAGTAGGCGGCCCGCAGGGCGATGCGTTCGCGGTCGTCGAGCAGGGACCGGCGGGTCAACTCGTAGGAGATCAGGGCCATCGACGCCGAGAGCAGAAGCGCGCCGACGGCGAACGCGGCGGTCACCCTGGTGCGCAGTCCGAGGCGTCTCATCGTTGCAGCTTGTAACCCAGGCCCCGCAGGGTGACCAGGTGCCGGGGGTTCGCCGGGTCCGGCTCGATCTTCTGCCGTAGGCGGCCGACGTGCACGTCGACGAGCCGTTCGTCGCCGCTGTCGTACCCCCAGACCCGTTGCAGCAACTGCTGACGGGACAGCACCCGACCGGCGTGTTCGGCCAGCTCGCAGAGCAGCCGGAACTCGGTGCGGGTGACAGTGACCTGTTGGCCGGCGCGGCGCACCTCGCCCGCCTCCGGACTTATCTCCAACTCCCCGAAGGCGACCGCCGGAACGGGCTCCGGCGCCGAGGTCGTGACCACCGGCCGGGCACGGCGGCGCAGAGCCCGCAGGCGGGCGGTCAGCTCCCGGATCGCCACGGGTTTGACCACGTAGTCGTCGGCGCCGGCCTCGAGGGCGGCGACGATGTCGTCGGTGCCGTCGCGTGCGCTGACCACCACGATCGGGACGTCGTCGTCACGACGCAGCTGCCTGATGCACTCGAAGCCGTCGAGGCCGGGCAGCATCAGGTCGACGAGCACGTAGTCGGCCGGGTGGTGGCGTTGGGCGCGCAGGCCCTCCTCGGCCGTGGCCGCGCCGAGAGCGTCGTAACCCTCGTCCTCGAGCGCGAGCAGCAGCGCGAGTCGAATGCGGTCGTCGTCCTCGATCACCAGTACGGCCGTCATTCCGGAATCATCCTCGGCCAACCGCCGAGCGGCCAACCGTGACCGCCGGCCGGCGGTTTTGTCACACAACTGTCACAGAGCCTTGCAGTGACCGCCAACCCGGTCCAGCACGGTGGGGAGGAAGCGACGGGCGACGGAGAGGGGTACGGCAATGGCGACGCCGGTGCTGCCCGCGAGGTACACGCTGCCGCTGGTCGAGGTTCGTGTCACACAACTCGATCTGGCCTGTCTGCCGGAGGCCGGCGCGGTGTTCGACCGACTGCTCGCACTGCGCCCCGCACAGGTCGTGCTCGACCTGTCCGAGTGCCAGCACCTCGACGCCGCCGCCATCGGCCTGCTGCTCGATGTGCACCGGCGGCTGACCCGCGCCGACGCGGCTCTCACCGTCCGCGACCCAAACCCCCGGGTCCGGCGCATCCTGCACATCACCCGCCTGGATCAGGTGCTCTCGATCGTGCGCGAGGAAGGACCAGCAGCATGACCGTCGTCCCGGACGAGAATCTGATGACCCTGATCTGCGACACCTGCGGCGAGACCATCCGCGGCACCGCCTGTGTGCTCCCCGACGCAGAGGTCGTCTGGACCCTGGTGGCCGAGCACGGCTGGAGCGGTTCCCCCTTCGCGACCGGGCCGCACCGCTGCCCGCACTGCAGTCTCCTGCCCGCCTCCTCCGGTGGCCACGCGTCGCGCGACGACCACGGCCCCGGCGGCGTCCTCGGCATCGACCACCTCGACGGCACGACAGTCATCGCCGCGACTGGTGACATCGACCTCGACACCGGCGACAACCTGCGCACTGCGCTGCGGCACGTGGCAGAGGTGGGCGGGCATGTCGTTGTCGACCTGAGCCGGGTGCACATCATCGACTCGACCGGCCTCGGTCTGCTCGTCCGCGCCCACCGTGACGCCCGCGAACGCGGTGTCACGCTCTGCCTCGCCGCGCCGTCGCGATTCATCCGCACCGTTCTGCACACCATGCGTCTGGACGGGGCCTTCCCGATCTTCGACAGCCGCGAGGATGCCCTCGCCCAGCTCTGCGACGGTGGCGCGAGGACCCTCCCCGAGGGCCACGCGGTGGCAGTTCCCCGTTGAGGGAACGGGGCGAGCCGACCGGGTGGCGAGCATGTTTCATGCTGGAGTAATGATTCGTTTCGTACTGAATGTACTGTGGCTCGTCTTCGGTGGTGGCCTCGTGCTGGCCGTCGGCTACGGCATCGCCGCGCTGATCTGCTTCGTCCTGGTCATCACCATCCCGTTCGGCGTCGCGTCGCTGCGCCTCGCGGTCTACTCACTGTGGCCCTTCGGCCGCACGGTGGTGCCCAAGCCGGGCGCGGGCGTCGGGTCCGGCCTGGCGAACGTCCTCTGGGTCGTGCTGGCCGGCTGGTGGCTCGCGCTGTCCCACATCCTCGCCGGCATCGCCCTCTGCATAACGATCATCGGGATCCCGTTCGGCGTCGCCAACTTCAAGCTCGTACCGGCCGCCTTCTGGCCCCTCGGCCGCGAGGTCGTCGACGTGCCCTGAACACGGAAAACGGGAGGCACTCGGCCTCCCGCCACTTCTAACTTATACCGCACTGGGGGGCTTGCGGCAAGACCCCATTTATGACGCAGAATCGTCGGCCGAGGCCAAATTCTGCCGAAATGGAAGTCATAAATTGGATTCCTTGCCCACCTCCGTGTTCGACCTTCCCGATCACCTCGCCGCCAAGGCCGACCCGGCGCTCATCACCCAGGACGAGCGGCACTTCACGACCATGGCACAGAGCCTCGCGCAGCTGAACGCCGAACTGTCCGACCGCCTGGACACCGCACGTCGGGCGCCCGGCGGCAAGGGCCGGCAGGCCGTCGACCGGGACGACGAGGTCCGCCGGCTGACCGCCCGCCTGCGCTCGCTGAGCCGTTACGGGCTGGACCTCTGCCTCGGCCACCTGGTCGAGGCCGACCACAGTGAGCCGGTGTACGTCGGGCGTCGCGGCCTCACCGACAGCACGGGACGGCGGCTGCTGCTCGACTGGCGCTCACCCGCCGCCGAGCCGTTCTTCGGCGCGACCCACGCCAACCCGATGGGCCTGGCGAGCCGCCGCCGCTACCGCTGGACCCGCGGCCGGATCAGCGACTACTGGGACGAGGTGTTCACAGCGGACGGGTTCGTCGGGCACGCTGTCGCGCTCGACGACCAGTCCGCCTTCATCGCCAGCCTGGGCAGCGCCCGGTCGGCGCGGATGCGCGACGTGCTCAGCACGATCCAGGCCGACCAGGACGCCATCATCCGGGCGGGCTCGGCCGGCGCCCTCGTGGTCGACGGCGGTCCGGGCACCGGTAAGACAGTCGTCGCCCTGCACCGCACCGCCTACCTGCTCTACTCCGACCCCCGCCTCGGTCAACGCCGGGGCGGGGTGCTCTTCGTGGGGCCGCACCAGCCCTACCTGAGCTACGTCGCCGACGTCCTGCCCAGCCTCGGCGAGGAGGACGTGCAGACCTGCACCCTGCGCGACCTCGTTCCCGAGGGGGCCACGGCAACCGTCGACACCGACCCGGACGTGGCCCGGCTGAAGTCCTCGGCCGAGCTGGTCACGGCGATCGACGCGGCAGTCCGGTTCTACGAGGACCCACCGACCGCCCCGATGACGGTCCCGGTCGGCGACTCCGACGTCCGCCTGAGCGCCATCGACTGGGCCGACGCGTTCCAGACGCCGGGTCCGGGCACCCCGCACAACGAGGCGCGCGAGGAGATCTGGGAGGGGTTGCTCACCATCCTCATCGACAGGTACGACGGCGAGGAGCCGGACGCCGTGCTCCGCGACTCGCTGCTGCGTAACCGGGAGCTGCGGGCGACGGTCAACAGGGCCTGGCCGTTGCTCGACGCGGCTGATCTCGTGGGTGACCTGTGGTCGGTGCCCGCGTACCTGCGCAGGTGCGCGCCGTGGCTCAGCCCGGCGGAGGTCCGCAAGCTGCAACGCGACGAGCCCCGGGCCTGGACCGTGTCCGACCTGCCGCTGCTCGACACGGCGCGGCAGCGGCTCGGCGACGCGGAGAGGGCGGGGCGCAGCCGTCGGCGTGACCCGGCCGCCGCTGTCGAACGCGAGCACATGGCCCGGGTCGTCGACGAGCTGCTCGCGGCCGACACCTACGACGACGGCGAGGGCCTGCTGGCGATGCTGCGCCAACCCGACCTGCGCGAGGTCCTGGTCGACGAGTCGGCGCTGTCGGACGCCGATCCGGACCTGCTGGCCGGCCCGTTCGCGCACATCGTCGTCGACGAGGCGCAGGAGCTGACCGACGCCCAGTGGCAGATGCTGCTGACGCGCTGCCCGTCGCGCAGCTTCACCATTGTCGGAGACCGCGCGCAGGCCCGGCACGGGTTCGCCGAGTCGTGGCAGGAACGCCTCAAGCGGGTCGGGCTGGACCGGATCACGATGACCTCGTTGACCATCAACTACCGGACCCCGGCGGAGGTCATGGCGCAGGCCGAGCCCGTGATCCGGGCCGTGCTCCCCGACGCCAACGTGCCGACCTCCATCCGGGGCAACGGGCTGCCCGTCGTGCACGGATCGGTCGCCGACCTGGGTTCGATCCTGGACACCTGGTTGACCGCCAACGCCGAAGGGATCGCCTGCGTGATCGGCGACCCGGCGTTCCCGCCGACGTCCCGGGTCCGGTCACTGAGCCCGGAGCAGGCCAAGGGGCTGGAGTTCGATCTGGTCGTCCTCGTCGACCCGGAGACGTTCGGCACCGGCATCGAGGGTGCTGTCGACCGCTACGTCGCGATGACCAGAGCCACCCAGCAGCTCGTGATCCTGACCAGCGGCTGAGAGACCTCAACGAGCCGGCCGGATCACTGTGGCGTGTCGCCGACCCATCCGGTAGCGTCGCGCTCTTCGGCCGCCGCGCCGCCGGAGTCCACGAAGGCGCATCCCCGTGACGCAACCCACTTCCCCACGGCGTCGACTCGACGCCGCCCTGGCCCATCTCGCCACCACCTTCCGTGGCATGACCGCCCACCCCGACGACGGCAACTGCGAGTGCCACTGGGGCAGCGCCGAGGAACTCGCCCGACTCAAGACCCCGGACATCGAGCTGGACCCGGATCTGCTGCGCCGAACCTACTCGGCCGGGGACTGGGACTTCCCTGCGGCGATGCTGCGCCGGATCCTGCCCCAACTCGCCAGGGCGTTGGTCAGCGGCGAGTCGGAGCGTCTCGCCAGCATGGACTACGCGGGGCGGGCGTTCGCGCTCGGTCGCTGGCAGCAGTGGCCTGCCGAGCAGTCGACGGCGATCCGCGAGTTCCTGGACGCCTGGTGGGTCGTCACGCTCACCGACCCGGACGCCGAGGTGCCGGCGCACGCGGTGCTGGCCACGCTCGTCGAAGCCTCTGGCGTGCTCGACAACTGGCTCGGCGCCTGGGCGACGACGGACAGTCCGGTGGCGGACCAACGGCTCGCCGAGGCTTTCGCAGAGTGGGACTACGACCTGCTCAACGACGAACTGCCGTGGAGCACCTGGACGCTGACGGACGACGACAAGGAGGTCCTCCGCGCGGCACTCACCGCATGGCTGCTGCGGAACGCGCCGGCCCGGTTGCAGAGGATCGGCGCTGACCCGCAGATGCTGCACCGGATCAGGCTGCTCGGTCTCACCGGCCCGGCCCGCTGGGACGACCCGCACTGGCCGAGCCCTGCCTACTGACCGGGGTTCCGGCACAGGCGGCCTGGGCCAGCGGGTGCTGGACCACCCGCCCGTGCGGAGGCGCAGGGCCCCCGCACGGACGGATTCACCGATGGTCAGTTGCCCAGCGTGACGTGGAGAATTCTCTCGTTGCTGTTGTTCGGGGTGCTGTCCTTGTCCCCCTGGTTGGTGGTGGTCAGCCACAGGCCGCCGTCGGGAGCCGGCTCCACAGTCCGCAGCCGACCGTAGGTGCCACTGAAGTAGGTCTGCACGTTCGTCAGGCTGCTGCCGCTGATCACCGCGCGGTACATCCGAGCCCCCCGGGCGCAGGCCACGTAGAGCGCGTCGCGCACGATCGTGATGCCGGAACAGGACCCTTCGGCAGTGGGATAGGTGCGCGCCGGCGCGATGAACCCGGCCGTACCGCAGGCGCCACTGGTGCCCTCGCACGCCGGCCAGCCATAGTTTCCGCCCTTGGTGATCAGGTTGGTCTCGTCCATCACCGAGTTGCCGAACTCCTGCTCCCACAGCCGGCCCTGCGAGTCGAACGCCAGCCCCTGCGGGTTGCGGTGGCCGTAGCTCCACACGTAGTTGCCGAACGGGTTGTCCGAGGGGACGGTGCCGTCCGGGTTGAGTCGCAGGATCTTGCCTTCGAGGCTGGAGCGGTCCTGGGCGTAGTTGCCGTTCTGGGCGTCACCGGTGCTCGCGTACAGCTTGCCGTCCGGGCCGAACCGCAGGCGGCCACCGTCGTGGTACTTGTTCCGCCGGATGCCGCTGAGCAGGACCTGCTCGCTGGCGGTGTTGAGTCGCCCGTTCTCCAGCCTGATCCGGACGATGCGGTTGTCGCTCGGTGAGGTGTGCATGATGTACAGCCAGCGGTCGCTGGAGTAACCGGCCGAGATGGCGAGCCCCAACAGGCCACCCTCACCGTCGGTGCTCTGCACGTTCGGCACCGTGCCCAGGTTCGTCTTGGCCCCGGTGGTCGGGTTGAGCTGGATGACGTCGTGCGCGTCGCGGCGGTTGTAGAGCACGCTGCCGTCGGGCAACGTCACCAGACCCCACGGGATGTCGGTGTCGGTGGTGACCTGCCGCACCCCGCACACCGGGCTGGCGCACGCCGCGCCGGTGGTCACCGTCGCGGTGCCGCTGCGCGACGAGGCGTTGTCCTGCGCGTCCCGAGCCACCACGTAGTACTGGTAAGGGGTGTTCGCCGTCAGACCGCTGTCGGTGAACGTGGTCGCGGGCGGCGCGCCGGTGACCGTTCCCACCTTCGCCCCGGCCCGGTAGATGTCGTACGCCCGTACCCCGATGTTGTCGGTCGACGCGGCCCAGCGCAGCGTCACAGTGGTGCCCGACGCGGTGCCGGTGAGCTGTTGCGGCGCCGTCGGTGGCTGGCTGTCGGCCTGACAGGGCGGCGGAGTGATCGACACGGTCGCGCTCGCCTGCGACACGTTGCCGGCGGCGTCGCGGGCGTTGACGTACAGGCCCCAGGTAGCCCCGGGCACCACTGTCAGGTTGGCGGCGAGCGTCGTGCCGCTCACCGACGTCATCAACTGGCCGTCGTGGTAGATGTCGTAGAAGGCCACCGCGACGTCGTCAGTCGAGGCGTTCCACGCGAACGTGACCGAGTTGCAGGTCAGGCCGCTGACCCGTGGGCTACCCGGTGCCGTCGGCGGCTGGCTGTCGGCGCTGCCGAAGGACGTCGTCCACCGCTGGTTGGACTGCCCGTTGCAGGTCCAGAGGCCGACCGTGGTGCTGTTGGCGGTGCCCGCGCCGGACACGTCCAGGCACAGGCCGGACTGGACCCCGACGATGGTCCCGGAACTGGTGATCCGCCAGCGTTGGTTGGTGCCGCCGGTGCAGCCGTTGATCTGCACGGCGGCCGGGGCGGTGGTGTCCTGGCCGACCACGTCCAGGCACATCGTGTCGTCGTAGACCCGCAGCTCACCGCCGGAGGTGAAGGTCCACGCCTGGTTGGCCTGACCGTTGCAGTCGTAGATGTTGATGCCGGCGCCGGCGGTTCTGACGTTGCCGACCACGTCCAGGCAACGACCGCTGGCCACACCGACGACTGTCGACGGTGCCGCGGCGGCCGCCGGCACACCGACGGCCAGGCTCAGCAGCGTCACCGCCGCCATGGCCACCGGCATCAGCCGCCGTCGTGGGCGTAGTGGGCTTCTCCGCGCGATGACTCGCATCCGTCCTCCAGGCTCCGGGCATCGACCGGCCCGACCAGACGAGAAGCGCCCGACCACGCCGAACAGACACATCGACCATCAAAGATGCGTTGGGCGTACATGTCAAACGATGTCCCCCGATCGGGGGCAAACCCACGGATCGACGTACGCATCGCTCAACTACCCCGCAACGCCTCCCTGACGTACCGACGGGCGTGGTGGATCCGGGACTTCAGCGTGCCGATCGGAATGCCCAACTGCCCGGCGATCTCCTGATAGTCGAGCTGACACAGGTCGCGCAGCACGAGGGCCGTCGCCAGGTCCGGCCGGTGCGCCTCCAGCCGGTCCAACGCGTCCAGCAGGTCCAGGCGCGATCCGGCGATGACGCTCGTCGTACGGGGGTCGGCCACCTCGACGGGCAGCAGCGCGCTGGGCCGCTCGGCCGCTCGTCGCCGCAGTGACCGGTAGGTCTGGCGGGCGCAGTTGGCGACCACCGTGTGCAACCAGGTGGCGAAGAGCGACCGCCCCTCAAACCGTTGGATGTGCAGGGCCACCTGCAACAACGCGTCCTGCGCCGCCTCCTCCGCGTCCTGCCGACAGGGCAGGAACCGCCCGCACTGCTCCAGCACCCGGGGACCGATCGCGGCCAGCAGCGCGTCGAGTGCGGTGCTGTCGCCGGCCGCCGCCCGCCTCGCCAACTCCTCGGTGTCAGATTCCTTCGCCACCCGCGCTCCCCCGCTCGTGGGCGTCACCGGAGTCCCGGTCGCCGGATAATACGATCGTGTCCATCCCGCCGCAGGTAGGCCGATACCGCATCGCGCGCCCCGTCGGGGCCGGCGCGTTCGCCACCGTGTGGCTGGCCTACGACGACGAGCTGCACTCGCCGGTGGCCGTCAAGGTGCTCGCCGACAACTGGTCCCAGCGGGCCGACATCCGGGGGCGCTTTCGCCAGGAGGCCCGGTTCATGCGGCAGGTCGACTCCGATCACCTGGTCCGGGTGTTGGACATCGGTGAGCTGCCCGACGGCCGGCCGTACCTGGTGATGACGTACGCCGCCGGCGGTACGCTCGCCGACCGGCTGGGTGGCGGGCCGATGCCGGTGCGCGCGGCGCTGCGGATCGCCGCCGACATCGCCAGGGCGGTGGCGGTGCTGCACGACAGCGGCGTGCTGCACCGCGACCTGAAGCCGTCCAATGTGCTGTTCGACCCCACCCCGGCGGGGGACCGGGTGTTGGTCGCCGACCTCGGGCTGGCCAAGACCCTCGCGCACGCGTCCGGGTTCACGGTGGTGGCCGGCACACCCGCCTACATGGCGCCCGAACAGCTCGTCCCCGGCGCAGGGATCGACGTGCGTGCCGACGTCTATGCGATCGGCGCGCTGACGCAGCACATGTTGACCGGCTCGCCGCCCGGGCAGCCGGTGGCGGCGGCACCCCGCGCACCCGCCGCCGTCGAGCGCGCCGTCCGCCGGGCGCTGCACCGCGATCCGGAGCGCCGCTGGCCCACAGCGGCCGCGTACGCCGCCGCGTTGGAGGGTCTGCTCGCCAGGCGGCAACTGGCGGCCCGCCCGCCGTCGCGGCGCATCCGCCGGTTCCTCGCCGCCGTCGGCACCGTGACCGCGACGCTGGTCATGGCAGGGTCTGCCACCGCCGCCACCGCGCCGCACGGCTGGACCCGGGTGGGTGACTCGACCGGTGCTGTCTCGGTGGCCGTTCCCGACGGCTGGGCACGGCAACTGCGCGACGGCGGCTGGGCCCCGACGGTGATCGGCCTCGCCGACGGGCGCGGCCCCGGTCTGCTCGTCGGGGCCGACCTCACCCAGTGGTCCGATGTCGACAGCACCACACCGGGGGTCTTCGTGGGGGTGAGCCCCGGTCTGCGCGCAGCGGAGCAGCCGGCGCTGCCCGATCACGGCGGGTGCGCACCCGCCGCCGGCCGGGCGGTCACCGTCGCCGAGTTCAGTGGGACCGTTCGGCACTGGGCGCGATGCGGTGGCGCGCAGACGTCGTTCAGCGAGGTCACCCTTGTCGCGGCCGCCGGCACCTTCGGCGTGTACGTCCAGATCAAGCAGACCGACGGCGTCGACCGCACCGACGAGATCCTCGGTACGCTGCGGGTGAACGGCTCGATGGTCGAACAACGCTAGTACCGTTCCCAGTTCCCGGCGTGGTCGACAGTGCGCCACCGGCGTGTCTCGGTGCCACCATCGAGCTTGCGGACGGTGGCCTGCACGGCGTTGTCACGCACGACGCGATACGAGACGAACGTCATGACCCGGTCGCCGCTCGGACTGGGAGCGTCCCCCAGAATGACCGGCCGCGCCCACCGCACCCGGCCGGTGTAGTCGAGCTGAACCGGCACGAGGGCCTGCCGCCGCGCGGCGCCGGAGTTGCCCAACTCGACGAGGACGAGCGCGTCCTCGGTCGACGGCGAATTCGCCGGCTCCTCGGTGATGAAGTCGGCGTACACCGGCCGCGCGCCGCCCGGCAGGATTCGGCAGGGCACGTCGAGGCCGTTGGACCCGTTGCGGAACACCACAACGTCGTCGGACTCACCGCAGAACTTCAGACTGCGGATCACCGCATTCGGCCAGTCGGTCCGCCTGATCTCGCTCACCGGAGCGGCCGGCCGGGAGGTGCTGTTGGCCGGGGCGTCCGGGGTGGCGCTGCGGGTGGTCGGAGCACTCGGGCCGGCGCTGCCGGTCGCCGGAGCGCTCGACGCCGACGGGCTCGGCGGGCTCGCGCTGGTGAACGGAGAACCGGCAGGCCCGGCGTCGCCGTCGACCCGTTTCAGAGGTGACGTGCAACCGGCGACGAACGTGAGGGTGAGCATCGCACCGACGAGCAGGTTGCCGCGCATGGGTGCTCCTTCCTTCGCGGGTCTGTCACAGGGTTTGATGCACCGGTACGGGCCGTGGTTCACGCGACCGGAGCGGCACCTCTGTCCACCATCGGTGCACCCGCCCTCCTCCTCAAGTCGTAAGCGCATTGCCGTCTCGCGCCAGATGGCTCGGGGCGATCACTCGAACAGGCTTGTCCCAAGGCATCGGGTGACGCCGTACGGACCTGCTCCGGACACCCGTTCGCCAGGAAAGGCACTGGCAGACGATGCGCTCTCTCTCCCTTCTCGCCCCCGGCTCACCCCGACCCGCCCGGCCTGTCGTCCGGCTCGGCGCGGTGCTGGCGACCGCTGTCGTCATCGCCGTGGGCGCCGCCGGCTGCGGCGCGCCCCCACACAATCCCGCACCGCACATCGACGCTCCGGCGGCACCCGCGACCGGGACGGCTTCCGCCCTGACCGACGCCGACGTCAACGCCTGGCTCGACGGCCTGCTGCCGGCCGCGCTCGACCGCACCGGCATCGCGGGAGCCACCGTCGCCGTCGTGAACAACGGCAAGATCCTCACAACCCGGGGGTACGGGTACGCCGACACCGGCACCGGCGGCAACGGGGCCGTACCGGTCGACCCGGACCGGCATCTGTTCCGGATGGGTTCGGTGTCGAAGCTCGTCACCGCCACCGCGGTGCTGCAACTCGTGCAGAGCGGGAAGCTCGACCTCGACGCCGACGTCAAGGCGTACCTCGACTTCGAACTGCCCCTCCGCTACGAGCGGGCCGTCACACTGCGGCACCTGCTCACGCACACCGCCGGCTTCGAGGAGCGCATCGCCGGCCTCATCGGCTCCGACGCCGGCGATCTCAACCTGCGGAGGGCGCTGATGACCGACCCACCGGAGCAGATCTACCGGCCCGGCACGGTCCCCGCCTACTCGAACTACAGCAACGCGCTCGCCGGCTACATCGTCGAACGTGTCAGCGGGACGCGCTTCGAGGAGTACGTCCAACGCAACATCCTGGACCGTGCGGGCATGCCGTCGTCGACCTTCGAGCAGCCCCTCCCGCAGGCGCTACGCGACCGGATGTCCAACGGGTACGAGACGTCCGCCGCGCCCGCCGCGCCGTTCGAGATCGTCGGCACGCCCCCGCCCGGTGCGCTGAGCGCCCCGGCCACCGACATGGGGCGATTCATGCTCGCCCAGCTCGGCGAACCGGTCGGCTTCGCGCCCCTGCTGGACCAACCGACCCGCGAGCTGATGCAGCGGCCGGCACTCGACGCGACGTCGCTGGGCACGCTGGCCGACGGGCCCCGGATGACCCTCGGCTTCTTCACCGAGGACCGCAACGGTCACCGGATCCTCGGCCACGGCGGCGACACCAAGTACTTCCACTCGCACCTGCAGATCTACCCCGACGACCGGGCCGGCATCTTCGTCTCCCTCAACAGCAACGGCACCGGCGCGCTGGACAGTCACGAGCTTCGCGAGTCGATCGTGAACGGCTTCGCCGACCGCTACTTCCCCGCCCCCGGTGACCAACCGACCGCCGGCGTGGACCCGGCGACCACCGCCAGGCACGCCGCGCTCGCCGCCGGCACGTACGAGTCCTCGCGGGCGATTGGGAGCAACTTCCTGACGGCGATCGGCCTGCTCGGTCGGACCACTGTCAGCGTCACCGACGGCGACCGGTTGCTGGTGGAGCCGGGCCCGCTGTCGGACTCCCCCGCCCGCTACGAGGAGGTGGCCCCCTGGGTCTGGCGCGAGGTCGGCGGGCAGCGCACGATCGCCATGCGGGCGACCGACGACCGGGTCGAGGCGATCAGCTTCGACTCCGCGTTCGCGTTGCTGCCCGTCGAGCCGGCCCGCGCCTCTACCGTGGCCATTCCGGTGCTGGCACTGTCCACAGTCGTGCTGCTGCTCACCGTGCTGTCCTGGCCGGTCGGCGCGATCGTCCGCCGTCGGCTCGGCCGCGCCCCCCGGGAGCGGGCGGGGCGTACCGCGCGGATCCTGAGCCGCCTCGCCGTCGCCGGCACACTGCTCGCGTTCGCCGGTTGGGTGCTGAGCATCGGCAGCATCATGAACCTCCAGGACGTTCCCGGGCCCGTCCTGCGCACCACCCAGGTGCTGCAACTGGTCGGTTTGCTCGGAGTGCTGCCCGCCGCGGTCCGACTCGTCGACGACGTGCGACGCCACATCGGCTGGCGGCGGATCACCGGCAGTGCCCTGATCCTGTTCGCCCTCGCCGGCGCGGGCTGGTTCGCCGTGGAGTTCCACCTGCTCGCGCCTAGCATCTCCTACTGACCCGCCCGACCCGGGACGATCCGGAGCAAGGATGCGCACCGCATGAGGGACCACGCCGACACCGAACCCGGCACACCGCGACTGACGAAGTGGCTCGACGGACGGCTCACCCGGATCGGGGTGACCGGCGTGTTCCCCCGGGACTGCCTGCTGGCCGCGGCGCTGACCGTCCTGACGTTCGTCCTGTTCACCGTGCTCTTCTGGTTCGTGGCACCGGAGGACGGGGTGTCGTTCGACCCGACGCGGGCCTGGCTGCTCGTCGCCATCTGCTGCGCGCAGGCGATGCTGCTGTGCCTGCGTCGGGTCCGGCCGCTGCTCTGCCTCACGCTCATCGTCGGCCTTCAACTGCCCATCATCGGCTTCTCCCTGCCCGAGGCGACCATCCGGGGTCTCGCACCGTTCGTCGTGGCGTACACCGTCGGGTCGTTGCTGCCGGTCCGCCGTGCGCTGTTGGCCGTCAGCGCTGTCGTGCTGGTGGAGTCGATCGGGGCGGCCGTCGTGGTGATCCCGGATCTGCTGACTGCCGTCGCGTACGTCTCGGCGAGCGCCCTGACCTACGCCAGCGCGACGTTCGTCGGCGGCTACGTGGCCACCTACCGGCGCTACGTGGAGTTGGTCCGGGTGCGGGCGGACGAGGCGATCCGGGAGCAGCACACGAAGGTCCAGGCGGCGATCGGGGCGGAGCGTTCTCGGATGGCCCGGGAGTTGCACGACGTGGCGGCGCACCACCTCTCCGGCATGGTCGTGCAGGCGGCGGCGGTCGAGCGACTGATCGACCGGGACCCGACGGCCGCGAAGGCCGGTGTGGCCTGGATCCGTAGCCAGGGCAAGGAGACCCTTGACAACCTGCGGCTGATAGTCGGCGTGCTGCGCGGCAGGCCGGGGCACGAGGGCGGCGACGGCGCCGCCCCGGTGCCGGGGCTGGGCATGCTCGACGACCTCGTTCGCACGGCGGGCAGCCTCGCCGGCCCGGTGGAGTTCGTCCGGGAGGGCGAGCAGCGCGAGGTGCCGCCGATCGCCGACGTCGCGCTCTACCGGATCGCGCAGGAGTCGCTCAGCAACGCCCGCCAGCACGCCCCGGGCGCTGCGGCGCGGGTGGTGCTCCGCTTCGAGCCCCGCTCGGTGTCGCTGGAGGTGGTGAACGAACCCGCCGCGCCGCGACGCGTACCGGCGGCACGGACCGGTGGTGTCGGACTGGTGGGCATGCGTGAACGCGCCCAACTGATCGGGGCGACGTTCACCGCCGGCCCGACGGCGACCGGCGGCTGGTCGGTCGCCGCGACGCTCCCGACGAACGGTCCCGCCACATCCCGGTCGAAGGAAGAGGCCCCCGCATGATCAGAGTGATGCTCGTCGACGACCAGGCCGTCGTCCGCGCCGGCTTCCGCGTCATCCTGGAGCAGTCCGGCGAGATCGAGGTCGTGGCGGAGGCGTCGAACGGGTCCGCCGCCGTCGAGCTGGCCCGCCGGCTGCAACCGGACGTCATCTGCATGGACGTCCGGATGCCGCACGGCGACGGGATCACCGCGACCCGGCAGATCGTCGCCGAGGCGACCGGTACGCCACCGGCGGTGCTGGTCGTGACGACCTTCGACCTCGACGAGTACGTCTTCGGCGCGTTGGAGTCCGGTGCCAGCGGGTTCATCCTCAAGGACTGTGAGCCCGAGGAGCTGATCGAGGCGATCCGTCGCCTCGCGAGCGGGTACGGGCTCGTCGACCAGGCCGTCACCCGCCGGGTGATCTCGGAATTCGCCAGGCGGACGCCCGCTCCCCGCTCGGACGCGGCGGCGGCACACCAGCTCACCGCGCGGGAGACCGAGATCGTGGAGTTGCTCGCGCAGGGCCTGTCGAACGTCGAGATCGCCGAGCAGCTCTTCATCGAGACCAGCACCGTCAAGTCGCACCTCGGTCGCGCCATGGCGAAGATCGGCGCGCGGGATCGGCTGCAGACCGTCGTGTGGGCGTACCAGAACGGGGTGGTCCACCGGTGACAGCGACAGTGATCCCGAGCCCGGCGGCGGTGGGTCCACCGCCGGTCGAGAGTGGACATTGTCGGAGTACGATCCCGGGCGTACCGCTGTGGTGACCCCCAGCTGACGACCCCTCGATAGGAGCCAGGCATGGCCGGCCCGGACCCCGAACTCGCCGCGAAGCTTCAGCCCGACGTGCCGCACGCGGCACGGATCTGGAACTACTGGATGGGTGGCAAGGACAACTTCCAGTCCGACCGGGCGGCCGGCGACGCTGTCGCCGAGGTCTACCCGGAGATCGTCCTCATGGCGCAGCAGTCGCGGGTGTTCCTGGTGCGAGCCGTGCGTCACCTCGCGGCCGAGGCGGGCATCCGGCAGTTCCTGGACATCGGCACCGGCCTGCCCAGCATGCAGAACACGCACGCGGTCGCCCAGGGCATCACACCTGACGCGCGGATCGTCTACGTGGACAACGACCCGATGGTGCTGGTGCACGCACGGGCGCTGCTGGCCAGCACGACGTCGGAGGGTGTCACCACCTACGTACCGGCCGACTACCACGACCCGGAGAAGATCCTCGCCGAGGCGGCGCAGACGCTCGACTTCGACCAGCCCATCGCCGTGATGTACATGGGCGTGATGGGCTACGAGCCCGACCTGGACGTGGTGCGCTCGATCGTCGGGCGCACCATGGACGCGGTGCCGTCCGGCTCGCACCTGGTGCTCTGGGACGGCACCAACACCAGCCCGGCGGTGGTCTCCGGCGCCGAGCGGCTGGCGCAGAGCGGCGGGGCCCCGTACATCCTGCGCAGCCCGGAGGAGCTGAAGAGCTGCTTCGACGGGTTGACGATGGTGGAGCCGGGCCTGGTGCCGATCCCGCTGTGGCGACCGGAGGATCCCGACGCCGTCGGGATCGACGCCTATGGCGCGGTGGCCCGCAAGCCCTGATCGAGACGACGTCCGCCCCGCCCCCGCCATCGCGCCGGAGCGGGGCGGACGTCGTTCACCGCGCGCAGGTCAGGGTCAGGCCGTCGGGCACCGCGCTGGTCGTCACGAGCAGGCCGAACGTGGTCGCCCCGTCCATCGCCAGCGTCCCGTTGTAGGAGGCGTTGCGAACTGTGACATCGGCCCCTGCCGTCTCGGCCACCCCACCCCAGGCCGTCTGGACCTGCTCGTCACCGGACCACCGCCAGGAGACGCGCCACTGGTCCAGCGGCAGCGTCCCGGTGTTGCGGACCGTGACCGTCGCGACGAAGCCGCTCCCCCAACGGGCGTCGATGGTGGCCGTGGCGCGGCACGAGGTCAGCGACGCGGTGCGGGCCGAGGCGATGACGTACGGGTCGCGTCGGCCCTCGGCGTCGGTGAACCGGTACCAGTACTCCGTGTCGGGTGTCAGCCGGTCGATGGTCACCGAACCGTTGAGCTCCGGCCCGGAGACACCCTCGGCGACAGCGGCCCGCCACTGTTGGGCGTCCTCCCGGCTGCTGAAGAGGCTGACGGTCATCGGCGGGTTGTAGCCGCAGGGTGGGCGGAAGAAGATGACGTACGAGATGGTCAGGCTCGTGGTGGTGGTCCCGGCCACTCTCGCGCTGATCGGCAACGCTGGTGGACAGGTCGGTGTCGGTGTCGGCGTGACCGACGGCGTCGGCGCTGGTGTCGCTTCGGCAGCGTCGGTCGTCCCGGTCCAGGCGGCCAACGCCATGGTGGTGACAGCGAGGAACATGCGAAGCATCGGTACCTCCGTGGGTTACCGGCACCGATGACCGAGGTGGTAGCCGGTGCCGCGCTCGGGTGCCGGTCGCCGATGAGGGCTGCCCGGCACGGGTGACATGGTCACCTCGCGCGCCCCGTGGACCGGAGGAGATCTGGTGCGCGCTGGCTCCCCGAGCACGACCGAACCACAGCATGGCAGTCGACGAACATCGATACAACCAGATCCCAGTCCCGTCGAACACCGTCCGTCTTCTCGTCGCCACAGGGACACCCGCAGGGCGCCCGAGGCCCGAATGATCTATCACGGTCTATTCATTCGGACACGGGAGCACACCATGCTCGACGCAAGCAGCACGTCCCGGCGACCCCGGATGGTGAGGGCACTCATCGCGGCAGGCGCTGCGGCAGCGCTGGCGGCTGCCGCACTGGCCGCGCCGACCCCCGCCAACGCCGCCGTCAGCCGGGCCGAGCTGGCCCGCCGCTGGGCGCCCATCCACTACCAGGACGTCGATGCCACCGGTAGCCACGCCCTGAGCGGCCAGTCGGACTACCTCACCCGGGTCGACCTCGACGGCGACCTGGACGGACGCAACAACTGGGACCAGGCTGGCCAGGCAGGCACCGCCCTCGCCGCGCACGTGTACTACTCCGTCGTGGAGACGAGCACCCATTGGTACATCACGTACTTCTTCTTCCACCCTCGCGACTGGACCGACCACCCGTTCTTCGAGACCGAGCACGAGAACGACGGTGAGGGCGCGCTGTTCGCGATCGAGCGCGACGGCTCCACCTACGGCGTCCTCCGCTCGGCCGTCACGGTCGCGCACAGTGATTTCTTCTCGTACACGCCCACCGGCAGCACCTGGACCAACGGCGGGGAGAGCATCGACGGCACCCTGCGGTTCCAGGCGTCACCGCACGACACGTTCCAGCACCCGGTGACGGCGCAGGAGGCGCAGGGCCACGGCCTCAAGGCACACCCGCAGTACGACATCAACGGCGACGGCCTGGTCTACTACCCGTCCATCGTCGCCGAGACCCCGAGCAGCAGCAACGACCGCGACGTGCGGTATCAACTGATCGACATCTTCGCCGCCGACGGCCTGTGGGCGCAGCGATCCAACGGGAGCCTGTTCGCCAGCCTGGGCACGTTCGCCGGTGACACGTCCGGCGACTGCGGCGTCGGCACCTGGAGCTGTTCGACCAACTCGGCCAACGCACCCTGGGGCTGGGACGACGGCAACGACACTCCCGCGCGTGGCGAGATCGCCAGCGACCCGGCACGACTGTCGGCCGCCTACTTCACGGTGCCGACCGGCCTGGCCCGCACCTACAGCTACAACCCGTACGCCGGTGCGGCGGCGGCGCTCGCCGAGGCGGCGAGGACGGCTCCGCCGACCGTCGACTGATCTCTTCGTCTCCCCGGGGTCGGGCCGTCCCGGTCCGTCACCGGGGAGACGAACCGACCCGTGCCCGGTCGCTGTCGTTGTCGGAGAGGAAGGACGCCAGTGCCTGCCCCTGCTCGGTCACGGCGGCCCGCTCCGATCGGGAGAAGGGGCGCAGTGGGCTGACGGTCACCGTGCCCGACTCGACGCTCCAGGTCGCCGCGACCCGGCCGTCGACGAGCACCACACGCTCGCCGGCCACCGAGAGGAGACGGTGCGCGTCGTCGATGATCCGGCTGCGGTCGTCGTAGCCGAGGATCGCGTTGTCGAACGCCGGCAGAAACCGCACCGGGGCGGGTGTCTCCGGGTCCGGACGCGGCGCGTCGGCGAGGTCGATCAGCTTCCGACCACGCTCGTCCCGGAAGGTGACCAGCTCGTCGCGCAGAGCGGTCACCGCCGCCGGCAGCCCGGCGAGGCCACACCAGGCACGCAGATCGGCCGTGGCCGCCGGGCCGAACGCGGCCAGATAGCGCCGTACGAGCAGTTGGCCGACGGAATCGGTGCCCGCCGCGGTCGGCGGGGCGATCTCGCGGCCGAGCCACGTGCAGAGCAGGACGTAGCGCGCGCCGCCCTTCGCGCGCCACAACCCGCGGGGCGGCAGTTGCGTCACCGGGAGCAGCGCGACGGCCATCTCGCCCAGCGCCCGCGGGTCTGACGCCGGCCATCGTCCGCCAAGTGCCCGACCGATCTTGGACATCGCGCGGGGCACACCGTCGGCCAGCAGGGCGAGGGCGGCAGCGGCGAGGTCGTCGAGGTCCACCCCGTCGAGCTCGCCGCGGTAGACCCCGAGCACCCGCTGTCGCAGCATGGCGTCGTGGCGGGGGCGCCAGGCCACGGCGTCGTCGGCGGTGAGCAGGTGGACGGTGCGGCGCATGAGGTGCATCCGCACCACGTGTCGCTCGGTCAGCAGGGTCGAGAGCGCGGCCGGGTCGAAGGCGCGCAGCCGCGACCAGAGCCCGATGAACGGCTCCTGCGGCTCCTGGGCCTGGAGGCCACCGAGGTGGGCGACGGCGTCCATTGTCGACAGGTCGGCACGGTCGAGCAGCAACTGTCGGGCGAGCGTCGCGCGGTTGAGCGCTCGGGTGTCGAGAACGGTCATCGGGTCCCTTCGGTCGGCGTCATTATCCGAACCGGGGCCGACAGTCCGGGTGCCCGGCGTCCCGGGTACGCGAATTCGCCCCGTCCGCTGGCACCGGGCGGGGCGAATTCGGACGGTGCACCGATCAGTGTCTGCCCACGAAGATCCCGATGCCGTTGGCGACCAGACGCTCCGTACCGTCGGATGGGCTGTTGCGGGCGGTGGCCACGGCCTGGCCCGGCTCGCGGACGGCGACGGTGCTCGACCCGCCGCCGTCGAGGTTCACGGCGGCGTCCGCGCCCAGCGAGCGCATCAGGTCGGCCAGTTCGGCGATCGTGAACCCGGCGCTGGCCGGGGCGCGGCCGGCCAGCGCGACCAGGAACACGGTCCGACCGTCGGGGCTGACACCGGCCGCGCTGCGTACCGCTGCGGTCTTGGTGTCCAGGCCGGCCAGCGGCGCGCCGTCGCGCAGGATCGGCGCGCCACCGACCGCGAAGGTCAGCTTCGGCTTGCCGGCGGAGACGAGCTTCTCGCGCACCTGCACCCGGTCACCGACGGCGAGGTCGTCGAGCGCGTCCGCGCCACCCTCGCGGCCGACCAGCACCTGGGTGTCGGCCGGGATCGCGCCCGCACCGGGCGTCGGGCTGACCGCGGTCACCACACCGTCGCGTACGGTCACCTCGTAGGTGTGGGTGCTGCACGGGTCGCTGCGGCTCGTGTCGGTGCCGCAGGTGGACCGGACCCGGGAGGCGGTCCCCCAGTCGGCGGTGAACAGGCCGACGCCGTCGACCGGGAGCGCGTACTGGTTGAGGCCGCCCAGCGCGATCGTGCCCTTCGCGCTGCGCACCTCGCCGTCGAGGCTCAGGGTGTCGACGCGCGCCTGACCGTTCACGCCGACGCCGAACACGTCCCGGGTCGAGGTACCCGGGGCCAGGCCGGGGCCGAAACGCTGCGCGGTCGGCACCGCGAACTTCAACTCCTCGCCGTCGGCGATCTCCGGACCGGACGACGAGTAGGTCGGGGTGACGCCGGCGTGCGTCTCACTGTTGTTGAAGAAGTCGCCGTTGACGCCGGCGACCGCGCCCTGCTCGTTCGTCATCGCCGAGACCACAGTGCGCTGCGCCACCGCGTCGGGGTGCAGCAGGTCGAGGGAGACCTTGTTCTTCTTCAGGTCGGCGGTGAGCAGGTAACCGACGGTGACGCCCCGGGGCGTGCTCACCTGGAACGAGCCGTACGTGACGCCGGGGGCGAGCTGCACGGTCGAGGTGATGGTGATCGGGGCGCCTGTCGCGGGTACCGTGGCGGTCGCGGCATGGGCGACGCCGGCCGGCGTGACGAGCGCGGTGAGTCCCGCCGCGAGCAGCAGCGCCAGACGTGGGCGTACGAGGTGCGGTGCCCTCATTGCCGCTCCTTTCCTGGTGCGTTCCTGGCCGGGGCCGGGATGGTCGAGCCGGGCCGGCGGTTGACCGGACCGGCGATGATCTTCCTGGTCAGCCGATCACCCGGGGGTGAACGCGGGAGGCTGCGGACGTGAACCGCCCGCAGCGTCTTGATCAACTGCCGGAGCGGCCGGATCGGGCCGGCGTCCCCGGGGGTGCCAAAAAGTTTTGTGCACTTCCTACAACTGAGCGACGGTGGGTTCGGTGGTTGCGCCATAGCGCTGGCCGCCGCCACCCGGAAAGGTGATCACTGCTGGGAGCCGTCGTCTCCCGGCACGCAGGTCGAGGTCTAGCTAAGGGGTTCTTCGGGTGTTCAACCGTGTCGCCATCGTCAACCGTGGTGAAGCCGCCATGCGGCTCATCCACGCGGTCCGCGAGCTGGCCGCGGAGACCGGCATCCCGCTCGAAACCGTGGCTCTTTACACCGATGTCGACCGCAACGCCACGTTCGTCCGCGAAGCGGACATCGCCTACGATCTCGGCCCGGCCTCCGCTCGCCCGTACCTCAACCTGACGGTGCTGGAGCGCGCGCTGACCGAGACCGGGGCCGACGCCGCATGGGTCGGCTGGGGTTTCGTCGCCGAGGATCCGGCGTTCGCCGAGCTGTGCGAGAAGATCGGCGTCACCTTCGTCGGGCCGAGCGCGGACGCCATGCGCCAACTCGGCGACAAGATCGGCTCGAAGCTGATCGCCGAGAAGGTCGGCGTGCCGGTCGCGCCATGGAGCCGTGGCGCCGTCGAGACCCTGGACGCCGCACGTGCCTCCGCGGCCGAGGTCGGCTACCCGCTGATGCTCAAGGCGACCGCCGGCGGCGGCGGGCGCGGCATCCGCGTGATCAGGAACGAGGCCGAACTGGTCGACGCGTACGAGCGCACCAGCCAGGAGGCGGCACGGGCGTTCGGCAGCGGCATCGTGTTCCTGGAGCGCCTGGTCACCGGGGCTCGGCACGTCGAGGTCCAGGTGATCGCCGACGGGCAGGGCACCGCGTGGGCGCTCGGCGTCCGCGACTGCTCGGTGCAACGACGCAACCAGAAGGTCATCGAGGAGTCGGCGTCACCGGTGCTCGACCCGGCACAGGCCGCCGAGCTGAAGACGTCTGCCGAGCGGCTGGCAGTGGCCGTCGGATACCGGGGCGCGGCGACAGTCGAGTTCCTCTACCACCCCGGGGACCGGTTGTTCGCGTTCCTCGAGGTCAACACCCGCCTCCAGGTCGAGCACCCGATCACCGAGCTGACCACCGGGTTCGACCTGGTCAAGGCGCAGCTGCACGTCGCCTCCGGCGGGCGACTCGAAGGTGCGCCGCCGGCCGAGCGCGGGCACGCCATCGAGGCGCGGCTCAACGCCGAGGACCCCGACCGCGACTTCGCCCCGTCCCCCGGGCGCATCGCCCGGCTGGACCTGCCCAGCGGCCCCGGCATCCGGGTGGACACCGGCGTCAGCGAGGGTGACACCATTCCGGCCGACTTCGACTCGATGATCGCGAAGATCATCGCGTACGGCCGGGACCGCGACGAGGCGCTCGGCAAGCTACGCCGGGCGATGGCGAACACCACCGTGATAATCGAGGGTGGGGCGACGAACAAGAGCTTCGTGCTCGACCTGCTCGACCAACCCGAAGTGATCGACGCCAGCGCGGACACCGGCTGGATCGACCGCGTCCGCGGCGAGGGCCGCCTCGTCACCCACCG
Organism: Micromonospora sp. NPDC048986; assembly: GCF_040649335.1. NCBI lineage: Bacteria > Bacillati > Actinomycetota > Actinomycetes > Micromonosporales > Micromonosporaceae > Micromonospora > Micromonospora sp. NPDC048986. The sequence goes on from NZ_JBEZFJ010000002.1 coordinate 288,622, forward strand.
CCACTCCGCTGTCGCCCTGGCCGCCGCCGCCATCGAGGCGTACGAGGAGGAGGAGCGCGTCGAACGGCAGCGGCTGCTGTCGACGGCGGCCGGCGGACGCCCACAGGTGCAGCACGCCAGCGGCCGACCGTTGGACCTCAAGCTGCGCGGCGTCGGCTACCGCACCCGAGTGGCGCGGGTCGGCGCGCACCGGTTCCGGGTCGGCATCGAAGCCGGCCCGGTGATGCGCACCGCCGACGTCGAGCTCGACCGCTTCGACCGGCACACCGGTCAGATCGTCGTCAACGGCATCCGCTACCGCCTGCTCACCGGCACGTACGGGCCGACCCACCTGGTCGAGGTGGACGGCGTGACCCACCGGGTCAGCCGGGACGAGGGTGGCGTCCTGCGCTCCCCGATGCCCGCGCTGGTCGTCGCCACGCCGCTGGAGGTCGGCGCGGAGGTCGAGGCGGGCGCGCCGGTGCTGGTGCTGGAAGCGATGAAGATGGAGACGGTGCTGCGGGCGCCGTTCAAGGCGCGACTCAAGGAGTGCGCCGTGTCCGTGGGCAGCCAGGTGGAGGCGGGTGCGCCGCTGCTGCGCCTGGAGCCGCTCGCGGACGACGCCGAGCAGGCCGCCGACGACCCGAGCACCGAGACCGTCGAACTGGACCTGCCCACCGCCGACGCGGACATCCCGGCGTACGAGCGCAGCAGGCGCGGCCAGGAGGACCTGCGGGGTCTGCTGCTCGGCTTCGACGTCGACCCGCACGACGACCGTCGGGTGCTCGACGACTACCTCAGCGCGCGGCGGGCGGCCGCCGAAGCCGGTCAGCGGCCCCTGGCCGCCGAACTCGACCTCATCGAGGTGTTCGCCGATCTCGCCGAACTGAGCCGCAACCGGCCGACGGGCGAGGACGGCGGCGCCGCGCACGTGCACAGCGCCCGGGAGTACTTCCACACCTACCTGCAGAGCCTCGACGTCGAGCGGGCCGGGCTGCCGGACGCCTTCCAGACCAGGCTCGGCAAGGCGCTCGGCCGGTACGGCGTCACCGACCTGGACCGCACCCCGGCCCTCGAAGCCGCCGTCTTCCGGATCTTCCTCGCCCAGCAGCGCGCCTCCGCGGACGCGCAGGTCATCGCGGCGCTGCTGCGCGCGTGGCTGCGGGAGACCCCGCCGGACGAGACGCTGCGCGAGCCGGCCGGCCTCGCGCTGGAACGGCTGATCGCCGCGACGCAGGTCCGCTTCCCGGTGGTTGCGGACCTCGCCCGCGGCGTGGTGTTCGCCTGGTTCGCCCAGCCGCTGCTGCGCCGCAACCGCGCCCGCGTCTACGCCGAGGTCCGTGGGCACCTGCGGCACCTCGACGCGCACCCGGACGCCCCGGACCGCGCCGAGCGCATCGCCGAGATGGTGCGCAGCACCGAGCCGCTGGTCCGGCTGCTCGGCCAGCGACTCGTCCGCGACCACCTCGACAACGCGGTCATGTTGGAGGTGCTGACCCGGCGGTACTACGGCAACCGGTCGCTCACCAGCGTGCGCACCCGCGAGGTCGCCGGCTGCACGTTCGTGGTCGCCGAGCGCGGCGACTCGAGCGTGGTCTCCGCCGCGGTCAGCTTCGACGCGCTGGGCAGCGCCCTGCGCGGGCTGACCGAGCTGGCCACCGGCGAGGACGCCGTGGACGCCGACATCTACCTCGGCTGGGAGAACCAGCCGGAGGACTTCGACGCGATGGCGGGCGCGCTGGCCGAGGTCATCGCCGCGCACCCGCTGCCGCCCCAGGTCCGTCGGGTCACCACCACCGTCGCGGGTCGCGGCGGGGCGGTCATGCACCACCACTTCACCTTCCGCCCGTCCGGCGCCCAGTTGACCGAGGACCGGCTGATCCGCGGGCTGCACCCGTACATCGCGCAGCGGATGCAGCTGGAACGGCTGCACAAGTTCGACCTGACCCGGCTGCCGTCGTCGGACGAGGAGGTCTACCTCTTCCAGTGCGTGGCCCGGAAGAACCGGGCCGACGAGCGCCTCGTCGCGTTCGCGCAGGTGCGTGACCTGACCGAGCTTCGCGAGCAGGACGGCCGCCTGGTCGCGCTGCCGACGACAGAGGACGCCATCGCCGCCTGCCTCGACTCGATCCGCCGCGCCCAGTCGCGGCGACCGTCGAAGACGCGCTTCAACACCAACCGCATCGTGGTCTACGTGTGGCCGCCGAGCGAGCTGACCCGCGAGGAGATGGAGATGATCGCCGGGCGGGTCCGCCCGACGACCGCGGGCGCCGGCCTGGAGGAGATCCTGTTCATCGCGCGCCAGCGCGACCGCCGCACCGGCGAGCTGACCAAGATCGCCGTACGGATCTCGTTCGACGCCGCGGGCGGCGCCGAACTGGTCGTCGGGGAGCCGCCGGTCGAGCCGATCGAGCCGCTCGACGAGTACCGGCTCAAGGTGCTGCGGGCCAGCAGCCGCAACACCGTGTACCCGTACGAGCTGACCGGTCGGCTCGGCGACTTCGTCGAGCACGACCTCGACGACGACCATGTGTTGGTGCCGGTGCACCGGGCGAAGGGGCGCAACAGCGCCGCCATCGTCGCCGGGGTGGTCACGACGCCGACCGAGCGCTACCCCCAGGGTGTCACCCGGGTGGTGCTGCTCGGCGACCCGACGAAGTCGCTGGGCGCCCTGTCGGAGCCGGAGTGCCGGCGCGTGATCGCCGCACTGGATCTGGCCGAGCGGATGCAGGTGCCGCTGGAGTGGTGGGCGCTGTCCGCCGGGGCCCGGATCTCGATGACCTCCGGCACGGAGAACATGGACTGGGTGGCGGCGGCGCTCAAGCGGATCGTCGAGTTCACCCAGGCCGGCGGTGAGATCAACATCGTGGTCGCGGGCATCAACGTCGGCGCGCAGCCGTACTGGAACGCCGAGGCGACGATGCTCATGCACACCAAGGGCATCCTGGTGATGACGCCCGACTCGGCGATGGTGCTCACCGGCAAGCAGTCGCTCGACTTCTCCGGTGGCGTGTCGGCTGAGGACAACTTCGGCATCGGCGGCTACGACCGGGTGATGGGGCCGAACGGGCAGGCGCAGTACTGGGCGCCGAACCTGACGGCCGCGCGGGACGTCGTGATGGCGCACTACGACCACACGTACGTCGCGCCCGGCGAGGACGCGCCCCGGCGGGCGGTCACCACCGACCCGGCCGACCGCGACATCTCCAGCTTCCCGCACGACGTGGCGGGCAGCGCCTTCGCCACCGTCGGGGAGATCTTCTCCGTCGAGTCCAACCCGGACCGCAAGAAGCCGTTCGACATCCGTACGGTGATGCGGGCCCTCTCCGACCAGGACCACCCGGTGCTGGAGCGCTGGGCCGGCATGGCGGACGCGGACACCGCCGTCGTGCAGGACGTCCACCTCGGTGGCATCCCGGTCTGCCTGCTCGGCATCGAGTCCCGGTCGGTGCCCCGGCACGGCTTCCCGCCCACCGACGGCCCGGACACCTACACGGCGGGCACGCTGTTCCCCCGCTCGTCGAAGAAGGCCGCGCGGGCGATCAACGCGGCCAGCGGCAACCGGCCGCTCGTCGTGCTGGCGAACCTGTCCGGCTTCGACGGCTCACCGGAGTCGATGCGCAAGCTGCAACTGGAGTACGGCGCCGAGATCGGCCGGGCGATCGTGAACTTCCAGGGGCCCATCGTCTTCTGCGTGATCTCGCGCTACCACGGCGGCGCGTTCGTGGTGTTCTCGAAGGCGCTGAACCCGAACATGACGGTGCTGGCGCTGGAGGGCTCGTTCGCCTCGGTGCTCGGTGGCGCACCCGCCGCCGCTGTGGTGTTCTCCGCCGACGTCAACGCTCGTACGGCTGCCGACCCGCGGGTGCGGGACCTGGAGGCCCGCACCGCCGCCTCGGCTGGCACCGAACGCGCCGCGCTGACCGCGGAGCTCGACGAGCTGCGCTCGTCGGTGCGCGCGGAGAAACTCAGCGAGGTGGCAGCGGAGTTCGACCGGGTGCACAACATCCACCGGGCCGTCGAGGTCGGCTCGGTGGACGCCGTCATCCGCGCCGCGGAGCTGCGTCCGCGCATCATCGAGACCATCGAGGCCCGCCTGGGGTAGAGCGGCCGCAATGCCCGCACCAGGTCAGCACCACCGGTCGTCGGCCGGTGGTGCTGACCGGATGGGGTCTAGCTGAGCGCCGCGGCCAGCGCGACGGCGACGGCGAGCCAGACGATGACAGTGCCGACACCGACGCCGACCATGGCGAGCGCCTTGACCGCGGGTGCCATCCGGGTGTGGGCGACCGTCAGGTTCCCCCAGACGCCCACTGCTCCGACCAGCGCGCCCAGGATGCCGCCGACGGTGAACAGCAGGATCGGCAGCAGAACCAGGATGCGCAGGAGGATCGGCATGGGGGGCCCGGTGCGGTGCTGCACACCGTTGACCTCCACGGTCGGGTGAGGGTCGGCGAGCACTGTGCGTACCGTGGCCTGGACGACACCACCATCCACAGTTGGCAACGCGTAACGTCTGCCCGTCCTGGGGGCCGGCACTCCGCCGACGGTGACGGCAGGGTGGCCGAAGAATGCCTTGGTGGCGACGACGATCGGGCCAGCCACGCCGGCGACGTTGAGCGGTTCGGTGTTCACCGGCGTGATCTTAGGAAGCGGGGCACGCCCCGTCCATCTCGTTGACCGAGCGGGGGTTGCGCCCGCAGCTCTCGGGTCACCTCAGCCGGTTCGTCGCCCGTGGTTCGGGTCGGTGTCGGCCTGCCAGGCGGCGACGAGATCCTCGCGCGCCCGGGCGACCCGGGAACGGATCGTGCCGACCGGGCACTGGCAGACGTCCGCCGCCTCGGCGTAGGACAGGCCGAGCACCTGGGTGGCGACGAACGCCTCACGGCGCTCCGGGGTCAGTCCGGCGATCAACTGGTGCAGGGTCACGCCCTCGTCGGCACCGGCGGTGATCGCACCGGCGGTCTCGGCCGCCGCCTGCCAGTCCGGCACCGATGCCAGCCTCGGCCGGGCCACCGCCGTCCGGACGTGATCCACCGCAACGCGCCGGGCGATGGTGAACACCCAGGTGCGGGCCGACGAGCGGCCGGCGAAGCCGGGCAGGTTGCGAATTGCCCGTAGGAACGTCTCCTGGGTCAGGTCGTCGGCCTCTCCCGGCCCGGCCAGGTGCGACAGGAATCGCCAGACCTGGTCCTGTAGTGCCCGGATGAACGCCGTGGCGGCCTGCCGGTCACCCTGGCCCGCCTCCCGCGCCCACCGGGTCACCTGGTCGTCGTCAGCGACGCCGTTCCGCACAGACCACCGTCCTGTGTGCCACGGGCGCTCCTTCATGCCGAGATGCCGTCGTCGGAACGCCGCCGGTCGGCCGCGCACTCTGGTGGTCGCCGGCCGGTCCGGAAAAGTTCCCGAGGTTCCCAGGTTCGGCTGATCTCGGGATGTCCGAGGTGGCCGGGACCCGGGCCGCTCAGCGCGGGACGGGCTGGTCCGCGCTCTCCCGTTCACGCGGGACCGCCGGGTCGGGCATGCTCCACGAGCGCCACAGCTTGCTGTACCCGCCCCCGGCCCTGAGCAGTTCGGCGTGCGTGCCGTGCTCGGCGACGCGCCCCTGGTCGAGGACGACGATGCGGTCCGCGGTGGCGGCCTGACTGAGTCGGTGGGCGACGATCAGCGTGGTACGGCCCTCGGTGGCCGCCACGGCGGCGCGGTCGAGGTCGCGTGCGCCAGCGCTGCCCGCCTCGGCGGTGGCCTCGTCGAGGACCGCCACTGCCGGGTCGGCGAGGATGAGGCGGGCCAGCGCGAGTTGCTGGGCCTGGGCCGAGGTGAGCTGCCGCCCGCCCTCCCCCACCGCTGTGGCGAGGCCGTCCGGCAGGGTCCGCACCCACTCGGTGGCGCCGACGAGGTCGAGGGCGGTGGCGATCTCGGCGTCGGTGGCGTCCGGGTCGGCGAGGCGCAGGTCGTCGCCGAGCGGCCCGGCGAAGACGTGCACCTCCTGGCTGATCAGGGCGATCTCGCGGCGGAGGCGGTGCTCGTCGAGCTGTGTCAGCGGCACGCCGCGCAGGGTCGCCGCGCCGTCGGTGGGCGCGATGATGCCGGCGATGATGCCGGCGAGGGTGCTCTTGCCCGCGCCGCTCGCGCCGACCAGGGCGACGCGCTCCCCGGGGGCGAGACGCAGGGCGATGTCCCGCAGCACCACCGGCCCGTCGTCGTAGCGGTGCTGCCGGACGGTCACCTCCAGTGCCGCCGGTGCGCCCCGGTCGTGGCGGTTGGGCTCGGTGCCGGCGGAGGCCCCGGTGTCCGGCAGGGTGGTGACCCCGACGAGTCGGGCCAGGCTGGCCCCGGCCTGCAACACCGAGTCCGACTCGAACAGCAGCAGGCCGATGGGGTTGAAGAGGCGGTGGAAGTAGAGGGCGGCAGTGGTGGCGGCGCCGACGGTGGCCAGCTCACCGCGGACCAGCAGGAAGCCGGCGAGCAGCACGGCGGCGAGCCCCACGAACTCGGAGCGGTTGATGCGCAGCCCGAAGCGGGTGTAGAGACCGAAGATCTCCAGCGACAGGTCGCGGGCGACGCCGGAGCGCTGCGCGATCCGCGCGACGTGGGCGTCCTCCATCCGGTAGGCGCGCACCGTGGCCGCGCCCCGCAGCGCCTCGGCCGTCGCCTGCGCGCGCTCGCCCGTCGCCACCCGCTCGCGGGCGTAGTACGGCACCGAACGCTTGAGATACCAGCGCAGCGCCACCGCGTACGCCGGGGCGGCGACCAACCCGGCGATGCCGAGCCGCCAGTCGAGGGCGAAGAGCCCCGCCGCGGTCAGTACGACGGACAGCAGCGCGCCGAGGAAGGCGGGGCCGCTGGTGGCGATCACGTTCGTCACCACTGCCACATCGTCGCCGGCGCGGGCCACCAGGTCCCCGGTCCCGGCCCGCTCCAGAGTGGCCGAGGGCAGGTGCAGGGCCCGGTCGAGGACCCGCTCCCGGAGTCGGGCCAGCACTGTCTCGCCGAGACGCGCGGCGACCGCCGCTCCGACTGCGGTGAGGAGCCCGGCGAGCACTGCGGCGCCCGCGATCACGGCGGCCCAGGCGATCACCCGGGGCGTGTCGGTCCCGGCGATGACGTCGTCGACGAGGCGCCCGAGGACCCAGGGGGCGACCAGCCCGGTCGCGGCGGCGGCGATGAGCAACGTGCCGGCGACGGCGCTGAGCCTCGGCAGGAGCGCCAGCTCGCCACGGAGGGCGGCCCAGGTCTGCCGGCCGGTGGCCGTCGGCAGCAGGTGCCGGGTGGTCGGCTCGGACGTCATCGCAGGGTTTCCTCCCGGTAGCGGGCGTCGCTGGCGAGCAACCGCTCGTGCGGACCCTCGACGACGACCCGTCCCCGGTCGATCACCGTGACCCGGTCGGTGATCCGCAGCAGCGCCGGGCTGGTGGTGATCAGCACCGTGCCACGGGTGCCCGCCCCGCGAGCCTCGGCCAGCCTGGTGGCGAGCAACCCCTCGGTCACCGCGTCGATCGCCGTGGTGGGGTTGTGCAGCACCAGCACCGGCGGGTCGGCTACGAGGGCCCTCGCCAGCCCGATCCGCTGCCGCTGCCCACCGGAGAGGTTCGCCCCGCGTTCGGTGAGCAGACGGTCGAATCCGTGCGGGTGCGCGGCGAGCACGTCCTCGGCTGCGGCAGCCCGCACTGCGGCACGCAGCACCTCGTCGTCGACGGAGGCCCCGGCGCTGAGGTTGGCGCGCAGCGTCCCCTCGAACAGCGCCACGTCGTGCTGCTCGACCAGGACCACCGCGCGCGCGGCGTCGATGTGCAGCTCGTCGGCGGGCACGCCGTCGACGCGGACCGTACCCCGGTGGTCCGCGCGGGGCACCCGACCGGCCAGCAGCGCGACCAGCCCCTCGGCCTCGCTCGGGTCGTAGGCGAGCACGCCAAGGATCTCACCGGCGCGGACGCGCAGGTTGACGTCGTCGAGGCCCGCGTACGAGACGCCGTCGAGGGCGAGCCGGGACGGAGTCGGGGTGGGCGGCCCGGCGTCGCCCGGTTGGACGACCGGCGCGGCGCCGAGGACCCGGGCGACCCGCCCCGCGGAGGCTCGGGCCATGGCGAACAACTGGACGCAGTACCCGAGCGTCTGCACCGGCTCGGCGATGAACTGGGCCAGCCCGACCACGGCGACGAGCTCGCCGATGGTGAGCCGGCCCTGTAGCGCGAGCCAACCGGCGAATCCGGCGACCGTCGCGAGGAACAGGCCGTTGACACCGGTGGTGAGTCCGAGGTGCAGTCCCTTGGTGGTGGCGGCACGCAGGGTGACGTCGAGCGCGTGGCGGCTGGCTCCCGCGTACCGGCGGGCGGCGTGGTCCTGTGCGCCGATGCCGCGCAGCACGCGCAGACCGCTGACGAGGTCTACGGCGAGGGCGGTCGTGGCGGCGAGCGCCTCCTGCTGCGACGTGCTGCGCCGGGTGAGCAGCGGCGCCATCCGCTGCAGGGCGACGACCAGCAGGGGTACGCCGATGAGCACCCCGAGGCCGAGCGGGACGTCGACGACGAGCAGCGCGACGGCCGCGACCACGATGGCGGTGAGCGCCGCGGCGGTGAGTCCCGCGACCCGTACGACGAGCGCGGACAGCTCGGCATCGGAGGCCGTCACTGACAGCAGTTCGCCGTCACGCATGCCTGACCGGCGTCCACGTGGGTCGAGGGCGCTGCGGACGATCTCGACCCGGGTGGCGTGCGCCTCGTGTTCGACGGCGGCGAACGCCAGTCGCGCGCCGGCCCGGTAGGCGAAGGCGAGCACCGTGAACAGGGCGGCCAGGCCGCCCAGCGAGAGCAGCAGGGCGCTGACGTCCCCGGTGGCCACCGCGCTGTCGATGACCACGCCGATGGCCACCGGGACGAGGGCTTCGGTGGCCTGGTGGGTGCAGAGCAGCGCGATGCCGCCGGCCACCCGGGCGCGCTGCCGACGCAGCGCGCGACGGAGCACCACCCCACCGGTGGTCTCGGCGACTGTCATGCTCGGATCGATGAGGGCACGGCGACAGACTCCACTTATGCTTAGGGCAGGCTAACCTAACATGCCCCGGGAGTGGGATCGGACGCACGGTCCCGCTGCTCCCCCACCGGCACCGAAGCGGGCAGACCAAGACCCTTGACGGCCGCCGCGACCAGGGCCTCCGGCGCCAACGACACATCGAGTACGAGCACCGACTCGTCCGGCTCGGCCGGCTCCAGCGTGGCGAGCTGCGACTCCAGCAGACTGGCCGGCATGTAGTGCCCCTCGCGCCGGGCCAATCGGGCGCGGATGACCTCCGCCGGCCCGTCCAGGTGCACGAAGTCCACCCGGAGCGGGCCCTGGCGGAGCACGTCCCGGTACGACCGCTTCAACGCCGAGCAGGCCAGCACCGTCGAGCGGCCCTCCGCGCCGCGATCGGCGATCCACCCGGCGATGTCCCGCAGCCAGGGCCACCGGGTGGCGTCGTCCAGCGGTACGCCGGAGCGCATCCGCGCCACGTTCTGCGGGGAGTGGAACTCGTCCGCCTCGGCGAACGTCAGCCCGGTCGCCGCGCCGATCCCCCGCGCCACAGTGGTCTTGCCGGCCCCGGAGACGCCCATCACCACGACATGCCGGGTGGGCCGGGCGCCGCGCCGTTCACCAGTCATGGACCGTGCCGTCCTTGAGCCGGTTGAACGGCAGGTACGCCGGCTCGTACGGGAACCGGGCCGCCGCCTCCTCGTCGAGCTCCACCCCGAGCCCGGGCTGGTCGCCCGGGTGCAGGTAGCCGTCGGTGAAGGTGAACGACTGCCGGAACACCTCGTTGGCCAGCGGGGTGTGCTTCATGTACTCCTGGATCCCGAAGTTGTGGATGGCCAGGTCCAGGTGCAGGGCCGCGGCCATGCCCACCGGGGAGATGTCGGTGGGGCCGTGGATGCCGGACTTGATCTGGTACTGGGCGGCGAAGTCGAGCAGCTTGCGCATGGCGGTGATGCCGCCGGTGTGGGTGACGGCGGACCGGACGTAGTCGATCAGCTGCTCCCGGATCAGGGTCTGGTAGTCCCAGACCGTGTTGAAGACCTCGCCGATCGCCAGCGGGGTGGTGGTGTGCTGGCGGACCAGCCGCAGCGCCTCCTGGTTCTCGGCCGGGGTGCAGTCCTCCAGCCAGAACAGGTCGTACGGTTCGAGGGCCTTGCCGAGCTTGGCGGCCTGGATCGGGGTCATCCGGTGGTGACCGTCGTGCAGCAGCGGCAACTCCGGGCCGAACTCGCCACGCACCGCCTCGAAGACCGACGGCAGGTGGCGCAGGTACGCGCGGGTGTCCCAGTCCTCCTCGGCGGGCAGCGGGGTGCGCTGCGCGGGCTCGTAGTCGTAGCGTTGGCCGGTGGAACTGGGTTGCGCGGCCACGCCGTAGACCGCGTTGATCCCCGGCACCGAGGTCTGCACCCGGATCGACCGGAAGCCCTCGTCGAGGTGGCGGCGGATCGAGTCGAACAGCTCGGGGATGTCGCGTCCCGACGCGTGCCCGTAGGCCATGATGCCGGTGCGCGACGCGCCGCCCAGCAGTTGGTACAGCGGCATGCCGGCGGCCTTGGCCTTGATGTCCCAGAGCGCGACGTCCACCGCGGCGATGGCCGCCATGGTGACCGGGCCCCGCCGCCAGTACGCCGACCGGTACAGGAACTGCCAGGTGTCCTCGATCCGGTGCGGGTCCCGCCCCATCAGCAGCGGGGCGACGTGGTCACGCAGGTACGAGGCGACGGAGAGCTCGCGGCCGTTGAGCGTGGCGTCGCCCAGACCGGTGATGCCCTCATCAGTGGTGATCTTGAGGGTGACGAAGTTCCGGTCGGGGCTGGTCACGATGATGTCTGCTGCGACGATCTTCACGGGGTGCCTTTCGTTCTCGCCGGTCGGGGTCTCACCACTCCGCGTAGGAGCCGTCGGGGTGCCGCCAGGTCGGGCTGCGCCAGGCGTGCCCGCGCTTGTCAGCGGTCCGCACGGCGTGTTCGTCGATCTCGATGCCGAGACCGGGCGCGGTCAGCCGCTGCACGTACCCGTCGACGAAGGTCAGCGGAGTCTGGTCGAGGCAGTAGTCGAGCACCTCGGCGCCCTGGTTGTAGTGGATGCCGATGCTCTGCTCCTGGATCAGGAAGTTGGGTGTGGCGAAGCCGACCTGGAGGCAGGCGGCGAGGGCGATCGGCCCGAGCGGGCAGTGCGGGGCGAGCTGCACGTCGTACAGCTCGGCCAACGTGGCGATCTTGCGAACCTCGGTGATGCCGCCGGCGTGCGCGAGGTCCGGCTGAGCCACGGCGATGCCGGCCTGCAGCACGGGCAGGAACTCCTGCCGGCTGTAGAGCCGCTCCCCCGTCGAGATGGGGGTGGTGGTGCAGCGGACGACCTCACCGATCAGGTGCGAGTTCTCCGGCACCACCGGTTCTTCCAGGAAGAACGGCCGGTACGGCTCCAGGAGCGGGGCGATCCGGCGGACGTTGGCGACTGTGAACCGACCGTGGAAGTCGACAGCGACGTCGCGGTCGTCGCCGAGGACCTCGCGGGCGACGGCCACCCGCCGCACCACCGCGTCGAGGTCGGCAACCGAGGCGAGCGCGCCCATCCGCCCGGACGCGTTCATCTTCACCGCGGTCAGGCCCGCCTCGATCCGGGCGCTGATCTGGTCGCGGATCTCGGCGGGCTCGTCACCACCGATCCAGCCGTAGACCCGGATCCGGTCCCGGACCGGCCCGCCGAGGAGCTGGTGCACGGGGGCGCCGTAGTGCTTACCGGCGATGTCCCAGAGCGCCTGGTCCAGACCGGACACCGCGCTGGCCAGGATCGGCCCGCCCCGGTAGAAGGAGCCCTTGGTCAGCACCTGCCAGTGGTCCTCGATCCGCAGCGCGTCCCGTCCGGTGAGCAGCTCGCTGAGCTGGTGGACGGCCGTGCGCACGGTCTCGGAGCTGCCCTCGCAGGTCGCCTCGCCCCAGCCGACGATGCCGGACTGCGTCTCGATCCGGACGAACAGCCAGCGGGGCGCGACCAGGAACGTCTCCACCTTCGCGATCGTCGTCATGTCCGGTCAGCCCTTCGTGGCACCGGCGGTGAGGCCGGAGACGACGTACTTCTGCACGAACAGGGCGATCAGCATGATCGGCAGGGTGACCACTGTCGCGGCGGCCATCAGGCCGCCCCAGTCGATGCTGGCGTAGCCGACGAAGTCGAAGATCGCGACGGGAAGGGTCTTGGTGTCGGAGCCGGAGAGCACCAGGGCGAACATGAAGTTGTTCCAGGAGAAGATGAAGGAGAGGATGCCGGCGGTCGCGACGCCGGGCACCGACAGCGGCAGTGTGATCCGTCGGAACGCGCCGATGTGGGTCAGCCCGTCGACCAGCGCGGCCTCCTCCAACTCGGCCGGCAGGCCGTCGAAGTACCCCATCATGATGTAGACGATCAGCGGCAGCGACACGAACATGTGGCTCAGGATCAGCACTGTGAATCCGCCGACCATCTTCAGGTTCGAGAAGACGTAGTACCAGGGCACCAGGAGCGAGACGCCGGGGATGACCCGGGCCATGAGCACGACGAGCGCGGACTTCTTCATGCTGAACCGGCTCATCGAGTACGCGGCGGGCACCCCCAGCACCAGCGAGAGCGTGGTGGCCGCGAACGCCACCCAGAGGCTGTTGCCGATGAACTCCAGGTAGTTCGCCTGCTGGAGAACCGTCTCGTAGTTCTTCAGACTGGGTGAGAAGACGAACGCCTTGGCCGTGTCGTAGATGTCCACGTTGGTCTTGAACGATGCGGCGATCATCCACAGCAGGGGCGCCATCAGCGCGAACACCACGACGACGAGGGCCGAGTTGCGGAACACCAGGTACGGCTTGCTCGGCTTCATCGGCCCAGCCCCTTCTTGCGATAGGTGAGGGCCCACATCACCCCGATGATGATCAGGAAGAAGATGATGAGGACTGTCGACGAGACGCCGTAGTCGTTGTAGTCGAAGCTGAGGCCGTACGCGTAGACGTTGAGGGTCTCGACCTCGTGGAAGGAACCGCCGCCGCGCCCCTTTGTGGCATAGAGGATGTCGAACGTTTTCAGCGCGTCGATGCCGCGCAGCAGGATGGCGACGATCACCGTGGGCATCAGCAGCGGGAGGGTGACGTGCCGGAACCGCTGCCAGCTGCTGGCGCCATCGATCCGGGCCGCCTCCTGGGGTTCGTCGGAGAGCGAGGTGAGCCCGGCGAGCAGGATCAGCACCACCATCGGCGTCCACTGCCAGATGTCGATGAACATCGTCGTCGGCAGGGCCGAGTGCTGCCCGGCCAGCCAGGGTTGGGGGCCGATGCCGATCCAGCCGAGCAGTTGGTTCGCCATCCCGATGTTGGGGTCGAAGATCAGGCGCCACATCATGCCGACCGCCACCGGAGTGGCCACCAGCGGCAGCAGGATCGCGACGCGGACCCACTTCTCGCCGCGGAAGGGCCGCCACAGCAGCAGGGCGATCGCCATGCCGAGGACGACCTCGAAGAACAACACGACGCCGGTGAAGAGGACCGTACGCCACACCGCCGGCCAGAACCGGTCGGTGTCGGTGAGCACGTCGAGGTAGTTCTGGAAGCCGATGAACTCGGACTCGGCGCGTACCGAGCCCTCGGCGTCGGTCAGGCTCAGGTAGCCGGTCCACGCCACCGGAAAGATGATCAGCACGGCGACGAACGCCATGGCGGGTGCCGCGAAGAGCCACTTGCGGTGTTCGTTCGCCCACCGTGACAAGGCGGAGTCTTCCGGGGCCGCCGCAGGGGCCTCGGGCGTGTCGGTGCGGGGGGTGATGACGGCTGACATGAGGGGTCTCCGGGTTCGGGGGCCAGGTCCCGGCGGGGCGGCGGAGCGTGTCGGCTCCGCCGCCCTGCGCGTGGGTTACTTCGCCTCGTCGTCGAGGAACTTCTGGAACGCGGCGTTCGCCGTGTCCGCCGAACTGGCGGCGTCCTTGCCGGTGATCGCGTCGACGATCGGCTGGCCGACGATCTCCCGCGCCTGGGCCACCTTGACCACCAGCGGACGGTCGTGACCCACCCCGTTGGCGGTGCTGACCGTGTTGGCCTCGGCGAGGTCCTTCGGGTAGGAGGCGGTACCCGCCGGGTTCGCCCAGACCGAGGTGCGGGCACCGGGTACGCCGGCCGTCTGCTGCGCCAGCGCCTGCTCCTTGCCGGCCGCCCACTGGATGAACTTCCAGGCGTTGTCCTTGTTCTCCGAGCTGTCGTTCACACCGAGCGCCCAGGACGGGATGTTGTACGGCTTCGATCCGGCCGGGCCGGCCGGGAACGCGGCGAAGCCGACGGAGTCGACGACCTTGGACTTGGCCGGGTCGGTGGCGTTCTTGTAGAGCGAGTTGGCCTCGGTGTAGAAGGCGGCCTTGCCCTGCGTGAAGATCGCCATCGCCTCCGACCAGCTCATGTCGGTGCTGATGTTCTCCGGGCCGTGGTCCCTGAGAAGACCGCCGTAGTAGGCGTACGCCTGCTTGGCCTGCTCGGTGTTGACAGTGGCCTTCCCGCTGGCGTCCACGAAGTCGCCGCCGAAGCTGAAGAGGAAGCTGGAGAACTGTGTGACCGCTGCGGCCTTGCCGGTACGAGCGACGAAGCCGGCGACGCCCGGGTTGTCGGCCTCGATCTTCGCGGCCTGCGCCTTGAGTTCGTCGAGGGTCTTGGGCGGCGCTGTGAAGCCGGACTTCGTCAGCAGGTCCTTGCGGTAGTAGAGGACCTCCTGCTCGGTGATGATCGGCAGCCCGACGACCTTGTCCTCATAGGTCGTCGCCTGTAGCGGCCCGGCCTGGAAGTCACCGAACTCGAAGGCGCTGTCGGACTTGACCTTCTCGCTCAGGTCGGCGAGGTACTTGTTCTTACCGAACAGCTTTCCCTCCTGTAGGGGCCGGTACATCATCACGTCGAGGTCGTCGGACCCGGCGTTCAGCTTGACGTTGTACTGGTCGGAGAGCTGGTCCTCACCGAGCTGGGTGACTTCGACAGTGAGCCCGGACTGCTTCTCGAACTCCGGCAAGACCTTCTTGATGTTCTCTGTCCACACGTGGTTGACCAGTGTCACGCGGAGGGTCTTCGAGCCCTCGCCGCCGCCGTCGCCGCCACAGGCGGTCAGGCTCATGGCGGCGACCACAGCCAGAGAAGTGCCGATTATCGATCGACGTCGCACGCTTGTCTCTCCTTCTGTCGTGGCCGCTGCCCTTGTGAGAGCCGCTACCTCGGCGTTACATCCGCTTAACAACCGGATGCTAGGCCGAAAAAGCTGATTACCTCAAGAGGTAGATGCAAATGATATGATCTTTGAGTGGAACCGTCCTCACCAGAGGTTGCAGCCGCTCCGGCCCTCCCCGCCGAGTCCGGGCTGCACGCGCGCGTCCTCGACCACCTCGGCACCGCCATCTGCGGCGGCGAGCTGGCACCCGGATCGGTTCTCAACATCGACGAGCTGGTCGATCGGTACGCCGTGTCCCGCTCGGTCGTCCGCGAGGTGCTGCGGGTGCTGGCCTCGATCGGATTCATCGAGGCGCGCCGCCGGGTAGGTGTGATGATCCGGCCGGCGAGCGCGTGGAACGTCTTCGACCCGCAGGTGATCCGCTGGCGTCTCGCCTCGGCCGGTCGGATGGCCCAGCTCCGCTCCATCACCGAGCTGCGCACCGCCGTCGAGCCGCACGCGGCCTACCTGGCGGCCAGCCGGATCGGCCGGGACGAGGCCAGCGACCTCGTCGGGTTGGCGGCGAAGATGTGGGCGGCCGGCGAGGCCGGCGACGAGGAGCGCTTCCTGCACCTCGACATCGAGTTTCACCGGCGCGTCCTGCTCGCCTCCGGCAACGAGATGTTCGTCCGGCTCCAGGAGCTGGTCGCGGAGGTGCTCACCGGCCGGCACAAGCACCACCTCATGCCGCACCACCCGCATGAGCAGGCCCTCCAGATGCACGCCGACGTCGCCCAGGCGATCCAGCGACGCGACGGGGAGCGTGCCCGGCAGGCGATGGTGCGGCTGATGGAGCAGGCCTTCGACGAGATGAAGTCGCTGTGGGAGCAGACCGGGGCGCCCGACCGCGAGGCGACCACTCGCTGACCAGGCGCCCCTATGATCGACTCGGCTATCCGGAAGTCGCGGTATCGGAGCACCCCGGAGACCCCGACATCAGTGAAGCCAAGTCGATCACGCAGCCCGAGCCCACTGGACACGCCTCAGCGGACCACGCCAATACCCGTGAACGACCTGTCGTACTCGGTGAACGACCGGTTGGTGTACGGCGCGTAGATCCAGGTCCGCAGCGAGTTGGCGGCGGTGTCGACCTCGACCAGACGTACCGGGTTGGTGCTGTTGGAGTGGAACGTCTGGAGGAACGAATAGATCTTGTTCCCGTTGACTCCGGTGTCGACCCGGTTGGCGGCGATGCCGGTGTGACCGGAGAAGACGAACCGGATGTTGGCGTACCGCTTGACCAGGTTGTCGAAGAGGTACTGCGGGCTCGTCGCGCCGTACCCGGCGCTCTGCTCGATGGCGCCGTTGCCGTCGATGTAGTCGTGGGTGACCACGATGACGTTGTGCCGGGGGTTGGCGGCGACGACGCTCCTGGCCCAGTTCAACGCCGCGACCCGGGGCCAGAGTTCCAGGGTCAGCACCATCCACTGCACGCCACCGGCCGTGAAGGTCGAATACGAGTTGTCGACCTTGCCGGCTTCGAACTGCCCCCGGACCGCACGGTACTGGCTGACTGTGAAGTACTGGTTGAACACGCTGGTGTCGCGGATGAGTTCGCGGGTGCGGGCGGGGTCGCGGGCCGACCCGCCGACGCCGGTCGCCTGGGTGTCGTGGTTGCCGAGCGCCAGCGCGTACGGGATGGCCGCGTTCTCGATCGGTCGCATCGCGTTACGGGCGATGACGTACTGCGCGTGGTCCGGGGTGTCCCAGTTGACCACGTCACCGGAGGAGGTCACGAAGCGCAGGTCCAGCGCCGACCGGTTCTGCACCAACCAGTTCGTGCGGTTGAGGAACCGGGTGTCCGAGCTGTTGAGCACCTCCTGCTGGGTGTCCGGCAGGACGGCGAAGCTGAACTTCGGGTCGGTGCTGCCCGCGGTCTCCATCCGCGCGTACCCGACATGAACGTTGCGGTCGCAGGAGTCGGCCCTGAAGTCGTTGACGAACTGGATCCGCACTGTGTGCTGACCGCCGCCGACCGCCGTGCCGACCGGATAGGTGCCGTAGCTGGTCGCGCTGACGATTGTGGTCTGGCCGACGTTGACGCCGTCGACAGTCACCCGGACGGTCGGCCAGCCCTGGCAGTTGTCGCCGATGGCCCCGATCAGCACTCGACCGGAGCCACTGATGCTGGTGCTGGCGTAGCTGGAGTTGCCCCAGAGCGAGGCGTGCGTGCCGGACGCGGGCACCGGGGTGCCGGTCGCCGTACGGATCGCACCCTCCACGACGGTGAACGGGGAGGGCTCGGCGGCGCTCGCTGTGCTGCCGGCGAACACTCCCCCCGCGATGACGACCACGGTCGCTACTGCCATCGCGACGATCGTGGACCCTGATCTCCTGATTCGCACAGCTGATCCTCCCTTGACGACGTACGCCCAGAAGCTGGGCATTCCTAGCCTAGGAGGAATCGGGACGACACATGTGAATACATCACGACCATCCTGCGTCCCCGAGTTGCACTCTCCGGGCCGACAGTGCGGACGAGACGCGCACCACCATCGTCGCCGGGCGGGCGGCCACCGGAGTGACGCCCACCCGCGCAATCGAGACTGTCGGCGTCAATTGGTCCGGGTGCGGAGGCTCCGGGCCAGGACGGGGATCATCACCGCCGCGGCGACGAGGTGCAGCCCGAGCAGAGCGGTGATGGTGGCCGCGTTCGCCCCCGAGATGGGAGCCGGGACCAGCGAGAGCGCGGTCAGCGCCACGGCGGTCCAGACGAACCGGTCGGCGGGCCGAGCACTCCACCGGAGCAGAGCCACGGCGATGACGACGCCCACGACCGAGAAGAAGCCGGTCACCACGGCGAACCCGGACAACGGAATCGTCTCGCCGCCGTCGGGGATCTCGAAGTCGACGCCGGCGGCCCGGGCCAGCGCGGCGGCGACGGTGGTGGTCACCATCGCCGCGAGCGTGGCAATCACGCCGGTGCCGATGAGCCAGCGGAGTCGGTGGGGGAAGCTGGGGCGACCCGATGTCGGGCCGGCGACGGTCCCGGTGTCCTTCGTGCTGTTCATGTCGTCTCCCTGATGATGAGGCCGGCGTACAGGATGTGTCGACTGGCGTGTGACGGCCCCGGGCGTGAAGACACGCACCCTCGCCCTGCGGCGGCCGGGGTTGCGCAGCGCGCGGACGCCGGTGCCGCGCAGCCAGAACCCGGCGTCGCGGCCGAGGACCGGCCCGGGTTCGCCGTCGCGCAACTCCAGCTGCACCCGCCCACTGGTGACGACACCGAACGCGTCGTACCACTCCGCCGTGACCACCGCGGCACGCGCGCCGCGGCGCAGCGTGAGCGTCCACACGGGACTACTCCGTGCCGTCCGCCGGCAGGCGCTCCGGCAACCCGAGCCGTGGGAACTGGTCGTCGTGGAAGGTGACGATCTCGGTGATCGCGCCGCCGGTGATGCGCAGCACGTCGATCGTCAACGGCAGGTACGCGCCGTCCTGCTTCCGCCAGTGGTAGAAGGCGACGGCGGGCTGGCGGTTCACCGAGGTGGGGACCGCGCGCAGACCCGTCATGCCATCGAAGCCATCCTCGACCCAGTTGTGCACCACCGCTTCGCGGCCGACGTACAGGCCCGGCGTGGGCGGCATCGAGCAGCGGACGTCGTCGCGCAGCATGGTGGCGAGCGCGTCGATGTTCGTGGCCACGCTGGCGTCGGTGAAGCGGCGCACCAGCTCGCGCGTCCCGGCGTCCTCCTCGCCACCGGTCCAGTCCTGCCGCTCCGCGGGCAGGTGCTCCCGCATGCCGGCGCGAGCCCGCTGCAGGGCGCTGTTGACCGAGTTGACCGAGTCTCCGAGCAGCTCCGCGACGTCCTTCGCCGGCCAGCCCAGCACGTCGCGCAGGATCAGCACGGCCCGCGGACGCGGCGCGAGGTGCTGGACCGCTACCAGGTACGCCAGCTCGATCGTCTCCCGCGCGACGGCGACGGTCTCCGGCTCGTCCGCGTCGGCTGCGGGCAGCTCGTCGAGCAGCCGGTCCGGGTAGGGCTGCAACCACCGCACCTCACCGCCGGTCGCCGGTTCCGGGCGGCGCCTGGCGAGCAGGTCCAGGCAGGCGTTGGTGGCGATCCGGTACAGCCAGGCCCGGAACGTCGACCGCCCCTCGAACGTCTCCCGTCGCCGCCAGGCTCGCAGGAACGTCTCCTGCACTGTGTCCTCGGCGTCCTCGAACGACCCGAGCATCCGGTAGCAGTGCACGTGCAGCTCCCGCCGGTGCCGCTGCGCCAGCCCCACGAACGCCGGCTCGTCGACCTCGCCCAGACCGCTCACGCCCAGCTCCTCCAGCCGCGTGTCCGCACTCATCACGTCATCCTTCCGCCTCGTCATGTCCTGTCGTAGGTATGACGGGCGCGGACGCGACAACTCATCACTCGGGTCTGATCGAGATGGTGAGTACCTGCGAGTCATGACGCTCGCTGGTGCATCCGCCGCTTGCAGCGGCGGCGCGGCGGGGCGGGGCGGTCCTACCGGGCGGTGCCGCCACCCGATCGGCCCGCACCGGCGGAGGGCCGGTGCGCGATGCGGGGCGCCCGCACGGCGGAGGCGTTGCCCGACCCCGGGCGGTGGTCCCGTGCCGCGCTGGCCACCATCTCGTCGGCGTCGCGGGCGAGCGCCTCCCGGATGTGCGGTGGGACGAACTCGGACGTCGCCATCGCCAGTCGGACCTGCACCGCGCGGTCGTCGACCAGGCGGGTCAGGTCCGCCTCGTCCAGCTCGACGGCCCGCACCAGCGCGGCACGGACGTCGACCACCGGGTCCGCGGCGAGCGCGCTGCGCTGCTCGGCGGTGGTGCGCGGGTTGCGGGCAACCCCCTTGCGGACGCGTGCGGTGCGATCGGCCAGCAGCGCGTTGATCACGTCGGGGTCGTGGGTGTGCGTGGCGAGTCGTTCCCGTACCTCGGGTGACACGTCGCCGATCAGCTTGGCGGCCAGCTCCGGCTCGAGGTCACGGCTCTCCGCGAGGAGACCGCGAAGCTCCTTGTCCGAGGTCTGCGACATGACCTGGCGGATCGACTCGTCACAGGCCGGGTTGCCGGCGACCGCCCAGCGGACCCACCGATCGGCGTCCTTCACCAGGCGCATGAGGTTGGCGATCGAGGTGGAGGGGTTCCTCGCCACTGCCTCCCGGACCTGACGATCATGGTCGCGGGTGAGCGGTCGCAGGGCCTGCGCGGGTGCGTCGGCCCGAGAGGCAACCGCCTTGCGGACCAGGACCGACGGATCGGACGCCAGGTCGATAAGGGTCATTTGTGGCGTTGTGGGGTCCTGCGCGAGGGCGAGCCGAGCGTCAGCGCCGCCACCGATCGGACGGTGGGCGGTGGTGCCGGACCCGCTGTGACTGTCGGCTGCGCCGACGTCCTGCTGTTTCCCCATCCCGCAATCATGTCACGCGCCCGGTTCGGCAGTGCCGGCCGCGGGCGCAACCCGGGCGGGCAGGCGCAGGCCGGACATGCCGCCGTCCACCGGCAGCGACGAACCGGTCACCGACCCGGTCGCGGGTGAGGCGAGGTAGACGACGGCGGCAGCAACCTCGTCGGCTGTCACCAGGCGGCCGGTCGGCTGCCGGGACGCCAGTTGCCGCTTCTCGGCCGTCGGGTCGGGCGCGCCGGCGAGCAGGCGGGCCACCCAGGGAGTGTCCACGGTGCCGGGGGCCACACAGTTGACCCGGACGCCCTCAGTCACCAGGTCGGCGGCCATGGCGAGGGTGAGGGCGTGCACAGCGCCCTTCGACGCCGAGTACAGGGCGCGTCGGGGCAGGCCGACGGTCGCCGCGATCGAGGAGATGTTGACGATCGCCGCGGACGACGACCGACGCAGGTACGGCAGGGCGACGGCGCTCGTTCGGGCCACGCCGGAGACGTTGACGTCGAGCACCCGGCTCCACTGCTCGTCGTCGTCGTCCTCCACAGTGCCCACGGCCGAGATGCCGGCGTTGTTCACCAGGATGTCGATGCCGCCGAATGCCTCCGCGACCGAGGCGACGGCCGTGCTGAGAGAGGACCGGTCGGCCACGTCCGCCCGGACGCCGAGGACGCCGGGATCCTCCGGCAGACCGGACAGCTCCAGGTCCAGCACACCCACCCGGGCACCGGCGGCGACGAACGCCCGCACGCAGGCAAGGCCGATCCCCGAGCCACCTCCGGTCACCACCGCCACGAGACCGTCGCAGCGCATCAGGCGTCCCGGAGCGTGTTGCGCTGCCGACCGAGGCCGTCGATCTCGACCTCCATCACATCGCCGGCGGCCAGGTACGGAAAGCGACCGGAGAGTGCCACTCCCTGCGGGGTGCCCGTGTTGATGACGTCGCCCGGGTCCAGGACCGTGTACTGGGACAGGTGCCAGACCAGGTGCGCCACGTCGAAGATCATGTCCTTGGTGCTGGAGTCCTGGCGGGGCTCGCCGTTGACCCAGGAGCGCAGCCGCAGCGCCTGCGGGTCGCCGATCTCGTCGGTGGTGACCAGCCACGGGCCGAGCGGCTGGAACGTCTCGCAGGACTTGCCCTTCGACCACTGGCCGCCGGCGACCGCGAGCTGGAAGTCCCGCTCGGAGACGTCGTTGGACAGCACGTACCCGGCGATGTGCCCGAGGGCGTCGGCCGGCGAGGCGAGGTAGCGGGTTGGTCGGCCGATCACCACCGCCAGCTCCACCTCCCAGTCGGTCTTGGTCGATCCGCGCGGGATCAGAACCTCGTCGTACGGGCCGACGACAGTGTTGGGCGCCTTGTAGAAGATGATCGGGTCGGTCGGTGGCGCGGCACCGGACTCGGCGGCGTGCGCCGCGTAGTTCTGCCCCACGCAGAGCACCACCCCCGGCCGGGCGATCGGCGCGCCGACCCGCTGACCGGCGACGTCGATCTCGGGCAGGTCGGTGGCCTCGCGGGCCCGCCGGACGCCGTCGCCGGCAAGGAACTCGCCGTCGATGTCGACGGTGAGCGACGAGAGGTCGAAGTGCCGCCCGTCGACGTACAGCACCGGGCGTTCCCGCCCCACGGGCCCGACGCGCATGAATCTCACGAACCGACCTCCAGCGCATGGGTCGCAAAGGACCCAATTTCCTATAGGATGTTGCTTGGCTCGTGTGTACTCGCTCACACCGGCACAGTCAAGGGCTTGCTGAGGAGACGAGATGGCCCAGCAGGAACCTCGCGAGGGTCGACTTCGTCCCGCCCGTCGACTCACCCTCGCCGAGGACGTCTACGAGTCGATAAAGACGCTGGTCATGGACCACATCCTTCCCCCCGGCGAGCGGGTCAACATCGACGCGCTGGCCCGGGAGCTGGACGTCTCCCCCACCCCGGTCCGCGAGGCCCTCGCTCGGCTGGAGGCCGACGGCCTGGTCCGGAAACGCCCACTCTCCGGCTACACCACCACGCCGCTGCTGAGCCGTGCCGAGTTCGACGACCTGTTCGACGTGCGTCAACTGCTGGAGGGCGCCACCGCCGGGCGGGCCGCCACCCACGCCTCCGCCGAGGCCCGCGAACGGATCAGCGCCGAGGCGGCGGCGAGCATCGACGTGGAGGCCGGCGACGGCTACCGCCGACACGCCGCGTTCACCGCGCTGGACGCGAGATTTCACGACCTGATCGCCGAGGTCTGCGGCAGCCCGCTGCTGCGCGACACCGTCACGCGGCTGCACTCACACCTGCACCTGCACCGGCTGTACTTCCCGGTCGCCGGCGCGGCCGACACCAACACCGAGCACCAGCGCATCGCCGCCGCCATCGTCGCCGGTGACGCGGCGGCCGCCACCGGGGCGATGCGCGCCCACCTCAGCGCCGCCCGGGAGCGTCACCTGCCTGCCTTCGACCAGGTCCCCGTCCCCGCGAGACCGCGCGACTCGGCGTGACCCACCCCCACCCATCCGAGGAGCCGCCGTGCGGATCGCCCTCTTCATCACCTGCGTCAACGACCTCGCGTTCCCGGCCACCGGCATCGCGGTCACCCGCATCCTGCGGCGACTCGGCCACACAGTCGACTTCCCCGCCGAGCAGACCTGCTGCGGGCAGATGCACGCCAACACTGGTTACCGGGCCGAGGCCATGCCGATGGTGCGTAACTACGTCGACGTCTTCGACTCCTACGACGCCATCGTCGCGCCGTCCGGGTCGTGCACCGCGATGATCCGCGACCAGTACCCGCGCCTGCACCCGCCCGCCACCTCGGTGGCCGCCCGCACGTACGAGCTGTCCGAGTTGCTCGTCGACGTTCTCGGCGTCACCGACGTCGGCGCGGAGTTCCCGGAGACGGTCACCTACCACCCGACCTGCCACGGCCTGCGCATGTTGCGCCTCGGCGACCGGCCGCTGACCCTGCTGCGCCAGGTGCGCGGGATCAAGCTGGTCGAGCTGGTCGACGCCGAGGAGTGCTGCGGTTTCGGCGGCACGTTCGCACTGAAGAACCCGGACGTCTCCACAGCGATGCTCACCGACAAGTGCGCCCGGGTCCGCGACACCGGCGCGCGGGTGCTCGCCGCTGCCGACAACTCCTGCCTGGCGCACATCGGCGGCGGCCTCGACCGCCACCGCTCGGGCGTACGGGCCGTGCACTACGCCGAGATTCTCGCCGAGACGGGAGCCCTCTCATGAACCATCCGGTCGCACCCGCCACCGGGGGCGGGCGGATCCGCACCCCGCTGCCGTTCCCCACCGCCGCCAAGCCGGCCGTCGCCGACACGCAACTCCGGGCCAACCTGCACCGGGCCACCCGCACCATCCGGGCCAAGCGAGCACGGGTCGTCGACGAGGTACCCGACTGGGAGGCCCTGCGCGCCGCCGGCTCGGCGATCAAGGCGGAGGTCCAACGTCGCCTGCCCGAGTTGCTGGAGCAGTTCGAGGCGTCCGCCACCGCTGCCGGCGCCACAGTGCACTGGGCCCGCGACGCCGCCGAGGCGTGCCGGATCGTCGTCGCCCTGACCAAGGCCGCCGGGGCCGACGAGGTCGTGAAGGTCAAGTCGATGGCGACCCAGGAGATCGAGCTCAACGAGGCGCTGGAGGCCGCCGGGATCGCCGCGTACGAGACCGACCTGGCGGAACTGATCGTGCAGCTCGGCGACGACACCCCCTCGCACATCCTGGTGCCGGCGATCCACTACAACCGGGCCCAGATCCGGGAGATCTTCCAACGTCGCATGGCCGACGCGCCGGCCGACCTGAGCGACGAACCGGCCGCGCTGGCCGAGGCGGCCCGCGCCCACCTGCGACGGCGCTTCCTCTCGGCCCGGGTCGCCGTCTCCGGCGCGAACTTCGCCGTCGCCGACACCGGCACACTCGTGGTGGTGGAATCCGAGGGCAACGGCCGCATGTGCCTCACCCTCCCCGAGACGCTGATCAGCGTCGTCGGCGTCGAGAAGCTGCTGCCGACCTTCACCGACCTGGAGGTCTTCCTGCAACTGCTGCCGCGATCCTCGACCGGCGAGCGGATGAACCCGTACACCTCGATGTGGACCGGCGTCACCCCCGGCGACGGCCCGCAGGACGTGCACATCGTGCTCGTCGACAATGGCCGGTCCGCGGTGCTCGCCGACCCGGTCGGGCGGCCGGCGTTGTCGTGCATCCGCTGCTCCGCGTGCCTCAACGTCTGCCCGGTGTACGAACGGGCCGGCGGGCACGCGTACGGCTCGGTGTATCCGGGGCCGATCGGGGCGATCCTGTCGCCGCAGCTGACCGGTGTGGCCGACAATGCCTCGTTGCCGTACGCGTCTACCCTCTGCGGCGCCTGCTACGACGTCTGTCCCGTAAAGATCAACATCCCGGAGATCCTGGTTCATCTCCGCCAGCAGGCACCGCACCCGCCCGTCGAACGGGCCGCCATGCGCGTGCTGTCCTGGGTGATGCGCAGCCCCCGACGGTGGGCCGCCGCCCTGCGCCTGGCTCGGGCCGGCGCGGGGCCGCTCGGGGCGTACCGTGAGCGGCGCACCGGCGCTCGAACGCTGCGGCGACTGCCCTGGCCCGCCTCGGCGTGGACCCGGTCGCGCGACCTGCCGCTGCCCGCGCCGCAGACCTTCAGGGAATGGTGGGGAAAGCAGTGAGCGCCCGTGACGAGATCCTGGCGCGGCTCCGGACCGCGCTGGCCGACAGCCCGCCGCCGGTGCAGGTGCCCCGCGGGTACCGCCGGGTCGACCACCGCTCCGACGTGATCGAAACCCTGGTCGACCGCCTGGAGGACTACCGGGCCGTCGTCCACAGGGGCATCGACGCCCTACCCCGACTGCTCGGCGATGTCGACCGGCTCGCCGTCCCCACTGACGTCCCCGCGAACTGGCTGGAAGGTTACGCCGGAGAGGTGCACCGCGACGCGCCCCCACTGTCACCGGCAGCGCTCGACGACCTGGACGCGGTCCTGACCGGCTGCGCCGTCGTGGTCGCCGACACGGGCACCATCATCCTGGACGCCGGCGCGGCGCAGGGGCGGCGCGCGCTCACCCTGGTGCCCGACCGGCACATCTGCGTCGTCCGCACCGACCAGGTCGTCGGTCTGCTGCCGGAGGCGCTCACCCGACTGGACCCGCGCGCCCCGCTGACCTGGATCTCCGGCCCGTCCGCGACGAGCGACATCGAACTCAACCGGGTGGAGGGAGTGCACGGCCCGCGCCGGCTGGAGGTCGTCCTGATCAGTCCGGATGAGGAAGTCGTCAGAGCGGGCGGCTCAGGCGTCTGACGAGGACCGCTGCTCGTCGCTGCGGCTCTCGTCGGGGGTGGCGGTCGCGCGCAGCGGAATGCCGCGCACGTTGAGCAGCATGACGATGCCCACGCCGACCACCAGGGCGATGTCGGCGACGTTGCCGACGAAGAACCCGGCGTAGTCGATGAAGTCCACCACGTGCCCGCGGGCGAACCCCGGCTCCCGGAAGAGGCGGTCCAGCAGGTGTGTCGCCGCGCCGCCGAGCACCAGGCCCAACGCCGCCGCCCAGGCGCGTGACGTGACCCGCCACGCCACGACCGTCACCGCGACCACCGCCGCCGCCGCGACCACCGCGAAGATCCAGGTGTACGCGGACCCGATCGAGAAGGCGGCGCCCGGGTTGTACAGGAGTCGCAGTTGCAGCAGGTCACCGAGGACGCTGATGGTCTGCCCGCCGGAGAGCGCGGACTCGGCCCAGTACTTGGTGAGCTGATCCGCGGCGAGCACCACAGCAGCGATCAACACGACGGCGCGGAACATTCCGGAACCCTAGCCGGTCGCCGATGACCGTCACCACCGACGAATGGTTCCCGATCAACCAGAAGATGCACACAGTTGGTAATTGCCAAAGACTGGCAACTGTGTCACCGTGATGATCAACGGGGTCGGCGTCGCGCCCACCCGACAAACGATTCCTCCCCACACCACAGGAGCCCTCTGTGACCCGGATGCGTCCGACCTTCCGACGCCTCACGGCGTCGACCGCGGCGGCGGGGATGCTCGTCCTCGCCGGATGTTCGGCCCCGGCCAACCCCGACGGCTCATCCGGCGGCACCACGCTGGTCGTCGCCACCTCCGACGAGCCGGACGCGTTGAACCCGGTGCTCAACTACGGCGTCGACGGCGCCTCACTGATCTTCGACGGCCTCGTCAGCCGCGACGACGACAACCGCCTCGTCGCCGGCCTGTCCACGGCGTTGCCGCAGCTGTCACCCGACGGCCGCACAGTGACCGCGAAGCTGCGCGACGGCGTGCAGTTCCACGACGGCACCCCGCTGACCGCCCAGGACGTCGTCTTCACGTACCAGGCCGTGCTGGATCCGAGCGTCGACTCGACGCTCCGCTCCGACCTGGACATGGTGGAGTCGGTGACCGCGCCCGACGCGGCCACCGTCGTGTTCCGGCTGCGCTACCCGTACGCGCCGTTCCTGCAGCGGCTCACCCTCGGCATCGTGCCGGCGAAGCTGCTCAGCGGGCGGGACATCAACACCGCACTGTTCAACCGCAAGCCGATCGGGACCGGGCCGTACCGGGTCGACTCCTGGACGCCGGGCGACCGCCTGGTGCTCACCGCCAACGAGCGCTACTTCGGTGGCCGGCCGAAGAACAACCGGGTGGTGGTCGCGTTCGTCGCCGACGACAACGTCCGCGCCCAGCGGATGCGCGCCGGCGAGTTCGACGCCGCCGAACTGCCGCCGAAGCTGGCCACCGGTTTCGACGCCGACACCACGTACCGGGTGCAGCGGGTGCCGACCGCCGACTACCGCGGCGTGATGCTGCCGACGGGCAACCCGGTCCTCGCCGACCCGGCGATCCGCCGGGCGCTCAACCTGGCCGTCGACCGGGCCGCGATGGTGACCGGGCTCCTCGGTGGCGCCGGCGAGCCGGCGTTCGGGCCGATCCCGCCGACCTCCGAGTTCGCCGACCCGTCGATCATCGGCAAACCCACCGCCGACCCGACCTCAGCCGGAGCGCTGCTCGACGCGGCCGGCTGGACCCCCGGCCCCGGCGGGGTACGCGCCAAGGACGGCCGAGCGGCCCGGTTCACGCTGATGTACCCGGCGAGCGACACGCTGCGCAAGGACCTGGCCCTCGCCGTCACCGCCGACGCGAAGAAGGTCGGCATCGAGGTCACCCCCGCGGGGCTCACCTGGGACGCCATCGACCCGCGGATGAAGTCCGACGCCCTGCTGATGGGCTACGGCACGCCGTACGACCCGGACTTCGTCTCGTACAAGCTGTTCGGCTCGACGTTTGCGGGGCAGGGCTACTTCAACCCCGGCTCGTACCGCTCCGACGTCGCCGACCGGGCCCTACAGGAGGGCCGGGACCAGATCGACCCCGCCCGTCGCAAGGCCGCGTACGCGCAGTTCCAGAAGCAGTTGGCCGCCGACGTACCGTGGCTGTTCCTCACCTACCTGCGGCACACCTACGTGCTGAAGTCCTCGGTCCAGGGTGTGGCGGCGCGGGTCGAGGCGCACGAGCACGGGGTGGCGAACAGCCTCTGGTGGAACATCGACACCTGGACGCGGTCGTGACCCGCTCCGGCCGACTGGCCGGGGCCGGCGCGGTCGTCCGGCGTCGGCTCCTGGTCGCCGTGCCGGTGCTCGCCGCGACCAGCGTAGGGATGTTCGCCCTCGGTGCCGCCTCGCCGGTCGACCCGGCGAAGCAGTACGCGGGCGCTGCGGCCTTCACCGCCAGCGAGGAGAACCTGGCCCAACTGCGCGCGAACTGGGGCGTCGACGATCCCCTGCCGGTGCAGTACCTGCGTTGGATCAGCAACCTGGTCCAGGGCGACCTGGGTTGGTCGACCAGCCGCCACGAACCGGTCGCCTCGGTACTCGCCGCCCGGGCCGGCTGGACGCTGCTCCTGATCGGTGTGGCCCTCGCCCTGGTCATGGTCGCGAGCCTGCTGCTGGGCGCGCTGGCGGCGTACCGGCGCGGTGGTGTGTTCGACCGCGCGTTGCGGGCTGCCGCGTACGCGGTGCAGTCGATGCCGGTCTTCTGGCTGGGCCTGGCCGCGATCGCCGTGTTCGCGCTGGCCCTGGGCTGGTTACCGGCGGGCGGGCTCACCGACGTCACAGCGACCAGCACGTCCCGGTCCGATGTGGCCCACCATCTGATCCTGCCGGTCGGGGTGTTGGCCGTGTCGCAGGCGCCGTGGTTCGTGCTGTTCGTCCGGGACGCTGTCGCGGACAGCATGCGCGACGACCACGTGCTCGCGGCGCGGGCCCGCGGGTTGCCCGGTCGGACGGTGCTGTTCGGACACGCGCTGCGGACCGCGCTGCTGCCGTTCCTCACCCTGGTCGGCACCCACCTGCCCGAACTTGTCGGCGGGGCGGTGCTGGTCGAGACGGTCTTCTCGCTGCCGGGTCTCGGCGCCGTCACTGTCGCCGCCGCGCTGGGCAGCGACTTTCCGCTGCTGGCGGCGATCACGCTGGTCACCACCGCGGTGGTGCTGGCCGCGAACCTCGCGACCGACCTCGCCTACGCCGCCGCCGACCCGAGGGTACGACTCGATGGCTGACCTCGCTGCCCGACCGCCGCTGCTCCGGGTGGCCCGGTCCCGGCTGCGGCTGCGACCCGGCCAGACCGGTGTCATCATCGCCGGTCTGGTCCTGCTGGTGGCCGTCGCCGGCCCGCTGCTCGCTCCGCTCGTCTGGCCGCTGGACCAGAGCGCTGTCGCACTGGACCAGACCCGGTTGGCGCCGTCCTGGACCCACCTCGCCGGCACTGACGACCTGGGCCGCGACGTGGCGCACCGCGCCGTCTACGGACTGCGGGTCTCGCTGCTCGTCG
Organism: Micromonospora sp. NPDC048986; assembly: GCF_040649335.1. NCBI lineage: Bacteria > Bacillati > Actinomycetota > Actinomycetes > Micromonosporales > Micromonosporaceae > Micromonospora > Micromonospora sp. NPDC048986. Next base: position 318,008 of record NZ_JBEZFJ010000002.1, read on the forward strand.
GCGCGGTCGCCGCGCTCGTCGCCACAGTCCTCGGCGGCGTGGTGGGCGGGATCGCCGGTACGCTCGGCGGCCGGGTCGACCGGATCCTGATGCGGATCGTGGACACCATCGCCGCGATGCCGCACCTGCTGCTGGGCATCTTCATCGTCGCCATGCTGCGTCCCAGCCTCGGTGCCGTGATCGCCTCCGTCGGGCTCACCCACTGGCTCTCCACCGCCCGCATCGTCCGGTCCGAGTTGTTGAGCCTGCGGACCCGGCCGTTCGTCGACGCCGCCATCAGCGGCGGAGCCGGCCGGCTCCGGGTCCTCACCCGGCACCTGCTGCCGCACGTCCTGCCCCGGCTGGCCCTCGCGACCACCCTGATGATCCCGCACGCGGTGTGGCACGAGACCGCCCTGTCGTTCCTCGGCCTCGGCCTGCCACCACACCTCGCCTCGCTGGGCAACATGATCAACGACGGTCAGGGGTCGCTGCTGACCGGCGCCTGGTGGGCCAGCCTGGCACCGGGCGCTGTCATCGTCGTCGTCACCCTCGCCATCGCGGTCCTCGCCGCCCGCTGGCGTGACCGCCTCGATCCCCGGGTCCGAGCGGAGCTGCACCTGTGACCACCACCGAGTCCGTTCCGGCCCCGGCGTCGCCGCGCGCCGTCGCGGGTCAGCCGCTGCTCACCGTGGACGCTCTGGGCGTCGAGTTCCGGCTCCGCGACACGACAGTGCGTGCCGTCAGCGACCTCAGCCTCACCGTGCGGCCCGGCGAACTGCTGGCCGTCGTCGGCGAGTCCGGCTGCGGCAAGTCCGTCCTGGCCCACGCCCTGCTCGGCCTCCTGCCCGGCAACGCCACGACCACCGGTCACGCCGTGCTGCACCACCCCGGCGCCGACCCGGTCGACCTGCTCACCTGCGGCCAACGCCAGCTGGCCCGAAAGGTACGCGGACGCCGGGTCGGACTGGTCCCGCAGAGCCCCGCCACCGCCCTGAACCCGGTCCGCACCGGGCGGCGGCTGCTCGCCGAGACGCTGCGGGCGCACGGCCGCGACCGCGCCGACGCCGACCGCCTCGCTGTCGATGTCGGGCTCGACCCGGCGGACCTGGACCGCTACCCCCATGAGCTGTCCGGTGGCATGGCTCAGCGTCTGGTCACCGCGCTCGCGCTGGCACCCGACCCGTCGCTGCTCATCGCCGACGAGCCCACCACCGGGCTGGACCGGCCGCTGGTGGACCACACCCTCGACCTGCTGCGCCGTCGCTGCGACAACGGCGCGGCAGTCGTGCTCATCACGCACGACCTGGCCGCCGCACGCCGGGTCGCCGACACCGTCGCAGTGATGTACGCCAGTCGCATCGTGGAACACCGCGACACCGACCACCTCTTCACCGCGCCGACCCACCCGTACGCCTCGGCGCTGCTCGACGCCCTGCCGGACCGGGCCTTCCGGCCGGTGCCGGGTGACCCGCCGATGCTCACCGCGCTGCCCCCCGGCTGCGCGTTCGCGCCCCGCTGCCCACGCCGCACCGACACCTGCGCGCATCGACCACTGTCGACGCCGGTCACCGTTGGCGGCACTGTGGCCTGCCACTACCCGATCCCCTCCGGAGCCACCACGTGACCAGCGCGCAACACCTGCTCGCCGACGAGGTGAGCGTCTCCTACGGCCGCCAGGTCGTCCTCGACGGCGTCACACTGCGGATCGGCCGGGGAGAGACGGTCGGACTGCGCGGGCCGTCCGGCTGCGGAAAGTCCACACTGGTCCGGGTCCTGGCCCTGCTGCACCGCCCCGATCAGGGCCAGGTCAGCATCGACGGCACCGCTGTCGACGCCGTCCGGTACGCAGTGCCGGTCGCCCTACGGACCCGCGTCGCCGCCCTCTTCCAGAGCCCGCGCGCCGCCGCTGATCCTCGACTGAGCCTCACCGACCTGATCGCCGAACCGCTGCGCGCCACCCGGACGCCCGAGTCGGCGGTCCGGGAACGGGTGACCGAACTCGCCGACCTCGTCGGCCTCACAGCGGATCTGCGCAGCCGGCGTCCCCACGCGGTGTCCGACGGGCAACTACAACGCGCCTGCCTCGCCCGCGCCCTCGTACACCGCCCCGACTATCTGCTCTGCGACGAGGCCACCGCGATGCTCGACGCCTCAACCCAGGCGCACGTCGCCGCCGTCATCCGCGACTACCAGCGGACCCAGCAGGCCGGGGTTCTGGTCATCACCCACGACCAGACCCTGCTGGCCCGCTGGAGCGACCGCATCGTCGACCTCGCCAGCACAGCGGGGGCACGGTCCTGAACCTCGGTGCCGTGCGGTGCGAATGCCGGGGCAACGGGCGATCGGCATCGGAGGTCCGCCTCCGCCACTCGGGCGCGGCAACGTCAGCCGACGTCGAGGGGCACCCGCCGAGCGCGGGAGTCGGGGCGGCCGCCGAGGATGCCGGCGAGGATCTCCGCGCCGTCGACGACCCTCGGGCCGGGGCGGTTGAAGTAGGAAGGCCCGTCGACCACCCACACCTGCCCGTTACGCACCGCGGGTAGGTCCGCCCAGCCGGGTTGCGCGGTCGCCACGGACAACTCGCCGACGGTCCGCTCCGGCGTGAACCCGCACGGCCCGAACACCACCACGTCGGGAGCCAGGTCGGCGACCACCGACCACGGCTGCGGGGTGCTGTGCGCGCCCGGCCCGAGCAGCAGAGACCGCCCGCCCGCGTAGGCGATTTGCTCCGGCACCCAGTGCCCACCAGGCATCAACGGGTCGAGCCACTCGACGAACAACACCGTCGGCGCGCCGGGCGCCGACCCCGGCAACGCGGCGAGGCGACGCTCGGCGTCGGCCCGGATCTCCGCCGCCCTGCCTTCGGCGCCGGTCAGCGCGGCCACGGCGTCGACAGTGTCCAGGATCCCGTCGATGGTCCCCGCCTCCAGGGACATCACGCTGGTGCCGAGATCGATCAGACCAACCGCGTCGTTGACCCGCTCGTAGGAGACCGCACACACGTCGCACAGATCCTGGGTCAGGATCAGATCCGGCTTCAACCCCTCCAGCATGGCGACGTCGAGCTGGTACAACGACGAGCCTCGGTGCGCGTCACCGGCGATCGCCGCCGAGATCTCCCGGCTCGTCAAGGTCTCCGGCAGGGAAGTCGCGGTCACCGCCGGGACGTCGACCAGGGCCTCCGGCGGCCAGTCACACTCGTGGGTACGCCCGACCAGGTGCCCGGTCAGGCCAAGCATGGCCACGATGTCCGTGGCTGCCGGCAACAGGGAGACGATTCGCACACCCGCCTGCCTACCAGGCGCGGCCGAGCCACGTCCACTCCCCGACAGTGAGACCACGCTTGTGCTGGCGGACCTGCTCGTCCCAGACCTTTTGGTCGTAGTCCGGGTTCGGCCGGACCCACTTGTGCGAGCCGTCGCTGTAGTGGAACTTCTCGTCGCCAGGCCGCAGGATGCTCATCGGAGCCAGCCGGGAAGCGTCTGTGCAGCGCACCCGCCGGCACCCAGGTCAGGTCCTCGGAGGCCCGCACCAGCTGGGCACCCAGGTAGAGAGCCAGGGAGATCGGAGCGTCGTCGAACTCGGCGCGTCGCTCGCGCTGCCGCGTGCGGCAGGGCCACGGCGCATCGCAGCCGCCGCAGCTCCAAATCGGCAGCACCGGACCGTGCGTGGTCATGCGCGGCCTCCGAGCAGCGCCGTTGTCATCGACCGCGCCTGCCGGCTGGTCGCCCAGTCCACCCGCCAGCACGGGTACGGCGTGAGCCGCGACCACCACGCCCGGCACACGGACGGACAGATGACCGACGACCACGACGCCGCCGTCACCGCTGACCAGGTCGCCGCCTGCCCCCAGCCGTCGCCGACGTCATCACCGCCGCCGTCGCCGAATACGAAGCCGGCGAGACACTGGAAGCTGTCGTCGCCCGCGACGCTGACAAACTGGAATGCCTCGTCCAAGCCGTCGAGTACCGCCACCAAGGGGTCGACAACGTACAGCGCTGGATCGGCAGCTCACGAGCCGCCCTCAAGACCGCCAGCGCCCACCGTCTTGCCGACGCCGCCCTCAGCGGACAACCCCTGGCCTGGCTCACTCCCCCGCCGCGGGAGTAAGCGTTCAACACTGGCGTTGTTTTGATCCTGCTGCAGGGCACAGCGTCCGAACCGTACAAGATGCGCTTTGACGCTGCTGAGCTAGCCACCCGTGGCCTCTTGGCCCTCAGGCAACCCCAAGCCCTTCTCAGCGACCTTTACGCGTCGCTGATCTGGGTCCAGACATCCCTCGACGTCCGTGATTGTCCGTGATCGTCCGCAAGAGTGCGGCCCGATCGTCATCCAGGTTGCCGATTGCCGGAGCCAGGGCTGACCAAGGTTGATGCAATCAGCCTGCATCAACCTGATTGGACCGCCTACGATGAATTTCTGTTCTGATCTCCAACGCCCGCCGACGCAACGGCAGCGCCTCTTCCGCCTGCCCCAGAGCCACCAACGTATACGCCAAGTTTTCCAAGCGGATTGCGATGCTGGGGTGTCCCGCCGGCAACGCCGCCTCACTGATCTCCAGCGCCCGCCGCCGTAACGGCAGCGCCTCCTCCGCCTGCCCCAGAGCCACCAACGTATACGCCAGGTTGTCCAACCGGAGCGCGATGTCGGGGTGCCCCGCCGGCAACGCCGCCTCACTGATCTCCACCGCCCGCCGCCGTAACGGCAGCGCCTCCTCCGCCTGCCCCAGAGCCCCCAACGTGCCCGCCAGGTTGTTCAACCGCGTAGCGATGCTGGGGTGCCCCGCCGGCAACGCCGCCTCACTGATCTCCAACGCCCGCCGCCGTAACGGCAGCGCCTCCTCCGCTTGCCCCAGATCCTGCAAAGTGCCCGCCAGGTTGTCCAACCGGAGCGCGATGTCGGGGTGCCCCGCCGGCAACGCCGCCTCACTGATCTCCAACGCCCGCCGCTGCAACGGCAGCGCCTCCTCCGCCTGCCCCAGAACCCCCAACGTGTACGCCAAGTTGTCCAACCGGATTGCGATGCTGCGGTGCCCCGCCGGCAACGCCGCCTCACTGATCTCCACAGCCCGCCGCCGCAACGACAGCGCCTCCTCCGCCTCCCCCAGAGCTCCCAACGTGGCCGCCAGGTTGTCCAACCGGAGCGCGACGTCGGGATGCCCCACCGGCAACGCCGCCTCACTGATCTCCAACGCCCGCCGCTGCAACGGCAGCGCCTCCTCCGCCTGCCCCAGGGCCCTCAATGTGCCGGCCAGGTTGTCCAACCGGAGCGCGACGTCGCGATGCCCCACCGGCAACGCCGCCTCGCTAATCTCCAACACCCGCCTTTCGGCCTTCACGGCCTGGCGGTACCTGGCCTGCGTGTAGTGATAGAACCCCAGTTGGCCCAGCAGGTACGCGAAGGTCAGATCCAGGGTGTCCTCTGGCATGAGCGGGACGAACGCGTCGACGTGTGGGGCGAACACCCTCCATTGCGGCCAGGTGTCGACATCTTCTGATGGGTTGCCCGATGGACGGGCGCGTTCGAGCAGAGCCAATGCGTGGTCGAGGACCCGCTGCCACAACGAATCGGGTGGGTTGCTCTGCTCATCGTGGTAGTCAGCCTCGGCCTGCGTTTGCGCCTGGCTGCGGACCACCGTCTGGAGAAGTCGGTGAGTGCTGACAGTCGTCTGCGTGAGCGTGACCAGGTTGTACGACGCCAACGCCGACAGCGCCTGGTCCACAGCACCGGCCTGATCGGCATATCCAGCCAAGATCGAACGCGGCACGTCGTCGGGCGCGTAGCACGACAGAATACGCAGCAGGTCGATCGCTGCCGGCCGGACTTCACGCAGCCGGTCGAGGGTAAGGAGCCATACCTGGGCCACCGCCCGCTCGGCCTGGTCTCCCTCCGCGATCGTGTTCAACACCTCGGCGGGCTGGTCCCGCAGCCGATCCAGATAGACCGACACCGGCAGGCGGGTCTGCCTCAGATAGCCGGCCGCCTGCTGCAACGCCAACGGCAGATACCCCAACTCGTCGGCCAACACCGCCGCCGCCAACAGATCCTGCTGTCCCGCATGCTCCAGCAACAGCCGCACGGCGGACTCACGATCCAGCATGTCCAGTCGAAGACACCCGTCGGCCAGCGTCTCCCAATTCACATCACGCCGCGTCGTGATCAGGAGGTGCCCGGTGTCCAACTGCGCCAACAGTGGCTCGACATCCGAGCGCTGCTCTACATTGTCCAGCACCAGCAACCAACCCGACTGGTTCTGCAACCAGCCGACCGCCCACCCCGCAGCCTCCGCTGCCGTAGCCGTCAGCACCAGATCCGGGTTCAACCGGGCCGTCAACGCCGCCAAACCGCTCTCGATCGCCGCCGGACTGTCAGCAGTCACCCACCACCGCACCAGATACCGGTCGCGCCACCGGTGGGCGTACTGCAACGCCAACTCGGTCTTACCCACCCCACCCAGGCCATGCACCGCCTGACAGATCACCCCGCTACCAGCGGACATCACCTCCTCCAACGCAGCGAACTCGTCCCGACGGCCCACAAACAACCGCGTCGCCGGCTTGGGCAGGTTGTGCAACCGCTTCCCGGTATCGGGTGCCGTCGACGCCCGATGCAGCTCGATCCGCCGCGCGTCAACCTTCGCGTCGTCCCCCGTGATGGCAAGCCCGCTGATCTCACGCGCCGAGACCGACCGGTCGCCCTCAGCGCTTACTCCACCAGGCTCCCCGTCAGGGCCGGCAGAATACCGGTCGCTCATCGAGTCACCTGGCCGTCATCCCCGGTGATCACCACCCCACTGATCGTCTGGCTGGCGACAGACCGCTCGCCCGATGCCGTGATCGTCACCCCCGCTGACGCAAGCATCTGCGACAACTCGGCAGCCAACTCCGCATCAGCAGCCACCGCCTTCCGGATCTGCAACCGCAACGCCGCCAACCGATCATCATCAGCCGGGTCCTCGGCCACATCCAACACCGCCGCCTCCACCAACGGCGCTGACTCCTCCCGCCGCAGCAACCGACGCAAGAGCCGCCCACCCAGGCCAACCGTCGCGTCCGCCGCTACCTCCTGCACCCGCGCCACCACGCCCGCCCCGTACGCTCCGGCAGCCGCCGCCACGTACGGCACCACCGCACCCGCCAACGAAGTCACATCCGGATCCATCAACCCTCACCCTCGACGCCAGCAATCAGCGACCTCGATCAGTACCACACCAACGCACACAACGTCACGCTGCAACCACACCCAGCGCCATCCCGTCAGCCGTCGGCCTGCCCTGCTGAGTACGGGCCGCCGAACCGCTCCTGCACCATGTCCAGCAGCACGCCGCATACCCGGCGAAGGTCTTGAACCTTCAGCACGTCCGTCACGTTCACGGCCCTCCCGGCTGCGCCGCGCACCGACCAACGATCGCGGCTGCTCTACTTACCTGCTGTACAGGCAGCAAAAGGCCATCCCCGATGAATGGGAATGACCTTTGATCTGCGCAAACTGAGAGCTGGCGATACTCGGATCATCGGCATGTGAATCACCGGCGTGAGCTGTGTGGACACCGCACGGGTGAGCGGCCACAGCCGGCGCCCGGGCGCCGCAGCATGCGCACGTATTCGGACCGGATGAAACCAGCCACATCGGCGACGATGATCTTCACGCTCCGGGGGTTTATGTGATCTTGTTGCGTGAGACGGGGGTGACGTACTTCGATCGACTACGGATACGATCCTTACGTGTGCGAGATCCTTCAGGCCGGCGGCGCCCCGGAGAGCAGCGCTCCGGGGGAACCGTCGGTCGATCCCGCCCGGGTGACTGTGCTGACCAAGGTGGCCCCACCGTGGTGATCACCACGAGATAGACCACTGTGGACGCCGCGCAGCCACTCGCAGCCACGTTCCGAGACGCCGCAAGGCGCCGTATCGACCTGCCGACTTCAGCACTTCGTCGATAAGGGAGCAATTCATGCAGCGTTCGATTGATTGGGAACCCGGCTGCGTCGTCGCTGTCGATCAGACGACACTCCCTCACGAGATGACGGTTCTGCACATGACCGGCATCGATCAGATCATCACAGCGATTCAGCGCCTGGCCATCCGGGGCGCTCCGACCCTCGGACTGGCGGGTGGGCTCGGTGTCGCTCTGTCGGCGCACCTACGATCCGTCGCCGGCGAGGTCGATCATGCTGCCGTACGGGCGGACGCCGAACTGCTCGCGGCCGCCCGACCAACCGCCGTGAACCTGCGGTGGGGGGTCCAGCGGGCGCTCGGCCGGCTCGCGGACGGCCCGGACGCCGTTCTGCAAGAGGCCCTCGACATGATCACCGAGGACGAGCGGACGAACCGTGCCGCAGCGACACGTGCCGCGACCCTCATCCGTGAGGTGTCCCCGCGGCGGCCGATGCACGTCCTCACCCACTGCAACACCGGCCGATTGGCGACCAGTGGCTGGGGGACCGCCCTGGGCGCGATCCGAGAGCTGGCGGCCAGCCGTGATCTGGGTTCGGTGCTCGCGACCGAGACCCGGCCGCTGCTGCAGGGCGCCCGACTCACCGTGTGGGAGCTGGCCGAGGCGGACATCCCGCACCGGCTGTGTATCGACTCGGCCGCCGCGGCGGCCATGGCCGGTGGTTCAGTCGATTGCGTCATCGTCGGCGCGGACCGCATCGCCGCAAACGGCGACACCGCCAACAAGATCGGTACCTATGCGTTGGCTTTGGCCGCAGCGCGCCACGGCATCCCGTTCATCGTTGTCGCACCGGAATCCTCGGTCGACGTCACCACGCCGCACGGCGACGACATCCTCATCGAGGACCGGCCCGCCGACGAGGTACTGGAGATCGCGGGTGCACAGATCGCGCAGCCCGGGACGGCGGTGTACAACCCCGCGTTCGACGTCACACCGATCGACTTGATCACCGCCATTGTCACCGAGGACCGGGTCATCCGGCCCACCCGCATCGGCGACACGTCGCTTATCCGCCACGTAGCCGACGTCCCACAGCCAGACGTGACCTTCCGCGATCTCGCTGGCGTATACACGGACCCGCATGCTCTTGCGGCCCTCGCCCGCCGTTTGGCGGATACCTTCCGCGGACGGTGCGACCATGTCCTCGCCATCGAGCCCCGGGGCCTACCCGTCGGAACACTTGTCGCGCAACTGCTCGGCTGCCCGCTGGCGTTCGCCCATAAGGCCGGCAAGCTGCCCGGCGCGGTACACAGCGTCCAGTACGGCCTCGAGTACGGCGCTGACACGCTGCAGGTGCAGAAGGACGCCCTTGCTCCCGGCGCCAGGGTGCTGATCGTCGACGACGTCCTTGCCACCGGAGGAACCCTCGCCGCCGCAGCCGAATTGGTTTCTGCCAGCCATGCCCGTACCGCGGGCTTCGGTGTGCTGCTCGAGGTCGCCGGGCTCGGCGGTGTCGAGCGCCTCAACGGACGTCGCCTGGTCGTTGCCCTTGCTGACGAAGGAGCCACCGCGTGACAGGCGTCATCGACACCCGCGGCGCCGCTCACCTGGTGGGGGAAGCCCGGGAGCTGTACCTGCGGGGATGGCTCGAGGGAACGTCCGGCAACCTCTCCACCCGGCTCGACGACGCCAGCGACACGATACTCATCACCACGAGCGGACGCAGCAAGGGACGGCTGACGGAGAGCGACACCGTACCCGTCAGCGTGCGGACCGGGTTGCCCGTGCAGCCCATCGGGCCGAAGCCGTCCGCCGAGACCAGCATCCACACCGCCATATACGCCGCCGATCCGCGCTGTGGCGCGGTCATCCACGTGCATTCCCCGCACGCCACCGCTGTCGCCGTGTTGGCGGCCCGAGCCAGCCGGACGTCGGTACGGTTCGCCGATCTTGAACTGATCAAGGGCCTCGGCGTCGTCGACCCGGCCAGCGTCCACGTCCCGGTTTTTCCCAACTGGCCGGACGTCGCACGCATCGGTACCGACGTAACGAACCACCTGGCGCAGTCCGCGGCGACCCCGCCGGTGTTCCTGATCGCCTGGCACGGCGTCACTGCCTGGGGTCCGTCGCTCGAGGTGGCCCGCAATCGCCTCGAATGCCTTGAGGCGATGTGCCAGTTGACACTGCTCGCCGCAAGTGCCTCACCGAACACTGATCTATTTCAGGAGGGTCTGCTATGACACTGCTTCAGGTGATGCCGGCTACCGACGGCAACGACATTCGACTGCGCACTACCGACGAGGACCGCATCCGGGTCGAACTGTCCCGCTGGAATATCGTGTTCGAACGATGGGCCGCGACCCGGCCGCTCGATGCTGCCGCCGACTCCGCTCAGGTGCTCGAAGCCTACCGCGATGACGTACGCAGGATCAGCGAGGCCGGCGGCTACCGGCTGGTGGACGTCGTACGCATGCGGCCCAACGACGCCGACCCGGACTGGCCCGCCACGGCCCGAGCGGCACGGGAGAAGTTTCTCGAGGAACACGTGCACGACGAGGACGAGGTCCGGTTCTTCGTCGAGGGACGCGGGTGCTTCTATCTGAATCTGGACGGCATGGTGCACGCCGTCGTGTGCGAGGCTGGTGACCTGCTCTCGGTGCCGCGCGGCACCCGGCACTGGTTCGACATGGGCCGGCAGCCCCAATTCACGGCGATCCGGTTCTTCCAGGAGGAGGACGGGTGGATCGCCGACTTCACCGGCGAGCCGACCGCCCGTCAGATCCCTTACCTCGACGAGTTGATCGGCGCCAATTGGTGAGCCGTGCCGACGCGGTCGTCCTGGACGTCGAGGGCACGTTAGGTTCCCTCGCCTTCGTCCGTGATGTTCTTTATCCCTACTCTCGTGAGCGCGTCGCCACGTATCTCGACCGCGACACGACGGATGTCCAGGACATACTCCGGGCCACCGCGGCTCTGGCGGGCAAGCCGACGGCAACACGCGCGGAACTGGTCGTCGTCATCAACGGCTGGATCGACCAGGATGTCAAAGCGCCACCGCTCAAGGCGCTGCAGGGGATGATCTGGGCGGACGGGTACGCGAGCGGAGCGCTCACCGCACACGTCTTCGACGACGTCCCCACCGCGCTGCGGACGTGGCGTGCCGACGGCCTCGGCGTGCACCTGTTCTCCTCCGGGTCCGTTCAGGCGCAACACGACTGGCTGCGCCACACCGAGCTGGGTGATCTGCGACCGCTGGTCGACCGGCTCTTCGACGCGCAGGGCATGGGCGCCAAGACCGATCCCGCGGCGTACCAACGGATCAGCCGGGAGATCGGCGTAGCCGCGGACCGGATCCTGTTCGCCTCGGACCGGCCCGTCGAACTGGCCGCCGCCCGCGCCGCCGGCTGGCATACCCTGGGTGTGCACCGACCCGGGAACCCGCCAACTGACTTCGGCGCCCACGCCTGGGTCACTGATTTCTCGTCTGTGCGCCCGCAGCCGGTCGGCAGGCCGACGTGAGCCGGTCGCGGCATCAGAGTTCGACGATCTTCAGCGGGATGCAGCGATGCTGGCGGCACAGCACACGATCGGCTCTGCCCTCAACCAGTACGGGTGCCCTCTGGTCGCCACTGCGGCACAGGCACTCTTCGACGACATCGATGTGGGCCGGCAGTTCGTCCGCTTCGCGTTCTGCACAAGCGACGCGGCCATCGACGGGACAATCCATCGACTCACGAAATTCCATCCATGAGGAGAGAGATCATGTCAGCGCTACAAGCGTCGTTGGCGGTCATCGGCGGAAGCGGCTTCTATTCGCTGCTGGACGAAGCCCGCGAAGTGCATGTCAGCACCCCGTACGGCGAACCGTCGGACGCCGTCCTTGTCGGTCGCGTCGGCGACCGTGATGTGGCGTTCCTCCCCCGGCACGGCCGCGACCACCGTTACCCGCCGCACCGGATCAACTATCGCGCGAACCTCTGGGCACTGCACTCGATCGGCGTCCGCCAGATCATCGCCCCGTGCGCCGTCGGCTCACTGCGACCCGAACTCGGGCCGGGAAGCCTCGTGATCCCGGACCAACTCGTCGACCGCACCAGCGGCCGCCAGCAGACCTACTACGACTCCGGCGCGGCACATGTACCGTTCGCCGACCCGTACTGCTCGCAGGGGCGTGAGGTAGTCGTCGCGGCATCGCGTCGCGAGGGGATGCCCGTGACGGATGGAGGCACCATGGTCGTCGTCGAGGGACCCCGATTTTCGACCCGGGCCGAGTCACAGTGGTACGCGGCTCAGGGCTGGTCCGTGGTCAACATGACCGGCCTCCCGGAAGCAGTTCTGGCTCGCGAACTCGCGATGTGCTACACGGCGGTCGCGCTGGTCACTGACCTCGACGCCGGTCTGGACAGCGCTTCCGCCGTGAATCAGAGCGAGGTGTTCGACGTCTTCGCGAAGAACACCGACCGCCTCCGGTCGATTGTTCTGAATGCCTTGGCCGACCTGCCTGCCGATCGAACCTGCCCGTGCCGGGAAAGCCTCGACGGCATCGCAGTCGCCCGGGATGCCGTGCCCAGCTGACACGATCAAGGGCCGCACCCGGCCGGCACCTGCCCACGGCAGGGACACTGGACAGCCTTACCGCTGCTTCTCACACGATCGTCAGTCGAGGGGCGACTTCACCACGCTCCTACGTGGACCGAGCCCCTGCGGGCGTTGACCCATCCGTAGGCTCGACCTCTAGCCGGAAGGCACGCCGCAGCGCCGCCATCGTGGGAGCGATCTCTGCCTCGTCGCGGGCGCGGAAAAAGACGACCCCTGGCGTCGACGACGAGTTGAGGTCCGACGTGACCACGTCGCCAGCGCTCATGGTCATCCGCACGTCGATCAGTCCGGGTACCGCCGCGCGGATCTCCTCCTCGGAGGACATCTCGACGATCCGGCCCGGACGGATCGGAAGGTTCACGTTGACGACAATGCCGTCGGTCGACATGACGTCCAGCGCCGGCGTGTACCCGAGCCCCAAGGACCAGAATGCCTCCCACAGATCGACTCCGTGCTGGTGCCTGATGGCTTCGACGATGCCGCCGCCCGCGGGTCGGCACGCCGCCTCGCCGACCCGGAAGCCGTCGCGGGACCGGTAGAGCTCCACGTGGGCGACCCCGTCGCGGAGCCCCAACTCGATCGTGGCCCGGCTGGCGACCTCCAGCGCCTCGTCATGGTCAGGGTGGTCGGGGGGAACGATCCACGATCCGTCGAAGTCGTCGATCCGGCCGAGCAGCGGGTCGAAGTAGATCGACACGGCGGCGAACAGCACCTTGCCCTCGTGAAGAACGGCGTCGACGTGGAACTCGCGGTCCATCGCCACGTACTGCTCCACGGCCACCGGCATCTCCTCGGCGCGCAGACGCGCTCCGGTCGGCCCGGTCGCCCAGGCCCTCGCTGCCTCCGGCCCGTCGATCCGGGTCACGTCCATGCAGAGGGCGCCGAACGTCGGCTTGACGACGACCGGCCATCCCAGGCTGTCGCCCGCCTTCAGGACGTCTGTCGGTTCGAAAACTCGCTGGACCTGAGCTGTCTTCAGGCCTGCCTCGATCAGGCGTCGCTTCATGAGGAACTTGTCGGAGAAGGCGAGTGCGACGTCGTACGAATCTCCGGGGATCCCGAGCGAGGACCGCAGGAACCCGGCGGTCGGTACCCCGAACTCGACCGGCGAAATGATGCGATCCACAGGACGTGACGCGGCCACCCGACGGACGGCGACGAGCACCTGGGTCGTGTCGCGGATGTCGTCGACCTCGACGACCTGCATGGTGGGTAGACGGGACGCGCCGCCGCCGTCGGGGAAGTGGTGGGGGTGGCCCGCCTCCGCCACGATGGTCACGTGGTCGACGGATGCGGGGTCGAGCAGACGGAACGGGAAGGCGCGGCGCACGGTGGTCAGGACCACGGCGTGGGCGGTCACTACGGCACCATCCTTTCGATCAGATCTGGGAAGTAACGTCCTGTCGGAACTCGGCGAGGATCAGCAGATGGCTTGTGGCGGTCGCCCTTCGGGGGCCTGCCGTGGTCACTCAACATCGACGAGGTTCGGTTCTTCGTCGACACGTCCGCCGGTAACAGCCGCCACGAAGGCGACTGGGCAGCCGAGGGAGTGTCATGCCTGACCACTCTCGACGAGGAGCGAGGCCAGGACCGCGTCGATCTCCGAGCGGAACGCCGCAGCATCCACGGCGGGGAGCTGGGCCAGGACCGACCCGGCGAGCTCCTCGATCTTCTTCTTCGACGTGGTGGTTCCGGGTGCCACCGCCCACAGGCCGCGGACCCGCGCGCCCCGCCGACATTTAGCCTCGTAGCTGCGGGTGCCGAGGTGCAGGGATTCGATGCCGTTCTCCTGGGCGAACCGTACGGGCCCGTGCACTAGGAGCACCGCGTACTCCGCGGCATTGCGCAGCTCCCCGTAGTTCAGGCCGATCGAACGAAGCGCGAGTTGCCTGCCCGACCGGTAGCCGAGCGAGTACCCGGTCATGCGCGAGCCGTCGAAGACGGCGTGCGCCACGGCCTCCTCGCGGAGGATGCGGGCCTGGCGGCCGAGGGTTGCCCGCAGGTTCTCCTCCTCGTGCTCGTTGCCGTACTTGAGCTCGACCTGTTGCAGCAGCGGAGCCCCGTACGCGACGATCTCGTCGATCGACACCTGCCGGAGCTCGAGGCCGCTCTTGACGAAGCGCTGCCACTCGCGGCGCCAGTGTCGATGTTGCGACTTCGTCAGCTTCGACTCGAAGGGTCCATCCGCAGGAATTTGCTGCACGGTGCAGTCGGCGTCGACGAGGTGCACCCCGGGGGTCTCTCCGGTGAGCGAACGCGCGGCCGCCACGACGTGCGGCACGTCCTTCGACGGCAGGTATGGCCACCACCAGGCGCCGTGTACCTCGGGGAACGCCTCGAGGGCCGCGTCGATGAGCTCCGCCAGCGCTGCGGGCGACCGACGAGTCCCGATCACCGGGGAGCAGAATCCCCGGCGTCCACCGAGCAGCAGCCGCGCACGGTCGTCCTCGCTGTCGAGCAGGGTCTCGAAGCGATAGTCCGGATGACCTTCGTCCGGCGCGTGGTGGGCGACGAGCCCGGCACCGTCCTTCATCAGGTAGGCGGGACGGCCGACGCCGTCGGAGTCGACGAAGCGCAGCCAGTTCGGCGAAGAGTAGAAGCTCCCTGGTTGGGGCCAGGCTGATGGGACAGTGGAGCTGATCATTCCCCCCGGCTTTCGTCTGTCGCACACACATGCGTCGACGTCGTCACGGCGCGCCTTCTGACATCGACCAGTATAACGGTGATCTCCGTGCTACTCGGGCCCCGCGTGCCTGGCCAGCGAGGGGCCCACGAGCCGGGCGGCCAGCGCGCCGACCGCAGCGATCACGACGAGAAGCACCACGGCGACATCGACCTGATCGGCGAAGGGGGCAACGACGAGTGCACCCATGGCGAAGCCCAGCGCGAGGCTCGTGTTGACCCAGGACTGCGCCTCGGTCCGCTGCCCCGGGGGGGTGGTCGCCGCCGAGAGCGAGAAGACAGTGGCCAGGCAGGGTGCCGTGGTGGCGCCGACCAGGGGAGCGATGACGATGAAGCTCCATGGCGCGGCCTGACCCAGGAGCAGCATCAGGATGCCGCCGGCCGTCAGCAGCAGCATGATCGGCAACCAGCTCTGCGGAGTACGTCCACTGCCGTACGCGCCGAAGACAAGTCCTCCGACGAGGCTGCCCACGGCCATTCCGGCCAGCAGCAGTCCTCCCGCCCACTCGTAGCCGCCGGAGTGGCTGATCGTCAGCAGCAGCACCTCGACGGCGGCGCTGACCAGGGACGGGACCAGCGCGAGTAGCAGGGTCGTCCTGAACGGCGAAGAGGCAACCGGTCCCCATCCGCCCTTGCTCCGGGAGGCGGGCACCTGATCGGCCGGTTCCGACCGGATCACCAAGACCGCGGACAGGACCAGCAGGGCGATGACGGGCAGGACCGCGACGGCCGGATCCGTCCAAGTCGCCAGCAGGCCCGCTGCCGCGGGGCCGACGACGAAGGCCACCTCGAGCAGGACAGCGTCGAGAGCCATCGCTGTGTGCCGGCCCTTTCCCGGGAGGGTGAGGGCGATCCAGAGTCCACGGATCGTGGCAGCGACCGGCGGCATGAAAGCGCCGCTCAGCACGGCGACTCCTGCGATCACCGGCATCGACGAACCCTCGATAACGGCGACCAGGACGGCCACCATCAGGATGTAGAGGCTGGTGGTGACGAGGAGCACGGGTTGCACGCCCCGGCGGTCGATCCATCGGCCTCGTACGGGGGCCGTGAGTGCCTGGCCCACCGTATAGGCGGCCAACGCCAGGGCGGCCGACGCCTCGTCGCGCCGGTCGGCCACGAGCAGGAACAGCACGACCGACCACATGCTCATCGTCAGGCGCGCTACCAGGGCCGCGACGGCCAACCGGCGCATGTCCCGCTCGCCGAGCAGGGCCCTGTATGCCTGCACCCCCGTGCTGGATTCCTTGTTCACGCGCGCATTAACCCACGGCGGCACAAAGTCGACCCCGCAATGTCCACGGTGCAGTGTCGAGCGCGCAGCGCGTGGTCATGTTTGAGGTCGTCGCACCGGCACGACGTGGAGTGCTTCATGCGGACAACGTAACCGGTGGCGCGTGCCATGGGATGATCGGCGGGAGCCTCACCCAGGTCGATGGGCAGGATCCGGAGAAAAGGCCGCGACCCTGAACGACGACGAGAGCATCGCGGTCATCCGCATCTTGGTCGAGGCGGCGGAGGGCCGCGTGGTGATCACCGCCGGCGTCGGATCCAGCTCCCCCGCTCACAGCATCGACCTGGCTTCGCGGTCCGCCGAGATCGGCGCGCGGGCTCTGCTGCTCGTCATGCCCCACTACCGCAAGCCGATCCAGCCGGTGTCGCCGCGCACTCCCGCGCGGCAGCCGACTCGACCGACGTGCCTTACGACATCCCGCGGCGGGCGGGCGATCTCGCCGGAGTCCGGGAGATCCACGCGGCTCATCCCCCTGCCGGACGCCCTGTGACGACGCCCCAGGGGTGCCCTCAGGGTCAAGGCCATCCTCGTGGAGCTGGGCGTCATCGGGTCGGCCGGCCGCCGCAGGCAGACCCCCTCGCCGCGGACGATCGAAGCTCACGTGCGACGAGCCGGGCTCCAAAATGGAGGGGTTGACCCCCTGCAGTCACAATGCGATGATCCGTTTTCTTGTTCTCACTTCGGGGGTCTGATCAAGTTGCGATTCCGATTTCAGTATCCGAGACGTCCGATCGGGTGGCGTCGATGAGCGAGATCTATTTCGCACAGATCCGCGAGGACTCACGCATCGAACGTCGACTACAGGCCTGCTACGGGGCCCGAAGGGTCCTCACCATCGGCTCGGGCGGCTGCACGGCATTCTCGCTGCTCGACGACGAGCTGGAGAGCCTCGTCGTCGTGGACGCGAACCCGGCCCAGTGCGCGCTCATCGAGCTCAAGAAGGCCGCCCTGATCGCTCTCGAGCGGGAGGACTACCTCGCCTTCGTCGGCGAGCGGCCTGCCGTGAACCGCCTCGGCACCTACCGCGAGTTGGAAGAAGCCCTGCCCGACGGAGCCCGCGCGTACTGGCGGAGCCACCAGGCGCGGATCGCGTCGGGGATCAACGGCTGTGGCGTGACGGATCGCCACTACAGGCTGGTCGGAGAGAACCTGACGCAGCTCATCCTCGGCACCGAGAACGTCGACCTCCTCTTCGCGTGCTCGACCATGGACGAGCAGCGTGCCTTCTTCGCCGAGCACCTCGACAACGACCGCTGGGACACCGCCGTGCGGGTGTTGTTCAGCCGTTGGACCCAGTCACACTTCTACCCACCGCTGTGGTCCGCACGTAGTCCGGAGTCCAAGTTCGGCGAGTTCTACGCGGCGCAAATCAAGGACGCCATCGTGGGCAAGCCGGTCGCCAACAATTACTTCTTGCATCAGCTGCTCACCGGTCGCTACCTCCACGACCGGGTCGACGGCACACCCGCCTATCTCTCCGACGACGGATACGCGACCGCACGCCGCAACATCGACAAAATGCGACTGGTTAACAGCACGGTCGACCAGTGCCTCGACACCGTGACGGACGTGGACGCCTTCTACCTGTCCAACATCTTCGACTGGGGCAGCCCCTCGCAGCACGAGGCCCTCGCGGGCAAGGCTCGGAAGGCTTCGTCAGCCGGCGGAGCAATCGTCCTGCACCGGAGCATGTATGGCGAGGGGCAGCTGGCACCGGTGTTCGGTGACCACCTCGAGATCCGTCAGGAGCTGTCGAAAGAGCTGACAGAGCAGGAGCGCTCGATGCTCTATCGCGAGGTCACCGTCGGCGAGCTCGTGCGAGGAGCTGGCGGCACCCGGTGAGTGGCGCGAGGCAGACCGCATGGTCGAACAACTTCAAAATGGACGAAGGGTAAAGCCCGGCATGACTGGAAGCAACGACGATTTTCTCGGCGCGGTGCTGGAGTTTCTGCGCAGCCTCAATACTTCGACAGAGGCTCAGCGCTCGACGACGGGAACCGAGCTCGACGCGGACACGGACCTGATTCAGGCAGGCATCGTCGACAGCCTGTCCATCATGGAGTTGATCGTGTTCCTGGAGAAGGAGACTGGCGCGCACGTCCCGCTGGAGGACCTGATGCTCGACAGCATCCGCACTGCCCGGACAATCGCTGCCGTCTACGGTTCGCATACGACACCAATTGCCCGATGAGTCCGGTCGACGCGCAACTGGGCTTGAGCGACGTCGAGGCCCAGATCGACAGGATGCTGATCGGAATCCCCTCGTTCTCGGGTGCCGAGGAGCTCAAGCTCTCCCCGCTGCTCCCCAGGAGCTCCGTCCTGGCAACGCACTACGTGCGCAGCTTTCCCCAACATGCATTGGTGGTGTCGGGCGCGATGGGCTCGGACGCCGAGTTCCTCCTGGCGCCGACGACCTGCTACGCGGTGTTCGACCATCTGAGAGGACGCCAGCTTTCCAGTCCTTCCTTGTTCACACACAAGAATCTCTGCTTCCGGAACGAGGAGACCTACCGTCCGGGCGAACGCCAGTCCTCGTTCCTCATGCGAGAGTTCATCTTCCTCTCGACGGACGTGGGCCTGGTGCACGAGTGGATCGGGCACATCGTGCGTGACGTGCCGTCGTCACTCGCCGAGGAGTTCTGGGTGGACGCGGTCGTGAAGAAGGCGAGCGACCCGTTCTTCGACCCCAAGGACCTGCACCTGAAGTTCCAGGAGTCGGAGAACCTGAAGTCCGAGTTCGTCGTCGACGGCCTCGCCGTGGCGTCGGTCAACCTGCACCTCGGGGCGTTCGCTCGAAGCTGCAACCTGCGCTCGAACGACGGGCAGCCCCTGTACAGCGCCTGCTTCGGCCTCGGGTACGACCGGCTCGTCGCCAAGAGCACCGCGGCACGGGCGGATGTCCGGTCCACAGCCGGTGACGGCCGGGAAACGAGCGGATAAACCCATGAAGGAACGTCTCAGGCTGGGCGACCCGGCAGACGTCGGCCGGCTGCTTCGCGAGGAGAAGTTCCGGGTCGATCACCCGTTCCGGGTGTCGCGCCGGGTCTTCGGAGCATCCACGCTGGATCTGGAGGGAAGCGAGCACCTCAAGAGGAAACGCGGGTGGTGGGCCGGCTTCGGGAAGCAATGGGCCGGCAGCGTCACGGTCCAGGAAATGGTTGACTCCGCCGTCGCTGACGGATTCGCGCGTGCGCGCGACAGCAACGACCTATTGCAGGGCTGCGTCTACATCCCCAACCGCATCGTCCTGGACCTCCTGGACCTCCCTGAGGTCGACCCCATCGAGCACTACGAGAGCCTCAAGCCGGTGCTGCGGATCCTCGGCGGGCTTCCTGAGACCGACGACTCCGTAGCGCAGGCGAAGGACTACATCCAACGCCTCGTCCGAGACGTGACGGTGCCGTGGTTCTCGGACCTGCCGAACGAGGCCCGGTCGGCAGAGCTGGCCCTCTTCCTGGTGGCCGGCGCGGAGACTACCGTGGTCGCCCTGGAGGTCCTGACCTCCGCGTGGTGGAACGACGCGGATGCCGTAACGGACGCCGTGCGCAGTGCGGGTTCCGCGAGTGTCGTCATGCGCCTGTTGACGCAGGACGCCCCGTTGGGCCTGACGACACGCTATGCCTCCCGAGATGTGTTCATCGACACGGTCGGCCAGATACCACGAAACACCTTGATCGAAGTGGATTTGGCCAGTGCGAGCCTGCAATTGGGCATCGGTGAGACTGACGATCGCCGCAAGGTTCAGAGCTACGTCTTCGGGGCGGGAGCGCATCGCTGCCCTGGGGACCGCCTGGCGATGCTGGAGGCGCAGGCCTACCTGGAAGGGCTGCTCACCCTGGACGCTTCCGCGTACGCGCCTGTCGCCGCAGCCGAACCGCGGCCGTCGACGTTCCGGCATTTGCCATGGCAAGCACTGGAACGGACGACGAACTCGCGTGCCGGCGCTCCAGCTGAGAGAAGCGTCGGTGATGCATAGAATTCTGGTCGGTACCGCCGGACCAGCACATTTTCCGAACTTCCAGTATGTGATTGGGGACCCTGAGACCCGCCATGCTGTGGTCGTGGACCCTGCGTGGGACAGCGAGGGCATCGCCCGAAGAATTCAACGTGAAGGCTGGAGCCTGCAGGCGGTAGTGCTGACGCACGCGCATTCGGACCACGTCAACGGAGTTGCCGAACTGGTAAGACTCCTGCCGGCTCCCGTGTACCTGTCGGGTGTGGAAGCCGCCTACTACGGCTTCGACGAACCGGGGACGGTGCACTGCCGGGACGGCGAGACGTTGAAGGCTGGCTCCATCGAGGTAGGTGTGCTGGAGACACCCGGCCATACGGTGGGGTCGTGTTGCTTTCTTGTAGGCGACGCCCTCTTTGCTGGCGACACGCTGTTTCCTGAAGGCATAGGTTTCACGCACTTCGAGGGCGGCTCTGCCTCAGCCCTCTACGACAGCGTGCGGCGGTTGGATAACGAGATCTCCGAGGACGCTCGGCTCTATTCCGGACATCGGTACCGACGCGGACCCGGGCTAACCTTCGCAGAGCTTCGGCGACTCAATGTCTATTTCCACTTGTCCAACCGCAAGGAGTTTGTCGAGTTCGCCGATAGGCGGACGGTGGCGACGTCCCACGATCGGCTCCTGGCCAAGACGTCAACGACACTCCCCGATATTCATGGGTTGACTTGGGGTGATGGTGTGCTCCCCAACGCTTGACACCATCGGGCTCGCGGTAGATCGCCCAGTCCAAGCCGATCGCCCCGTAGGACCGCCGAGCACTCCGCGGGAACGAACGGCTCGGCTCAACCGGCGACGTCCACGACGACCTTGCCCTCGGCGGTGCCGCCGGCGACCAGGTGGTGGGCGTCCATGACCGTGTCGAGCGTGAACCTGCGCTTGTCCAGTCGGGGGCGCAGCGCGCCGGCATCGGCGAGCGTCGCGATCTCGCGCAGAATGGCGCCGTGGTGTTCGCGGCCCCGCCCGGTGAGCATCGGCAGCAGAGTGAACACGCCGGAGTAGGTCGCGCCACGGAACGACAGCGGGGCGAGCGAGTGTGAGCCCCAGCCCAGCGCGCTGACGACGTGCCCGTGATAGGTGCGCACCGCCGCGAACGACGCGTCGAGTGTCGCGCCGCCGACGTTGTCCACGACGATGTCGAATCCCTCGCCGCCGGTGTACCTCTCGACGTACTCCTCGACAGTGCTCGTGGTGTAGTCGATCGGCACGGCGCCCAGGCTCTCGATCACCCGTACGCTCGCCGGCCCGCCGGTGGCGTACGCCTCGGCGCCGCGGGCCTGGGCAAGCTGCACGCCCACGTATCCGACCCCGCCGGCACCGCCGTGCACCAGCACCTTCTGCCCGGCGTGGACCCCAGCCCGGTCGACCAGCCCCTCCCAGGAGGTGACCGCCGCCAGTGGCAACGCGGCGGCCTCCCGCATCGAGAGGCTCCTCGGCTTGTGGGCCAGCATCCGGGCGTCCACTGCGGCGTACTCGGCCAGCGAACCCTGGAGGTCGCCCACGCCCCCGCACAGCCCGTACACCTCGTCCCCCGACTCGAAGCCGGTCACGTCCGCGCCCACCGCCGCGACGACACCGGCAAGGTCCAGGCCGAGCACCGCAGGCAGCTCGACACGCGCGTGCGCGGCCTTTCCCGCCTGGATCTTCGTGTCGAGCGGGTTGACTCCACTGGCGACGACCCGCACCAGCACCTGCCCGCGCCCGGGGGTGGGTTGATCGATCTCCTCGACCGTCAGTGGAACGTCGAACTCCCGCAACAACGCGGCGCGCATAACCATCCACACTCTCCGTGATCGAGGCTTCAGGTGGACGCTATCCGACCGGATAGGTGCCGGGGCTGGTTCCTCGCGGACCGCGCCGGTGTCCGCCGGAACTTTCCGCCGATCCGGCCGACCACCCGGATACCGGCCGTGATGGCTGGTCAGCTTTTGTCATCTGAGGAAGAAGATCGCCACCTCTTGAAAAAAGTCTCGCGAGGGTGAGGATATCCAGATGCGTCGTCTCCCTCAGACTTGCGGGCGGGTGGTCTCGGGCCTCCTCGCGTTCCTCCTCGCCTCGGCGGTCGCCCTCCTCGCGTCCGGCCAACCCGCCGCAGCGCACGGGACCCTCGCCGAGTCCACACCGGCGAGCGGCGCCACCGTTCGCGAGCCGTTGACGTCGGTGCGGCTGTTCTTCACCGAGAAGGCCGCCGCCAACGCGTTCTTCACGATCACCGCCCCGGGCGGCACCCGTGTCGACAACGGCTGGTCGCAGGGGGAGCCGAAGCCACTCGACAAGCCGGTACGCGAGTACTTCCTGGTCAACGGGCAGTTCGAGCCACGGGAGTACACGACGGGGTTCCCCGCGGTGGTGTCCGTCGCCCACCTGCCCGCCAAGGGTCAGTATTCGGTGAGCTACCTGTCGGTCGCCTCGGACGGCGACACCGTGCGGGGCACCCTGACCTTCCGCTACGACGGGCGGGTGACGGCGGCGCCGAAGGGTTGGAGCCCGCCGTCGACTCAACCGGACCCGGCGCTGGTGGCCGCCACCGAGCAGCACAACACGTCCGGGCAGGCCTCGGCGGTGCCGACCACCGCGGACGATCCGACGACCCCGCCGGCTGCGGCCGCCCCGTCGACCGGGTCGACGAAGGAGAGCGGTCCCGGGGCGCTGGCCTGGGCCGGCTGGGCGGCGGCGGTCGCGGCGGTCGGGGCGGCGGTCGGGTTCATCATCCGGCGTCGCCGATCCGCCGGCACTCCCACCGGCCGGGGCCGTGCCTCGGCGGTGACCTCCGGTCGACGCGGCGGTGGCGCCCGTACCACGAACAGGGCCGGCACTGGCAAAACCGTTGGCGGCAAGGCTGCCGGGGACAAGACCGTCGGCAAAGCCGGCGCTGGCAAGGTCGGCGCGGCGAGCGGCGTCGTCGCGCGTACCGCGAGCGACAAGCGGCGTCCCACCACCGTGCCGGCGGCGCGCAAGGGCAACACGGTCGTCACGGCCCGCACGGGCGTCGCGGTCGATCCGACGCCCACCGATCAGGTGACCAAGGCCCTCGCCAGCACGGACGGCGAGCTGACGGTCGACCCCGGTCAACGGCCCGACACGGACCTCGCCGCCGCGACGCCTGGGTCCCGGTTGAGCAACACCCACCTGGCGTTGTTCGTCGGTGGGCTGATGCTGGCCCTGCTGGCCGGGTTCGGGTTGGCCCGTATCGGCAGCGCCGACGAGAGTCCGGCGACCGGCAGTTCACGACCGTCAGCCGGTGGAGCGCCCGACTCGGGCCAGGTGGGCTCCGCGACCGACGGGCACCAACATTCGGCCGGCACGGGGCCGCACACGCATCGGGGTGACGACGCGACGGGCGCGACGCTGGCGACCGGCACGACGGTCAGCGCCGGTGGGTACACCCTGCAACCGCTGGAGCGGTCCCAACCCTCTGGTGTACGCGCCGATTACCGGTTCCGCATCGTCGGGACCGACCGGCAGCCGGCAACGACCTTCGCGGTCGTCCACGACAAGCCGTTGCACCTGATCGTGGTGGGCCGCGACCTGTCCGGCTACCAGCACCTGCACCCGACGATGGCGCCCGACGGCACCTGGAGCGTCCCCCTGACGCTGGCCCGACCCGGCGGCTACCGCGTCTACGCCGACTTCTCCGTCACCGCGGCCGACGGCACGCAGCAGCCTCTGGTGCTGGGCGTCGACCACACTGTGCCCGGCGCGCACACCCCGACCGCGCTGCCGCCGGCGCAGGCGCAGGCGACGGCTGGTCCGTACACGGTGTCGATGACCGGCACCCCGACTGTGGGGGTGACGGCGCCGATGCACTTCCAGGTCAACGGCGCCGACACTGCCACGCCCGCCCTGGAGCGGTACCTGGGCGCGTACGGGCACCTGGTGGTGGTTCGTGAGGGTGACCTCGGCTACGTGCATGTCCACCCCGAGCCGGAACTGGTCGACGGGACCGTCAAGTTCTGGCTGACCGCGCCGAGTTCAGGCCGGTACCGGGCCTTCTTCGACTTCCAGGTCGCCGGCAAGGTGCACACCGGGGAGTTCACGATCAACGTTCAGTGAGCCCGGAACTTTCTCCCAGCTGCGGCCGACCACCCTCCCAGCCGCAACCTTCGGAGGAAGAACACATGCGCACCACCAGCCCGAACGCTTCACGCCGCCGCTCGGCAGCCATCCTCGCCGCCGCGATCCTGACGGTGGGCCTCGCCGGTTGCGGCTCGTCCGACTCTCCGTCGACAGCGCAGGCGGGACCGCCGGCACCGACCTCGGCCAACCCGGACGCTGGTGTGCTCGGCATTCGTGACCCGTGGGTGAAGGCGGCCGACAAGGGCATGACGGCCGCCTTCGGGACCCTCGTCAACGACGGCGACATCGATGTCACTCTGACGAGTGCCACGACGTCGGAGTCGCCGATGGAGCTGCACGAGATGGCCATGAAGGACGGCAAGATGGTCATGCGGCAGAAACAGGGCGGCATCGTGATCAAGGCCAGGAGCACGCACGCCCTGGAGCCCGGGGGTGATCACCTGATGCTGATGAACCTCACCAAACCCGTTCAGGCGGGCGACGAGCTGACCTTCACACTGACCTTCGCCGACGGCAGGACCCAGCAGTTCCGCGCCATGGCCAAGCCGTTCACCGGCGCGCAGGAGAGCTACGCCCCCGGGCACGGCGAGCCGATGCCCGGCATGAGCGCCACGCCGGAGATGAGCATGAGCCCGGCATCGTGACGCGGATACCACCTGTCCGACCGCTGAGCAGGCGTGGCCTGCTCACCGGCGGAGCACTGGCCGCCGGCGGAGCCCTGGCCGGCGGTGCCGCCATCGCCGCCACCAGTGTGGGGAGGGCCGGGCCACCGCCCGCGGCGGTTGCCGACACGACGCCGGTGGCGTCCGTCGGCGGCCTGGTCGAGCCGTTCCACGGCGCTCGGCAGGCCGGGGTGGCCACCGAACCGCAGGCGCACGCGTCGTTCGTGGCGCTCACAGTGCGGGCCGGCGTCGACCGGGCCGCGCTGGGTCGGATGCTGCGGTTGCTCACCGACGACGCCGCCCGGCTCACCCAGGGCCGACCTGCGCTGGCCGACACCGAGGCCGAACTCGGGCTGCTGCCGGCACGGTTGACGGTGACCTTCGGCTTCGGGCCGGGCCTCTACCGGGCGGCCGGCGTCGACGACCGCCGGCCGGCATCGGTCACCGAACTGCCGTCGTTCCGCATCGACAGGCTTCAGCCAGCCTGGTCCGGTGGTGACCTGCTGCTGCAGATCTGCGCGGACGACGCGATCTCCGTCGCCCACGCCCAGCGAGTCCTGATCAAGGACAGCCGACCGTTCGCCACAGTGCGGTGGGTCCAGCAGGGCTTCCGGCGCGGCCCCGGTGTCGAGCCGGGTGGCCACACCCAACGCAACCTGTTCGGTCAGCTCGACGGCACCGCCAACCCCCGACCCGGCGCACCCATGGACACCGCTCTCTGGGTCGCGGACGGCCCGGTGTGGCTGCGCGACAGCACCACAGTGGTGCTCCGACGGATCAGCATGAACCTGGAAACCTGGGACCTGCTCGGCCGGACCGACCGTGAGCTCGCCGTCGGGCGACGGCTCGACACCGGCGCCCCGCTCACCGGCACCGCGGAACACGACGAACCCGACTTCGCCGCCACCGACGCCGACGGCCTCACCGTCATCCCCGACTTCTCCCACCTGACCCGCGCCCACGTCACCGACGATCGGCTGAAGATCCTGCGCCGGCCCTACAACTACGACGGGGTGCCGACGGCGGAGGGCCACGCGGACAGCGGACTGATCTTCACCTCGTACCAGGCCGACATCGCCCGACAGTTCCTGCCCATCCAGCGCCGGCTGGCCGACCGGGACCTGCTCAACGAGTGGACCACGCCGATCGGGTCCGCTGTCTTCGCCATCCCGCCCGGCTGTCAACCGGGCGGGTGGATCGGCGAGCAGGTGCTCGGATGACCACGCCCACCGTCATCGCCGTACCCTCGTCCCGCCGCACCGCCGTCCGGCTCGGCGCGGCGGTGCTCGCCGTCCTCGTGGCGGTGCTCATCCCGGCCGGCCCGGCCTGGGCGCACAACTCGCTCAAGACGGCCACGCCCGCTCGGGACGCGACAGTGCCGAGCGCACCGACCGAGGTCACGCTCGAATTCATGCAGCGACTCGACCCGGCGTTCACCACCATCGTGCTCACCGACACCGCCAAGCGGAAGCTTCCCACCAGCGAACCGGTGGTCACCGGAGCGAAGAGCACGGTCCAGGTGACCGACAGCCTGCCGAACGGGACGTACACGGTCGCCTACCGGGTCGTCTCCGTGGACGGGCACCCGGTGCAGGGGTCCTACCCGTTCACTGTGGCCGATCCGACGTCCAGCGCAGCGCCGGTTGCCAACGTCAGCGCGTCAGCGCCCACCCCGTCCGCCGCCGCACAGTCCGGCGGTGGTCCGAGCGCCGGTGTCCTCGTCGCGGTTGCCGCGCTGGCCCTCCTCGTCCTGCTGACCTCCGGGCTGCTGTGGCGGCGGGCGGCCCGGCGCTGATCCGACCCGCCCTCGCGCGGTCCGCCCGCCGCCCGGGTCATCGGGAACCGACCCTCGGGAACCGCCGGCGTCTCTCCCCCGACTATCAGTCAGGGCCGACGCGACACCTCACCGGGCGACCAGACCAGTACGGGAAACAGCCTCGGGCGCTTCCCGACTCTTCGATCGGATCACCATGTCTCTCACCGAACTGTCCGGCACGCCGACGCCGGAGCCCGCCACCACCACCGAGAAGCCGGCCCGGCCCGCCCGGCGCACGTCACCGTTCGGCGCGCTGCTGCTGCGGCTGCACTTCTACGCCGGCATCCTCGTCGGCCCGTTCCTGGTGGTCGCCGCACTGACCGGCCTGGCCTACACCACGACCCCGCAACTCGACGCGATCCTCTACGGCGACCAGCTGACTGTCGCCCAGGTGGGTGACCGTCAGCTCCCGCTGGCCGAGCAGATCGGGGCCGCGCGCAACGCGCACCCCGACGGCAGCATCACCACAGTGCAACCCGGCGACGGCGACCGGACCACCACTGTGGTGTTCTCCCTGCCCGAGCTGGGCGAGAACCAGCACACCGTCTACATCAATCCGTACACCGGCGAGTCCCAGGGGCAGCTCACCACCTGGTTCGGGTCCACGCCGGTCACCACCTGGCTGGACGACCTGCACCGTCACCTGCACCTGGGCACTGTGGGCGAGCACTACTCCGAACTGGCCGCGAGCTGGCTGTGGGTGATGGCGCTCGGCGGGGTCATCCTCTGGTGGCGTCGACGCGGCGCCGCCCGAGCCGCCGCCCGGCACCTGCTCGTGCCGGACCTGTCCACCGGTAAGGGGGTCCGCCGTACCCGGGGATGGCACGCCACCACCGGCATCTGGCTCACCGTCGGACTTCTCTTCCTCTCGGTCACCGGCCTGACCTGGTCCCGCTACGCCGGCGCGAACTTCGCCGCCGGCCTCGACGCGCTCAGCGCCCGCACCCCGGAGATCTCCACCAGCCTCACCGCCGCTCCGCCCGCCCCTGCCGAGACCGGCGGGGGCCACGAGCACGGTGCCGCCGGGGCGGGCGGGGTCGTCGAGTCGGCCGCCTTCGACCGGGTCCTGGCGGTCGCTCGCGGCGCGGGCCTCTCCGGGCCGGTCGAGATCAGCCCCGCGCAGGAGCCGGGCTCCGCCTGGACCGTCACGCAGGTCGACAACACCTGGCCGGTAAGGAAGGACCGCATCGCCGTCGACCCGGCCTCGGACACGGTGACTGCGCGCAGCGACTTCGCCGACTGGCCAGTGCTGGCCAAACTGAGCGGCCTCGGCATCCAGGCCCACATGGGGATCCTCTTCGGCCTGGTCAACCAGATCCTGCTCGCCGCGCTCGCCCTCGGCCTGCTCTGCGTCATCTTCTGGGGCTACCGCATGTGGTGGCAACGCCGACCCACCCGCGCCGACCGCCGCGCGTTCGCCGGCACGCCGCCAGCCCGCGGCAACGTACGCGGCCTGCCGCTCTGGGCGCTGCTGATCGGGGTGCCGGTGACCGTGGCGATCGGCTGGACGCTGCCCCTGTTCGGGCTCACACTGCTCGCTTTCCTCGCCATCGACGTGGTGGTGGGTGCGGTGTCCCGACGCCGACGGCCCGCCGCGGCTCCCACCTCCCCGGCACCCGCGGGGAGCTGAGTCCACCGATCCGGCCGTCCGTCCTCGGACGGACGGCCGGACGCTTCGCTCAGATCACCACCTGTTTGGTGTTCGGCAGGCTGTCGACGATCGACTTCTGCACGTTGATCGTGTCGGCGATGACCTCGTGCGGCGTGTTTGCCATCCACTGCATCACCGAGATGTCCTCGAACCGGGGATGGCGGAACATTTCCAGGAACACCAGTGGCTCGTCGCCGGTGTTCTCGATGTAGTGGCCGTACGCGAACGGGACGTAGCCCACGTCGCCGGCCTGGAAGTCGAACGTCCGGGCCGCGGCCTGCGAGGCGAAGACACCCATCCGCCCGGTTCCGGAGATGTAGTACTGCCACTCGTCGGTGGTGGGATGCCAGTGCAACTCGCGCATCCCTCCCGGCTCGACCTCCACCAGGGCCGCGGCGGTGGTCACGGAGGCGGCGAAGTTGGTCGAGTCGGTGATCCGGACCGTTCCGCCGCGGAATCGCTGCGGGGTCTGCGCGAGCATCCGGTGCTTGAAGCTTCGTGGGATGTCGCCGGTCGGGCTGACCACCCGGTCCTGTTGCAACGGTGGTGGGACGTCGCCCTGGAAGATGTACTTCTCCCGCTCGGGCAGGTTTTCCATCTGTTCCAGCGTCCAGCCGAAGTTCTTGGCCAGCACGTGTCGCGGCGTGTGGGCGAAGAAGTCGCTGAGCAGGAAGGTGTTGTTCTCCGAGAACGCCCCGTCGTCGAAGACCAGCAGAAACTGCGCGCCGTCTTCCAACGCCTGGATGTTGTGCGGCACGCCCTGCGGAAAGAACCACAGGTCGCCCGCCTTCACGTCCTCGATGAAGTTGCGGCCCTCGTGGTCGACGGCGCTGATCCGGCAGCTGCCGCTGAGCATGTACGCCCACTCCGACTGCTGGTGCCAGTGGATCTCCCGGTACGCGCCCGGCTCGAGACCGAACTGGACGCCGGACAGCTGACTGGCGATCGGCAGGTCGCGGTTGGTGACCTCCCGGGTCCAGCCGCCCTTCTCCACCCGGGTGTGCGCCTGCGAGAACGAGAACTTGAGGTTGGGCACCAGCCGGCTGTCGGTCGTCGGTGGAACCAGCAGGTCCGGGTTCTGCCGCTCGAGCTCGACGTTGCGGCCTGCGAGGGGCGGGGCGCCCTGGTCGCCGCGCCGCGGCTCGGGATCGCTGTTCGCCATGATCGCTGTCTCCTCACTCGGGTTGGATCGGATGGGGCGCGGGAACGGACCCGCCCCGCAGCCGTAGCCGCGACGAGATCCCCAGCAGGGCACGCAGCCCGGGCCAGCCGTACTGGACCGCGATCGCGACCGGGATCGCCACGGCGGTCGCCACCAGCACCAGGCGGGTCCACGCCGGAGCGTGACCACCCACCCCGGTGCTGGCGTAGAGAACGAACATCAGCAGTACGACCCGAAGCCGACGCAGACCGGGAAGTTCGGTGAGTTGGGCCATGATTCGATGATCGGCGGCGGACGTCGCCCGTCGCATCCCGTGATCGCGCCATTACCAACTGCGGAATCCCGGACGGTGCTGGCCATTCGGCGCAATCGGCGTCGGTTCGTCGATCTGGTCGCCCGTACCTGCCGCCGTGGCTAGGCTCGGTCGCAGGACGGCCTTTCGACGCGCCTGGTAACAACCGGGGAGAACGCCATTGTCCGAATCACCCTTCACCTGTGGAACGCCTCCGGCCGACGACATCGCCGCCGACGCCGAGCAACGCCGGCACCGGCTGTTTGCCACGGCGGACCAGCTCCGGCTCGCCGGACGCGGGATGGAGGCGCTGCACGTCCTGGCCGCGGAGATCGCCACGAGTCGCAGCGGCGAGCGCCACCGCGCCCTCCTGCTGGGTCGCCTGGCGCAGATCGTGGCACTGGAGCAGCCGACCATCGCCATCGCCGGCCTGCGGGAGGCGTTGAACCTCCGACTGGACGCTCCCAGCCGCGGCACAGTGCTCGCCCTGGTCGCCACGGTCGCGGCCCGCACGGGACATCCGGACACCGATGCCCTGCTGCGCTACGCGGGCACCGCGCACGCCGCTTCGGGTGATCAGGCGTCCGCTCGCCATCTCGCCCTCGCCCGGGCCGCACGCTCGCTCGCGCACGGTGATCTGCCGGGTGCCCAGGCGGTGCTGGCGGCCCTGGACCCGGACTCCTGGGCGGCACGCGCCGACGCCCAGTCCATCCGGGCGGAGCGGATCCTCGTGCAGCTGGGTCTGGGCCGGTACCAGGACGCGCAGGCTGCGACCCGCCAGCCGCCCGAGGCGACGGATGTTTCACTCACTCGGCTGACCGCGCTGGACTGCCTGCGCATGGTGGCCGTGGGAGAGCTGCCCGAGGCGGCCGCGCTGGCCGTCACGACGCTCAGCTCCGGCTCTGCGGATCTCAGCAGGGAGGTGCGTGCTCTGTTGGTGGCGGTGATCGGCGAGGTCCGCTACCGCCGGGGCGAACACGACGATGCCCGGGCCATCCTCCGCGCCTGCCTCGCCGAGGACCGATGGCCGGACCGTTCGATGTGGACGTTGGCGTTCTGTGTGGCGGTGCGCGACCCCGCCCTCAGCGCGTCGGCCGACCTGCTCAGCACTGTCGTCGCCGACCTGCACCGGTCGGTCCGGTCACTGGTGCCGGTGCCGCACTTCGGCCCCCGACTGGTACGCGCGGCGGTGGTGGCCGACGACACCCGGGCCGCCCACCGGGTCACCGAGCTGGTGGAGCTGGTCTCCACCCGTACTCCGGTGCCGCTGTGGCACGCGCTGGCCGATCAGAGCCGAGGGTTGCGCGACGACGACCCGGATGCCCTCCGGTCGGCGGTGGACCGGCTGCGCACCACCGCCGCGCGGCCGGCGCTGGCCGACGCGTTGCTCGACCTCGCGAACAGTTCCCGGACGCGGTCCGGGGAGGCACGCGATGCCGCGCACGAGGCGGCTGCCCTCTACGCCCGGATCGGCGCTCCCGGCGATCAGGCGATCGCGGACCGGCGCTGCGCCGATCTCGCCGCCACACCGCGGCACCGGCGGTCGATCGACGAGCCGCCAAGCCGGGGCATCGGCGCGCTCACCCCCGCCGAGGAGCGGGTGGCCGAGATGCTCGCCGCGGGTGCCACGAAGAAGGAGGCGGCCAGGAGTCTCTTCGTCTCCTTCCACACCGTGGACACCCAACTCCGCTCCATATACCACAAGCTGGGCATTCACAATCGGATGCAGTTGGTACGGGCCTGGGAACGGACCAGACGATAATCAGCCGATGACCGCGCCAGCCGACCTGACCCCGCTCGCCGAAGCCGTGGAGTGCGAATTCATGCACTCCTACGAGTCCCAGGCGCCCGGGCCCACGTACACCGATCTCGGGATCGCGACCACCCGCATCGGCGGCGGTGTCGCCCTCGCCATGCGCAACGATCCCTCCGGCGGGTACTGGAACAAGGCCCTCGGCTTCGGCACCACCGAGCCGTTCACAGTGCAGACCCTGGATCGCGTCCTCGACTTCTACCGGGAGCAGGGCGTCGACCAGGCAGTCCTTCAGCTCGTGCCGTCGGTGCTGCCGGCGGGCTTCGACGAGGTCGCCGCCGCGCGCGGGCTTGAGCCGGGAAGCACCTGGGTCAAGCTCGCCGCCCGCCCGGGCGACGTCGCCGCGACGCAGACCCGTCTGCGCGTCGCCCCGGTGCCGGCCGCCGAGGCGCGGCGTTGGGCCGACGTGCTGCTCACCGGGTTCGGCATGCCGACCGGTGGGCTCACCGACATGCTGGCCGCGACTGTCGGCCAGCCGGCGTGGCGACCGTACGCGGCCTGGGACGGCGGCGAACTGGTCGCGGGCGGCAACCTGTTCCTGCACGGCGAGGCCGCCTCGCTCAACGCCGCCGCGACGGCCACCGGGCACCGCGGCCTCGGGGCGCAGTCGGCGTTGATCGCGGCCCGCGCCCGAGCCGCGACCGAGGCGGGATGCCGGTGGCTGTTCGCCGAGACCGGCAAGCCCGCGCCCGGTCAGCAGAACCCGTCGCTGAACAACATGCGCCGGGCCGGGCTGGTGCCGCTCTACGAACGTCGCAACTGGGTCTGGCGAGCAGCTAGCTGAACCCGCCCCGCCGCTGTCACTTCTCGCTGTCGAGCAGCGCCATCATGGCGGTCGCGTACCGCTGGCCGGAGGCGGCGCCGGCCGGCACGGCACGCTCGATCTCGTCCAGCGCGTCCTGGTCGAGCACCAGGTCCACCGCTGCCAGCGACTCGGTCAGCCGGTCGCGCCGCCGCGCCCCGACCAGCGGCACGATCTGTTCGTCCTGTGCTGCCACCCAGGCGATCGCCGCCTGGCTGGTGGTCGCCCCCAGCCGCTGTGCGACCCGGCCGAGCGCGTCCACCAGGCGCAGGTTGGCGGCCAGGTGCTCGCCCTGGAACCGTGGGCTGTTGGCCCGGAAGTCCGTGCCGGTCAGCGCACGGTCGGCGGACCAGTGGCCGCTGAGCAGACCTCGGGACAGCACCCCGTAGGCGGTCAACCCGATGCCCAGCTCGCGCAGCGCCGGCAGGATGGTGGCCTCCGGGCCCCGGGAGAGCAGCGAGTACTCGATCTGGACGTCGCTGATCGGCGCCACCGCCGCGGCCCTGCGGATGCTGTCCGCGCCCACCTCGGAGAGCCCGATGTGCCGGATGTGGCCGGCCTGCTGCATCTCCAGCAGCGCGCCCACTGTCTCCTCGACCGGCACCTGCGGGTTCAGCCGCGACGGCCGGTAGATGTCGATGTAATCGGTCCCCAACCGTCGCAGTGAGTACGCCAGCCGGTCCTTCACCGCCGCCGCCGACACGTCGTACGGTGCCGCCTGGAAGCCGCCGTCGGGTGTCCGGCGTGCGCCGAACTTGACGCTGAGCACCACCTCGTCCCGGCGGCGCTCCCGCAGCGCGCGGCCGATCAGCATCTCGTTGTGACCCGACCCGTAGAAGTCCGCGGTGTCGATCAGGTTCACACCGGCGTCGATCGCCGCGTGCAGCGTCGCGATGCTCTCCGCCTCGTCGGCCGGCCCGTACAGGTCGGACATGCCCATCGCGCCGAGCCCGATGATCGACACCTCCGGCCCGGAGGTACCCAACCGTCGCCGTCGTAGACCCGTCATGTCCCTCGTCCCCTTCGGTCGTCGTCGCGGTGCGTCGTGGTTTCCGGGCACCGCTGTGTACGCTGTGTCCATATAACCAGCAAGTAGACAACGTGTCCATATAACCGGGAGGACCAGTGGCCGAGCTCACGCCGGACGCCCAGAGGCCAGCGCGCCGTGGTCGCGGCCGCCGCCCCGCCGATCAGGTACGCGCGGAGATCCTCACGGCCGCGGGTGAACTCCTGCTGGCCGAGGGCATGGCCGGCTTCACCATCGAGAGGGTCGCGGCCCACGCCGGGGCCAGCCGGATGACCATCTACAAGTGGTGGCCCTCCAAGGGAGCGCTCGCCCTGGACGGCTACTTCACCGTCGTCGCGCCCACCCTGGCCTTCACCGACACCGCCGACATCGTCGCCGACCTGACCAACCAGCTCGTCGCCTTCGTCCATCTGGTGCGGGACACCACCGCGGGGCGGGTCGTCAGCCAACTCATCGGGCAGGCGCAGACCGATCCGGAACTGGCCGCCGCCTACCGCGAGCGCTACTCCGGACCCCGTCGGGCCCTCGCCGTCGAAATCCTCACCAGGGCCATGGCCCGGGGGCAGCTACGCGCCGACATCGACCCCGAATCCGTCGTCGACCAACTCTGGGGCGCCTGCTACCACCGGCTCCTCATCGCCGACCTGCCGCTCACCGAGGAGTTCGCCCGCACCCTGGTCGACAACCTCATCCGCGGACTGCGTTGACCGCCGTAGCTCACGCCCGGCGATGCCAGTCGTCAATGGCTCACCGGCCCGCGCCGGCCACAGGGAGCTCCGGAGCCTGGCCGGCCCGACGCGGTCGCCGTGGCTCACTCGGGCGGCTTGGCCCCCGACTGCTCGCTGACCATGTACGCCGCGTACCAGTCGGGCCAGTTGTCGTCGTGCTCGCCCGTACGCTTCTCGTGCTCCCCGTGCGCGGCGGCCGCGCGCCGAAGCGCGCTCGCCAGGTCGCTCGTGGAACCGAACGACGTGAGGCCACCCTCGATGCGTCCGGGAAGCCTGGTGGTGATCTCCTGCATCAGCCAGGTGTTGCCGTCCGGGTCGCGCAGCGTGGCGCGCGAGACGTAGCTGCGCCGCTGCGGGTCCGGCCCGTCGACCGGGCCGCTCGGGCTGACGTGGAAGACGTCGCCGACCTCGACACCGGCGGCGGCGACCGCGTCGTGGGCCGCCTCGATGTCGGACACGATCAGGTACGCCATCGCCGAGCCGGGGGCCGCCGAGGTGAGCCCGGCGCCGAACTGTACGGAACACGCGGAGCCGTGCGGCGTCAACTGGACGATGCCGGGCGGGGTCTGGTCGAGCCGCCACCCGAGCCGTTCGTAGAACGCCTTCGCCCGGTCGACATCGGAGACCGGGATGACAATCACCTCAAGCTTGACGTCCAGGCTTTCGATGCGCGACGTCGCACTCGCGTCACCCTGGGCCACCTTCGGGCTCATCGCCGCCCCCTTCCTGATCACCACGCTACTGCTTGCATCAGTGCTCGGCGCCGGCTTCCCGGCATCAGCCCGGCGCCATCCGGGTGGCCCTGCGCACCCCCAACAGGGCGACCAGGGCGAGGAGAATGACGGCGACGGAGTACTCGTCGGCGGTCCTCGGCAAGCCGCCGGCGTAGACCACGAGGAAGCCGGCGATCACCGTGGGCAGACCGAAGCCGACGTAGCAGACGACGTAGAGCACGGACAGCACGCTGGCGCGTTGGTGCGCCTCGACCAGCGGCATGACCGTCTTGAGGCTGCCCTGGAAGCCGCTGCCGAAGCCGACGCCCCCGAGCCCGAGACCGACGAAGAAGATCGGGACCGACTGCGCCATGACCGCCACCAACGTGACGACCATGCCCAGGATGAGCGCGACGATTCCGGTCAGGATCACGGTCCGCGCGGCGGTGTTGCGCTGTACCAGCACGGCGATCGACCCGAAGACGGCGAAAACGAAGAGGACCAGACCACCGACCACGATCGACGTGTTCATGAGGCTGCGGATCAACGCCGGGCCGAGCGCGCCGAAGAACCCGGCCAGCGCCCACACCGCGAAGAGCACCGGGATGACGACCAGGACGGGTTGGCGCACCGAGCGGGGCAGCGTGATGTCCGGCCGCAGGCTGCCTCGGGCCCCGGCCATCGGGGTGACGGTCTCCGGCATCAGCGCGACTCCAACGGCCTGGATCAGCAGGATCACGAGCAGCACGAGGTACACCAGTCGCGTCGGCGCGGGCAGGAACTGGATGAGCAGCGCCGAGAGCAGCGCGCCGCTTCCGGTGCCGATGCCGGGGGCGATCGAGTTCGCGAGCGTGCCCCGGGCCCTGTCGATGTCGAGCATGGCGGCGCCCACGGCGCCGGTGGCGGCGCCGGCCGCCAGCCCCTGCACGAGGCGGGCGACCAACAGGGCAGCAACGCCGTTGGCGACGATGAAGACGACCAACGCGAGCATCTGCACCGCGATCGCGACGGCCAGCACCGGCCGTCGACCGACGTGGTCGGAGAGCCTGCCGAACGTGAGCAGCGACGCCAGCACCGCGAGGGCGTAGACGGCGAACACCACCGTGGTCGTGACCGGCGAGAAGTGCCAACGTTCCTGGTAGACACCGTAGAGCGGGGTCGGGGCCGCCGACGCGGCCAGGAAGGACACCAGGATCGACGCCAGCAGCACCAGGGAGACCGTCGGTGTGAGTCGGGCCCGCCCCGCGATAGGCATGTCGGTGCTCCTCGGCTGCGTGAAGGACGGTCAGCCGGGGCGTTCCGCCGGCCCTGAGGGCCACGGGGGCGTACCCACTTGGCGCCGGCACATGCCCGCTCAGCCCTCGGTGTCCTGGCCCGTCGCCGGGAGACTCGCCACGCCGCGGGCCAGCGCGTCCCTGAAGTCGCGGTACCGGTCGGGGCCGAGCGTGTCGGCGAGCTTCTGCTCGATCAGGTGCACGAAGCCGTCGGAGGCCGCGATGAAGCTGAGACCCCGATCCGTCGGCACGATCAATTTTGCCCGGCGGTCGGCCGGGTCGGGCGTACGCCGGACGTAGCCCAGCCGTTCCAACTCGTCGAGAATCGCGCCCATCGTCTGCTTGTTGCGACCGGCCAGCCGGGCCAGCTCGCCGGGGCGGGTGCCCTCGGCGTCCAGGTACGCCAGGACCGCGCCGTGGCGCGGACGGACGTCGTCGAACCCCTGCTCCGCCGAGCGGCGGAAAATATCCCGCTGGACGCGTGCGGAGAGCTGCACGGCCAGGATCCCGAGGTCGGGGTCCTGCTCCTTCAGTGTGCTGCGCTTCATAATTTGGTCCAATCATTGGATGGTACAAGTTATGGACTATATCGTCGTCGGCGACCGGTGGGCCGACCTCGGTCCGCCTGACCGAGAGGATGACCATGACCATTCTGATAACCGGGGCAAACGGCACGGTGTCGCGGGAGATGCTGCGGGAACTGGCCGGCAAGCAGCCGGTCCGCGCTCTCGTCCGGGACGCGTCGCGCACACCGGGGCTGGACGGGGTCGAGTACGTCGTCGGCGACCTGGACCGCCCCACCACGCTGACCCCGGCGTTCGAGGGGGTGACGACGCTGTGGCTGCTGATGCCGATGGGCCCGCTGGCACCGAGCCAGAGCATGAACGCGGTGTGGGCGGCCCGACAGGCCGGCGTGCGGCACATCGTCCGGCTCTCCGCGATCGGGGCCGCGCACGACGCGCCCACCCGCAACGGCCGACTGCACGCGCTCTCCGACGCGGAGCTACAGCAGTCGGGTATCCCCTGGACCATCCTGCGACCGAGTCACTTCATGCAGAACCTGCTCGGCGCCAAGGCCGGTGAGCACCTCTACGGCCTCTTCGGTGACGCGCGGGTCGGTCTGATCGACGCCCGGGACATCGCCGCCGCGGGAGCGGCGATCCTCGCCGCACCGCAGCAGCACGAGGGCATGATCTACACGCCCACCGGCCCGGAGAGCATCACCCTCGACCAGGCCGCCGACGAGATCGCCCGCACCCTCGGCCAGCCGGTGCGCTACGTGCCGCAGAGCCCGGAGCAGGCACGCGACGGCCTGCTCCAGGCCGGCCTCGACCAGTGGTCGGCCGAGGTCCTCGCCGAGTACCGGGTCGCCTACGGTTCCGGATGGGGCGACTTCACCAACGACCATGTCGAGCGGATCGTCGGCCGGCAGCCGCGGACCTTCGCCGAGTTCGCCAGTGATC
Source organism: Micromonospora sp. NPDC048986 (assembly GCF_040649335.1). Classification (NCBI taxonomy): domain Bacteria; kingdom Bacillati; phylum Actinomycetota; class Actinomycetes; order Micromonosporales; family Micromonosporaceae; genus Micromonospora; species Micromonospora sp. NPDC048986. The sequence goes on from NZ_JBEZFJ010000002.1 coordinate 355,951, forward strand.
ACCGCGAGCAGTTCGCCAGCGTCTGATCCGTCGACGGTTCGGCGCGGTGCCCTCCGGCGCGACTCCGCCGGAGGGCACCGCCGCGCGGTTCACTGGTCCGGCGGGCCCTCGTCGTCCGGCATCATCGTCGAGTCCCGCTCCGTCGTTCGAAATCGCTGCTGATAGGCGCGCGGCGGCACCCCCACCCGGGCGAGAAACATCCGGCGCAACGTCTCCGGGCTACCAATGCCGACCTGTTGGGCGCAGGCGGTGACGGATTTCCCGGCGTGCAGCAACCGGATGGCCGCGTCGACCCGCACGCCCTCCACGTACTTGCTGGGGCTGCTGCCGACCTCCTGCCGGAACATCCGGGAGAGGTGGCGGGGGCTGACGTGCGCCCGGGCGGCGAGGGCCGTCACCGAGTGGTCGTCGGCCGGGTCGGCAGCCACCGCGTCGATGACCCGCCGCAGCACCGGAGTGCGCGGTCGGGGCAGAGCAAGCGACGGCGAGAACTGCGACTGGCCACCGGGCCGTTGCAGGAAGACCACGAGCGACTGGGCCACCGACCGGGCGACCTCCGGACCGTGGTCGCGCTCCACGAGGGCCAGCGCGAGGTCGATGCCCGCGGACACGCCGGCGGAGGTGAAGATCGTCCCATCCCGCACGAAGATCGCGTCGCTCTCGACGCTGACCTGCGGAAATGCGGCGCCAAGCAACCGCGCGTGCTGCCAGTGCGTCGTCGCCCGCCGACCGTCCAGCAGGCCGGCGGCGGCCAGGACGAACGCGCCGGTGCAGACCGCGGCGGTGCGATCGGCGCCGCCCGACAGCGCTGCGGCGGCGGCGGTGAGTTCGGCACTGATCGGGCGCAGCGCCAGCACGTCGCCGCCGACCACGAGGGCGGTCCCGACGTCGGTCGCCGCATCGGCCGCGCCATCCACGTGGACGCGCAGGCCCGTCGAGGCACGGACGGCGGCACCATCGCTGGAGCGCACCTCCAGCTCGTACCGGGCGCCGAACTTGGCGGCCTCGGCGAAGACCTCGAACGGTCCGGCAAGGTCCAGCAACGTCATGCCGTCGAAGACGAGGGCCGTGACCCGGTGTACCCCCGCCGCCCGGCTGCCCACCGCGTCAACCCCTTCCGTTGTTGTCCTGATCTGAGGGAAGCATGGCAGATAGGACGGGGCAGGCGGCGGGTCAGGCGGGTGACGCTGGACGCATCGGAGCCCAGCTGAGCTCCCCAACCGACAGGACCGTGATGAGCCAGACAACGATCGCCGGCATCGAGATCCCCGACTCGCAGCTCGCCACCGACGCCACCGAACTGGTCCGCCAGGCCACCGACGACCTGCTGTTCCATCACTCGCGGCGGGTCTTCCTCTTCGGCACGCTCCAGGGTCGGCGGCTCGGCCTGAAGGCCGACCCCGAGCTGCTCTACGTGGGAGCAATGTTCCACGATCTGGGACTGACCGAGCGCTACCGCCGCGACGATCAGCGCTTCGAACTCGACGGCGCCGACGAGGCACGCCGCTTCCTCCGATCCAACGGCATCGGCGAACACGAGGCCCGACTCGTCTGGGAAGGGATCGCCCTGCACACCACGCCCGAGGTTCCGTACCGCCTGGAGCCCGAGGTCGCCCTGGTCACCGCAGGTGTCGAAACGGACGTGCTCGGGATCGGCTACCACGAGTTGTCGCCGGCCGACATCGCGGCGGTCACCACGGCACACCCGCGGCCGAACTTCAAGCGGGCCATCGTCGACGCCTTCGCCGCTGGTTTCCGGCACCGGCCGGACACCACCTTCGGGACCGTCAACGGCGACGTGCTGGAGCACCGGGTGCCCGGCTACCGCCACATCGACTTCGTCCGGGTCATCGAGGGCTCCGCCTGGCCCGAATGAACCCCCTACAGCTCGGGGTGGCCGAAGAGTCCCGGCAGACCGCCGCTGTGCAGAAAGACGACCCGGTCGCCGTGCGGGAAGCTGCCAGCCAGCAGCGCCGCCATCGCCCGACCGGTGTACGTCGGGTCCAGAAAGACTCCCTCCGTACGCGCGGTCACCTCCAGCGCCGCCCGGACGGCGTCGGTGAACGTGCGGTATCCCGCACCCACCTGGGTGCCGTCGATCCGCAGCGCGTCCGGTTCGACCTCGCCGACGAGCAGCCCGGCGACTGTCGCCCGTGGGTCCGGCACGGCACCGACGTCCACGCCGATCACCCGCTGCACGCCCAACTCCCGCACCAGGCCGGCCATCGTCCCGCCGGAGCCGAGCGCCGCCACCACCTCTACCCCGTCGGCGTCCGGCAACTGGGTCCGCAGCTCCCGAGCGCAGTCCACATAACCCTGGATCGACAGGGGTGAGGTGCCGCCGAACGGAATGACGTACGCCGATCGTCGCTCCGCCTCGGTCGCCACCACCTCGGCGAGCGGACGGTCGCCGCTCCAGACGATCTCCGCGCCGGCGAGCCCGTCGAGCAGCAGGTTGCCTCGTCGACGCTCCGGGGGCGAGCCGGCGAGCACCAGCACACAGGAGAGGCCGAGCCGCGCGGCTACGGCAGCGGTGAGCCGGGCGTGGTTGCTCTGCGGCGCCCCGGAGGTGATGACAGCGGTGGCACCGACGGCGATCGCCTCGGCGCAGGTGTACTGGAGCTTGCGGATCTTGTTGCCGCCCCCGCCGAGGCCGTTGAGATCGTCACGCTTGAGCCAGAGCTCGGCCAGCCCCAGCCGGGCGGCGAGCCGGGGCGCGGCCTCCAACGGCGTCGGCCAGGTACCGAGGGGAACCGGTGTGATCATCCGTGCAGCTAAACACTCTCCGGCTCCGCACGCAGCTTCCTGAGCGTGGGCGCTCTTCGGCGGCTATGCCCGACCTGCTGCTGCCCGGGGCAACGGACCGACGTCCGCGTGGCGACCGGGACGGAGCGCCGCGTGCCGCTGCCCGGGACCCGCGCCGTCGCGGGCGGCGAGCACGTCGGCCACCGCTCCGGTGGCGAACGCGTAGATGGACTTGTGCAACACGTCGATGGCGAGCTCGGGACGGGGCCAGGTCAGCGGAGGCGCCCCGACGCCGGTGGCGTTCTCCAGGATCTGGTCGTTGCTCAGGCGCGCCGCCGTGAACATCGTTGAAGCCCAGACACCACGCAGCCCGGCCTGCGCCATGACGCTGCGCAGCACGCCGACCAGCGCACCCTGGCCGTAGTGCATCGCCAGGTTCTGCCAGCGGGGCTGTTGCCCGGAGGATTCCGGCAGGCCGGTCAGCCTGGCCAGAACCCGGGCCGGCACGTAGGAGTCGGGCCGACCGGTCACCCGCTGTTCGATCTTCTCGGCGGCGGTCATCACCACCGCCCCGGCCAGGCCCGCCACCAGTCCCTGCCACACCGCTCGCTTCAGCATGATGCAGCCCTACCCACCGACCAGGCACCCACACCCACGAGCGGGCACCGGACCTGGAGCCCTGAGTCTCAGCCCACCGCCTGGGCGACCAGGGCCTCGGCGACCTCGCGCACCTTTCGGTTGGAGTCCTGGGAGATCTTCGACAGCAGCGCGAACGCCTCTTCCGACGAGCACCGCCGGCTCCCCATGATGATCCCCTTGGCCTGCTCGATCACGGCCCGATTCCGCATCGCCTCCTGCATCTGCGCCGCCAGCGTGGCGGCGTTCTCGTACAGGTGCGCGTTGGCCAGTGCGACCGCCGCGTACGCGGCGAAGCCCTCCGCGTTGGCGATCGAGGCTGGGTCGAACGCGTTCGCCGAATCGCTGTAGACGTTGAGCGCGCCGACCACCGACCCCTGGATGGGAAGCCCGATGGAGAGGGAACTCTGTACGCCGGTGGCGCGAGCCCTCTCCGCCCATGCCGGCCAGCGCTCTTCGGTGGCCATGTCCGGAACCGAGATGGTGTCGCCGCTGGCGGAGGCGTCCAGGCACGGGCCTCGGTGCTGCTCGTACTGCCACTCGTCCAGCTGACGGGCCAGCTCGCCGGTGGATGCCACGGTCCAACCGACCCGACCCCGCACCAGAGTGACAGTCACCTCTCTCGTCCCAGGAATGCTCCCCTTGGCGAGTTCGGCGATCCGGAGAAGCATGTCGTCGAGGCTGACCTCGTCGAGTCTGACCCGGCCCAGCTCGGCCAACGCGTCGGTGGGATCCATCGTCGGCTGCGTCATCGCAGTACGCCCTCCTCGATCGGCGTCCGCCGGAATGAAATTCCGGCACGGCCGGCACCACGTCGGATGTCGGCGCCTCCGCCCCCGGGCGGTCGTCAGCAGGCGTGGTCCTACCCCCTGAACCACCCACTCACACCCAACTGTTCGCCTGGTGGCCGGTGCTCCCGCCGATCAGCTCAACCGGGCCGGGGTCGCGAATGTCCGGCCACGACGGCTGTCGTTCGGTGGCCCCGTCACACCGAGCCGGTGAACTGGCTGACGTGGTGGGCGGAATGCTCGCACGCCTTCGCCGCGCCGGGTGAGCCCCGGTAGCGTCGACGGTCATGGCCACCAGCGTCGACGTGTCTCGGGCACTCGCCAGCCTCGCCGATCCACGTCGCGCCGAGGCGACGAGCCGGTTCCTCCAGATGGTGCCCGGTGGGTACGGCGAGGGCGACCGGGCCCTCGGTGTCTCAGTGCCCGACCAGCGCACTGTTGCCGGCAGGTTCTGGCGCGACCTCTCGCTGGCCGAGACGACGAAGTTGCTCACCGGCGGCGCGCACGAGGAACGGTTGACAGCGCTGCTCATCCTGGTCCGAAAGTTCGGCACTGGCGACGAGCCGCAACGGGGTCAGATCTTCGACGTCGTCCTGGCCAACACCGGCCGGATCAACAACTGGGACCTGGTGGACTCGTCCGCGCCGTACATCGTCGGCCCCTGGCTGATGGACCGGGACCGGAGCGTCCTGGACCGGTTGGCCGGGTCGAGCCTCGTGTGGGAGCGGCGCATCGCCATCATGGCGACCTTCGCCTTCATCAAGGCCGGTGACTTCGAGTGGACCTTCCGACTCGGCGACCGGCTCCTGCACGACCCGCACGACCTCGTCCGCAAGGCGGTGGGCTGGATGCTGCGCGAGGTGGGCAACCGGGACAGGGCGGCGGAGGAGGAGTTCCTCTCCCGCCGCTACCGGGTCATGCCCCGGGTCATGCTGCGGTACGCGATCGAGAAGTTCGAACCGCAGCGTCGCCGCGATTACCTGTCCGGTGCCCTCTAGGCGACCGGCCCCGCCGGTGGGATCGGGAAGTTCCGGTTGAAGACGTTGTCCGGGTCGTAGCTGGCCTTGATGGCGCGCAGCCGGCCGAGGGTGGGCTCGGGCCAGGCGTCCAGCAGTCGAGCCGGATCGGTGTCGCTCTCGAAGCTGAGATACAGGCCGTCGAGGTGCGGGTACAGCTCGGCCCACAGTTTGTCGAGTTGGGGCCGGCGGTCCGGGACCGTGGCGGCGAGTACCGAGAAGTTCTGCTCCCGGTGCGGGTAGGCGGTCGCGTCGCGGGCCACGTCGTTGACCGCCCCGCCGACGGATCGCAACTGCATGATCATCACGTCGCCGGAGTGGATCATGTTCTCCATGAGGTCGGCGGCCTGCGGTGTGACGTGGTGCAGCAGACCGCTGCGGGTGTCCTTGAGCCCCTGCCCCCGATGCTGGTTGCCCGGCGGCGCGACGATCGCCGGGTACGGCACGAGCTGCGCCTGCTGGTCGAGAATCGGTCCGATCTCCAGGAACGGGCTCAGGGCGGACTGTGCCGCCTCGACGTCCGCACCGGCGTAGACGAGGGTGACCTGGGCAGCCGGGGGGTTGCCACGGCGGCCGGGAAAGAGGGAGAGGAAGCTCGTCAACTCCCGTGGCGCGTCCTCGACCAGTTGGCCCCACCGGCGCAGCAGTCGGGCGGTGTCTGTCGCGTCCGCGACGAGCTGGGCGTAGACGACCTTGTCGACCTCGTACGCCTCCAGCTCAAGCGCGGTGACCACCCCGAAGTTCCCACCGGCGCCGCGGACGGCCCAGAACAGGTCGGGGTGATGCGCGTCGTCGACGCGGAGCAGCCGGCCATCCGCTGTGACGATCTCGGCGGCGACGACGTGGTCGATGGTCAGGCCGTGTTTGCGCGCCAGGTATCCGACGCCGGCGGTGGTGGCAAGACCACCGACGCCCACGTCTCCGTAGTCGCCCGAGCTCATGGCCAGGCCGTACGGGGCAAGCGCCTGGGCCACGTCGCCCCACCGGGCACCCGGCTCCAGCCGCACCCGACGTGTCGCCCGGTCGAGCACCTCGACCTTCTTCATCCTCGACATGTCGATGACGACTCCCCCGTCGTTCGTCGACCGGCCGCTGATGCCGTGTCCGCCGCTGCGCACCGACAGCGGGACATCCTGCGTCCGGGCGTACGACACGGCGTCGACCACCTCGGCGGCGTTCCGCGGACGGATCACCAGGGCCGGCGAGCCGTGCCAGCTGTAGGTGTGGCGTACCCGCTCGTACTCCTGGTCACCCGGCTCGACGGACCTGTCGGCCAGCGACGGGGGCAGCGCGTCGTAGTCGAGGCCGGGGTGCCGCTCGGCCAGCGCGACGGTCGTGCGGACCGGCCCGACGCCGACCTCACCCCCGGTGCGCTCCCTGGCGACCGCCTCCCGCAGCGCCGGGGCGATCTCCTGCCCGAGGGTCTGGATGAGGCGTGGGTCGTCGCGCCCGATCAGGAAGGTGCTGAACCCCTCCTCCAGGACCAGCGAAAGCAGTTGGTCGACCCACTGCTCGACGGGCCCCTGGAGAAAGCCGCTGCTGCGCGACGAGACGTCGACAGTGAACAGGTTGAGCAGCCGCCTGATCTCCCTGGGCTCGCGGCCCGCGGCGACGGCCGCCTCGTCGATGAGCCGGTTGGCGGTAACCCGGTCCGGAGATCGCAGGTATTCCAGCGTCGGCAGCCAGCCGTTGGCCTTCTGGCCGGTCAGGGCCAGCATCTTCGGCTGGTACGCGCCGAGCCAGATGTCGATGTCGTGTGCCGGCTTCGGACCGCGCTGCATTCCGGGTACGGGGTAGAACTCCCCGTCCAGCCGCAGCGGTCCGGTGGCGGTGTCGTCCCACACGCCGCGCAGGACGTCGATAGCCTCCCGCAGGGCCGCGACTCCCTGCCCAGCGGTCAGCCGACGTGCTCCCATGCCCTCGATCCCGTCCCAGAACGCGCCGGCGCCGAGGCCCAGTTCGAAACGGCCGTGCGACAACCGGTCCAGGCTCGCCGCGGCCCGGGCCAGCACGGCCGGCGGGCGCAGCGGCAGGCTGAGGACGTTCCCCGAGATCCGGAGCCGTTCCGTGCGGGCGGCGACCCAGTTCAGCAGGGTCCAGGTGTCGAGGAACTCCGCGTTGTACGGGTGGTCCTGGAAGGTGACCAGGTCCAGCCCTGCGGCCTCGGTCAGCTCGGCCAGCGTCACCACCTGATCCGGGTCGTGCACGCTGGGTGTCAGGAACGACCCAAACCGGAGTTCGTGCCCGTAGTCCGACATTGTCTCACCATCCATGCGATCGTTTGATCAGCCCATGATGTTCTGCGCCTATCGTTTGTCAGACAACCTATCTTGGTGGCCGATCATTCCTGGGCTGCGGTGATGTCGGATGATGATCAACGCGCCGGCCACTAGCATCGGGACATGTCCGTGACCGATCCGTGCGAGCTGCCGGCCGACCGCAAGCGCGGCTCGAACTTCGGTTGGTCGCTGGGCATGGTGCTGCGCCGCTGGCAGGAGCGCGTCGAGGAGCTACTGAAGGACCTGCCGCACGGCAGTCGGGGGTACCACATCCTGGCCGTCGTCGTGCACGAGGAGGTGCCCACGCAGGGTGCCCTGGCCGCTCGCCTGGCCATCGACCGCAGCGTGCTGACCTACGTCATCGACGACCTGGCGAACGCCGGCCTCATCGAGCGCAGGCCCGACCCCCAGGACCGACGGGCCCGACGGGTGGTGGCCACCGAACGCGGACGCCGGACGCTCGCCGAGGCCGAGCGGCGGGTCGCCCACGTCGAGGACCACGTCCTGGGCGGGTTACCCGAGCAGCAGCGCGAGGTCTTTCGTGACCTCGCCGCCCGGGCCGCCGAGGCGATCCACGTCGCCGCACCCGCCACGGACCCCTGCGTGGCGGTGCAGAGCGTCCTCCCGCCAGCCGACCAGACCGGCTGACCGGCAGTACCGCGCGGCGGCGTCAGCGCTTGCGGCCCACCCCGCCGAAGGCATCGATGTCGGCAGGCGTGTCGACGGCGTCGTCCGGTCGCCACTGCGGGCACGGCACGACGCCGGGCTCGACCAGCTCCAGGCCGTCGAAGAAACCGGCGATCTCGTCGGGCGAGCGCAGAGTGTACGGAGTCGCGCCACTGTCGTTGTAGTCGTCCTGCGCCTGCTGCATCTCGGCGCTGATCAGGCTCGTGCCGTCGTTCAGCGAGAGGTAACTGCCGCTCGGCAGCGCCGCCACCAGCCGCCGGGTGACCGAACGGGCCGCCTCGTAGTCGGGCACGTGACCCATGACACCACTGAGGATGAGACCGATCGGCTGCGCGAAGTCGAGCGTCTTGCCGGCCTCGGAGATGACAGCGGCCGGGTCGCGCAGGTCGCCGTCGATGTAGGCGGTCCTGCCCTCGGGCGTGCCCACCAGCAACGCGCGCGCGTGCACCAGCACCAGCGGGTCGCTGTCGACGTAGACGATCCGCGCGTCCGGGGCGATCCGTTGGGCCACCTCGTGCGTGTTGTTGGCGGTCGGCAGCCCGGTGCCGACGTCGAGGAACTGGCGGATGCCCGCGTCGGCAGCGAGGAACATGATCGAGCGGACCAGGAACTGCCGGGAGGCCCGGGCCACGTCGACGACGCCGGGAAAGACCTGGCGATACTGGTCCCCGGCCTCACGGTCGACAGCGAAGTTGTCCTTGCCACCGAGCCAGTAGTTCCAGATCCGCGCCGAATGCGGCACCGACGTGTCGATCTTCTGTTGCGCGCCAGCCTCACCGGCCTCGGCCCGGCCGGTCGTCGGTGATTCCATGGTCATGACGAACTCCCCCGTGTCGAACGCGTACCGGGACGGCCCAGTCGAGGAAGTGGCCACCCGTGACCGTGCCACGGTATAGAAGGCCGAGGATTCACACCACACCCCGTCACTCCACAAGTGACACGAGTGTTTGACGCACCCGCCACGCTGGAATCGCGTGCCCGTGTCCGGCTCTGTTCGGCGCACCCACGGTCCGGCCGGTCCCTCCCGCGAGGGAACGCCTTCCCCCGTCAGCGGGGTCCGCCCGCCGCGCGACGCCAGCAGGATCGGTGCATGACGACATCGAGGCAGATTGTCGGACGGAGCCTCCATGGCCTGACGTACGCGGTGCTCGGCTGGGCCGTGGCATACGGGGGCGTGCGTCTGGCCTGGACGGTCGGCGAGGCTCCGGAGTTCGGGCGGCTCGGGTTCGACCTGCTCGGCTTCACCGGCTGGTGGTCGGTGGCGTTGTGCGCGGCCGCGGGCGGGCTGGCGGTTGCCCTGGACCGGGTGGCGACCTGGCGGCCAGCGCTTGCCGGGCTCGCCTGGGCTGTCGCCGGAGCGCTGGTCGCGGCAGCCGCGATCCTGCTGCCGGAGCTGGTGGGCTTCCTGCTGTTCACCGTCGGCCCGTTCTTCGACCCGCTGGCGTTCGTCAGCCGGCTCGGTTGTGTCACCGGAGCGGTGCTGCTCGCTCTGGCCACCGCGCGTTATCAGCGGCGCACCCGGGGCGACTGTCCAGTCTGCTGCCGGACGGTCCGACCGGGTACGCGTCGCTCGGCGCCCGCGCGGTGGGCGCGCTGGGCCGCGTGGGCCGCTGTGGGCGGTCTGGTGACCCGCTTCGCGGCCCAGTTCGTGGTGGGGTTCGACCGCGTCGATCAGAGCGCCTCCCTGCTCGGGTTGGAGATCGGCCTGGTGCTGGCCGGAGTGCTGTTGCCACTGGCGCTGGCACACCACTGGGGTGAGGTCTGGCCGGAGTGGGTTCCGCTGCTCGCGGGGCGCACCATTCCTCGTCTGCTGCTGCTGGTGCCCGGCTTCGGGCTCGGCACCGGCATCGTGGCCTACTTCGGGATGGGGATGGCGCAGGTGATGTCGGGCTCGTACAGCGAGTTCTCCGATGCGTTCCTGTGGGTGGCGATGTCGGCGTACCTCGTCATGGGGGTGGGCCTGGTGATCGCGTCCACCGACTACCACCTGCGCACCCGCCGGCAGTGCGGCGCCTGCGGCCGGTGACGGCGCCGTCGCGCTCAGGCCGATTGCATTGACAGGATTCGTTATACGAATTAACTTTCTGAATCAAGCACCTGGGAGCGCTCCCAACCCCCACCGCACCACCACCGCTGATCTCGCCGCAGACGAGCCCTCCCGAGGCGTGGATGCCACCACCATCTCAGGAGGAGTTTCGTGAGAAGAAGAGCGAAGAACGCCGCCCTGGTGTCGGCCGGCGCCGTCCTGCTGGCATCGGCAGCGGTCGCCGTGGCGATGCCAGCGGGGGCCGCCGCCGCCGGCTGTTCGGTCAAGTACAGCGTGTCGTCGCAGTGGCAGGGCGGCTTCGGCGCCAACGTCACCATCACCAATCTCGGCGACGCGCTGACGAGTTGGACGCTGACCTGGAACTACAACGCCGGACAGACCATCACGCAGGCGTGGAACACAACGTTGACGCAGAGCGGCGCCGCCGTCACCGCCAAGAATGTCAGCTACAACGGGGCCATCGCGACCAACGGGACCGTCTCGTTCGGTTTCAACGGCTCGTGGACCGGCAGCAACCCCGATCCGACGACCTTCGCGTTGAACGGGGTGGGCTGCACCGGTGGCACCGAGACGACCCCGCCACCGACCGACCCGCCGCCGACCGATCCGCCGCCCACCACCCCGCCGCCGACCGGGCCGGCGGACATCACGGTCAACAGCGCGACCAGGTACCAGACGGTCGACGGCTTCGGGGCCGCGCAGTCCATCTGGGGTAGCGCCTGGTCGACGACGGACACCCAGACACTGGTCGGGATGGGTGCCAACCAGCTGGGGCTCTCCATCGTGCGGACCGGCCTGTCGCCGGAATCCAGCGAGTGGGCGACGCACGTGAACTCGTTGAAGACGGCGAAGTCGTACGGATCCAACGTGAAGATCCTCGCCTCACCGTGGACCGCGCCGGCGGCGTGGAAGACCAACAACAGTCGGGTCAACGGCGGCAAGCTGAAGACCGACTACTACGACGACTACGCGAACCATCTGAACAGCTACGTGCAGTACATGCGCGGCCAGGGCGTATCCATCGACGTCACGTCCGTGCAGAACGAGCCGGACTGGCACCCGGACTACGACTCGATGGACTGGAGCGGCACCGAGCTGCGCACCTTCGTGCGCGACCAGGGCACCAAGGTGCAGAACACCAAGCTGATGGTGGCCGAGGCGGTGAACATGAACTACAACTTCACCGATCCGACCCTCAACGACGCGACCGCCCGCAACAACATCGGCTACATCGGCGGACACCTGTACGGCACCGAGGAGTCGGGCCGACTGCGGCCGTACTCGCTGGCGGAGCAGCACAACAAGCCGGTGTGGATGACCGAGTGGAACCTGCACGCCGCCGACGGCGGCGGCTCCAACATCTGGGGCAACCCCGCCAACACGGCGGTCTGGAACGAGACCCTCGACGACATCATGCGCACCGTGCACAAGTCGATGGAGGCCAACTGGAACGCCTACATCTGGTGGTACGGCAAGCGCTACTACTCGTTCATCGGCGACGGTGAGTCGGCGTTCGGCACCGTCGCTGGTGCTCCGCTCAAGCGCGGGTACGCCTTCTCGCAGTACGCGAAGTACGTCCGCCCCGGCTACCAGCGGGTCGCTCTGTCGAAGAGTTCGAAGGCCTCGCCGCTGGAGGTGACCGCCTACCAGGGCGACGGGAAGATCACCCTGGTGATCCTCAACCGCTCGAACAGCGCGGTCAACAACGCCGTGATCCAGGCCCCGCAGAACGTCAGCCGGGCCGAGCACTACCTCACCTCGCAGAACGCCAACGCGGCCAGCCAGCCGACCAGCGTGAACGGCGGTCAGGCCACCATCAACGTCGGCGCCCGCAGCATCTCCACCCTCGTGTTCACGCTCTGAACACCTCGTTCGACCCACGCACGATCGGTGTCGCGGGAGCCCCGGCCACACGCCCGGGCTCCCGCCCGTCGGCGGGCATCCGGTGGAGGTTCTGGCTGTTCAGGTGGCGGTCGGCGGCGCCGTGCTCTGCCGCACCACGAGCTTGGGGACGACCAGCGGCAGACGCTGCGGCACCGTGTCGTCGATGGCCTGGGTGACGGCGGTGATGGCCCGCCGACCGACCGCGTCGAAGTCCTGCTGGATCGTCGTCAACGGCGGGATGAGGTAGGGCGCCTCGGGCACGTCGTCGAATCCGACGACGGAGACGTCGTGTGGCACCCGTCGCCCACACTCGTGCAACCCGCGCAGCACCCCGATGGCCATCTGGTCATTGGCGGCGAACACCGCAGTGGTTGCGCGCATCACACCGATCCGCAGCCCGGCGACGTAGCCGCTGTGCGCTCTCCAGTCCCCCTCGACCGGCTCCGGCGGGCGTAGGCCCGCGGAACTCATCGCCTGACGCCACCCTTCGAGGCGAGCGCGCGCCTCCGCCCAGTTGAGCGGACCACTCACATGCACGATCTCTCGATGCCCGAGGTCGAGGAGGTGCTCGGTGGCCATCCGGGCGCCGAGCACCTGGTCGACGCCGACCGTCACGCTGGCCCTGGACAGATCGCCCTCCACGACGACGAAGGGGACACCCGAGCGCGTCATCCGCACCACCTCGAGGGCCTCATCGTTGCCGGCGATCATCACGACGCCCTCCACGCCGACGCGCATGAGGTGTTCGGTGGCGTCGCTGAGCGCCCGTACCGTCACCTCGGAGAGGCTCACCGAGGTGGCGAAGTAGCCGGCCGCGCGGGCGGCGTCCTCGACGCTGCGGTGGATGCTCGTCGGACCGAACAGCGTCCTGGCCGTGCCGATGATGCCGATCATTCCGGACCGTCCGCGCACCAGCGCCCGGGCGGCGGTGTTGGGACGGTAGTCGAGTCGCCGGATGGCCTCCAGGACCCGCTCCCGCGTCTCGCGCCTGATGCTGGGTGCCCCGTTGATGACCCGGGACACCGTTTGGTGTGACACGCCCGCCAGGCGAGCGACGTCGGCCATGACCGGGGGCCGGTCGGCCGCTGTCACAGCGGCCTTTGCGTGAACTCGCACTGGCGGGCCGTCCGTTCTTCCATGGAATCAGTTCCTCGTGGGCCTCGTCCGGTCGTGGCCGTCAGTGTGAGTGACGGGGCACCGCGCTGCCGCTGCCACCGACGAGAAAGTCGAGGTCCGCACCGCTGTCCGCCTGTAGGACGTGCTCGCTGTAGAGCCGTACCCAACCCCGGTCGGCCACCGGACCCGGAGGCTGCCAGGCGGCACGGCGCTGGGCGAGTTCGGCGTCGTCGACCAGGAGATCCAGGCGGCGCGTCGAAACGTCGACGGAGACCAGGTCGCCGGTGCGTACCAGTGCGAGCGGGCCGCCCACTGACGCCTCCGGCGCCACGTGCAGGATGCAGGTGCCGTAACCGGTGCCGCTCATCCGGGCGTCGGAGATCCGCACCATGTCCGTGATGCCGTCGGCGAGCAACCGTCGTGGCATGGGCACGTTGCCCACCTCCGGGAACCCGGGGTAGCCCCGTGGTCCGGCGTTGCGGACGACGATCACCGTGTCCGGGGTGACGTCGAGGTCCGGGTCGTCGGCGGCGACCACGTACTCCTCGATTCGGTCGAAGACGAGCGCCGGGCCGGTGTGCGTGAGGAGGTGGGCGGAGGCGGCGGAGACCTTCAACACCGCCCCGGACGGCGCGAGCGAGCCGCGCAGCACGACCGTGCCCGAGCCGGCGGGCTGGAACGGCTCCTCCATGGTGCCGATGACGTCCCGGTTCCAGCACTGGGCGCCGTCGACGTTCTCCGCCACGCTCCTGCCGCTGACCGTGACGTGGTCCATGTGCAGCAGCGGGGCGAGTTCCTTCATCACCACCGGCAGGCCGCCGGCGTAGGCGAAGTCCTCCATCAGGTACTTCCCGGACGGCATGAGGTTGACGAGCATCGGCACCTCGGCGGTGAGGATGTCGAAGTCCTCCAGCGACAGGGGGACGCCGAGGCGTCCGGCGATCGCGAGCAGGTGTACGACGGCGTTGGTGGAGCCGCCGATGGCGGCGTTGACCCGGACGGCGTTCTCGAACGCCTGCCTGGTGAGCACCGAGGACAACCGCTGGTCCTGTTCGACCATGGCGACGATCCGGCGTCCGGCGGCGTGCGCGAGCGCGTACCGCCGGGAGTCGACCGCCGGCACGGCGGCCGCTCCCGGCAGTTGCACGCCCAGCGCCTCGGTCACACAGGCCATCGTGGACGCGGTGCCCATTGTCATGCAGTGGCCTCGGCTGCGGGACATGCCGACCTCCGCCTCGGAGCAGTCGGCCGCGGTCATCCGGCCGGCCCGCATCTCCTCGGTGAAGCGCCAAACGACGGTGCCGGAGCCGATGTCCTGGCCGCGGAACTTGCCGTTGAGCATCGGGCCGCCGGTCAGCATCAGGGTCGGCAGGTCGACGCTCGCCGCTCCCATCAGCAGGCCGGGGGTGGTCTTGTCACAGCCGGAGAGCAGTACCACCCCGTCGAGCGGGTTGGCGCGGACCGACTCTTCCAGCTCCATCGCCAGCAGGTTGCGGTAGAGCATGGTCGTGGGTCGCATCAGCGGCTCGCCCAGGCTCATCGCCGGGAACTCCAGCGGCAGGCCCCCGCTCTCCCACACGCCCCGCTTCACCGACTCGGCGAGGTCGCGCAGGTGGGCGTTGCAGGGTGTCAGCTCCGACCAGGTGGTGGCGATGCCGATCACCGGGCGACCGTCGAAGACGTCGTCGGCGAACCCCTGGTTGCGCATCCAGGATCGATGGATGAACCCGTTGCGGCCTTCCGCACCGAACCACTGCGCGCTGCGCAGCGGTCGATTCGTCGTCGACATCAGCACACCTCTCTGTCATCCGTCCGGCCGCGGTCTGTGCGGCGATCAATGCGTGTGGTGGGTTGGCAGCGGCCTACCGGAGACCTCCGACGGACAGTCCGCCGCGCCAGTGTCGTTGCAGGCTGAAGAACGCGATGATCAGCGGGATCACGGACACCAGGGAGCCGAGGATGATGAGGCTCCACAGCGAGGTGGTTCCCGCGTTGTTCGCGGACGCGATTCCCTGCCAGAGGCCAAGACCGACGGTGACCGGGAAGAGCCTGTTGTCGGAGAGCATGGCCAGCGGCAGGAAGTAGTTGTTCCAGGACGCCACCGCCGACAGCAGCAGCACTGTGACCACCGCGGGACGCATCAGCGGAAGAGCGATCTGGAAGAACGTCCGCAGCTCCCCCGCGCCGTCGACCCGCGCCGCGTCCAGGAGTTCGTCGGGCACCGCGTCGCGCGCGTACACGTGCATCAGGTAGACCCCGAACGGGTTGAGCAGCGACGGGAGGATCACCGCCCAGACCGTGTTCGTCAGGCCGAGCCGGGAGAACAGGATGAAGGTAGGGATGACCAGAGCGGTGGCGGGCACCATCAGCGCGCCGAGCACGACAGCGAAGCTGAAGCGTCGGGCGGCGAACCGGTACTTGGCGAAACCGTAGCCGGCCATCACCGCCAGGACGGTGGCGCCGACGCCACCGGCGATGGCGTAGAGCGTGGAGTTGAGCATCCACCGCAGATAGATGCCACCGTCGTAGGTGAAGAGCTGCCTGAGGTTGCCCAGGTAGTCGATCTGGTCGGTGAACCAGAGGGTGTTGCCACCGCCGAACAGGCCCGGTGCGTCCTTGGAGCTGTTGACGATGACCCACCAGAACGGCACGAGGAAGTAGATCACCAGGAAGCCGAGCAGGATCTGCATCGGGAGATAGCGCTGCGGTCGGCGGGCGCCGGCGCGGACGCTGCTGTGGTCGGTCATCTACAGGAAGCTCCTCCGCTTGCGGGTGAAGAACAGGAAGGCGTACACGCAGATGAACACGACCCCGCCGAGGGCGAAGGAGATCGCCGACCCGTAGTTGAAGTTGGCGAGCGAGAACGCCTGTTGGTACGCGTACATGTTCGGGGTGAAGTCCGAGCCGATGGTGCCCGCGGCGAGGTATCGCAGGATCTGCGGTTCGTTGAAGAACTGCAGGGTGCCGATGAGCGAGAAGACCAGGATGAGGATCAGGGCGGGCGCGATCAGCGGGATCTTGATCCGGGTCGCGATCTGCCACCGTCCGGCGCCGTCCATCCGGGCCGCCTCGTAGAGCGTCGGGTCGACGCCCTGCAACGCCGCGTACAGGATGATCATGTAGTAGCCGGCCCACTGCCAGGTGACGACGTTGAGCAGCCCGTAGAAGATCAGGTCGCTGCTCAGGAAGTCGGGTGCGGTGGCGCCGAACAGCCCGAAGATGTCGGTGAGCGGGCCGAAGCCCCTGCTGTAGAGGAAGCCCCACATCACGGCCCCGATGACGGTGGGGATCGCGTACGGAAGGAAGATCATGAGGCGGGAGAAGCGAGCGAACGCCGTGGTCACCGCGTCCAGGATGAGGGCCAGCGCGAGCGCGATGAGGATCTGCACCGGGATCGAGACCAGCGAGAAGCGGATGACGAACCACACCCCGGACAGGAAGCTCGGGTCGGTGAACGCCTTCACGTAGTTGTCGAAGAGAACGAAGCTGGTGCCGCCGATCAGCTTCTTCTGAAAGAGACTGAGGTACAGCGCGTACGCCAGCGGCGCGATGAGGAACGCCAGGAACACGACCCCGAACGGCCCGACGAAGAGCCATCCCATCAGGTGCTCGCGAAGGTGTACCTTGCCACGGATCGTGCGCGTCGCAGGCTGTGTACGCGCTGCGCGCTTCTCGGTCAGGGATGTCATCTTGGTCTCCGGGACGTGGACGCTGAGGGGGGAGGGTGGGCCGGCCGGCCAGTGCCGGCGCGGCCCACCCAGCCGGTCACTGAACGGTGAAGCCTTGTTCCTTGGCGTACTTCGCCACGTCTTCCTGGAGCCGGTCGGCAGCCTGCGAACCGGTGACGGAGCCCTTGATGATCTCGCTGACCTGTTTCTCCATGGCGTCGAGGTAGTACTGACCGAAGGGGGCGTACGCGACGCCCTTGTATGCCTCGGCGGCGGGAAGGTAGACCTCCTTGTTCGCCTGCTGGCCGTTGAAGAACGCCACCTTCAGGTCGACGAACGCGGGATCCTTGAGCGCCGTGAGGTTCAGCGGGAAGATGATCTGGTTGGTCCAGCCGTCGGTGAGCGACTCCTTGTCGGCGTAGAGCCCGTAGGCGACCTTCGCGGCCAGCTCCGGCTTCTTCGCCTGCTTGGTCACCGAGAACGCCGACCCGCCCCAGTTCACCTGCACCGGGTTGGCCGGGTCCCACTGCGGCAGCGGCGCCACAGCGAACTTGCCGGTGTCCTGGCCCTTGCCGACGCCCGCGCCGGTGAGGTAGCCGGGTGCCCACGCCGCCGAGATGTACGTCGCGTAGTTGCCGTTGATCACGCCGGTGATGTACTCCGGGGTGAACTGGTTCTGCGTGCCGACCAGGCCCTTCTTGGCCAGGCCGCCCCAGTAGTCCAGCACGTCCTTGGACGCCTGGTCGTTGAGCTTCACACCGATCGCCTTCGGCTGCGCCGGATCGAAGGTGAAGGGCGTGGCGCCCTTCTGGATCTGGAGCGCCATCAGGACCGCCGGGACGTTCGCGCCGAAGTCCCCGAAGAGCGGACCGCCGGCGTCCTTGACCTTCTGCGCGGCCTGCTCGTACTCGGCCCAGGTCTTCGGCGGGGTGACCTTGTACTTGTCGAAGATGTCCTTGCGGTAGATCATCGCCACCGGGCCGCCGTCGACAGGGACGCCGTAGACCGCGTCGCCGACCGACACGTCCTTCCAGGCGCCCTCGCCGTAGTTGGCCTTGACCGCGTCGTAGCCGTACTGCTTGATGTCGACGAGCGCGCCCTGGATCTGGAACGTCGGGATCCGGTCCGCCTCGACCATGATCACGTCGGGCGCCCCGGTGCCCGCCGAGATGGCGGTCTGGAACTTGTCGTACTCGTCGCTGCCCTGGCCGACGTTGGTCCAGCAGACCTGCACATCGTCGTGCTGCTTGTTGAAGTTGTCGACGACGAGTTGAGTGTTGGGGTACCAGCCCCACATCGTCACGACCGGCACGTTCTGCTTGGTGATGGTGTTCGTGCAATTGCTCGCGTCGCTGCCGCCCTCGTCGGAGGAGCAGGCGACGAGGCCGGTCCCCGCCGCGAGCATGGCTACCGTGGCGAGTATTCGTCTTCTCTTCATTGAGATGGTTCCCTTCGGCGATGGCGGTGCACTGCATCCATGCGCTGGCGGGCGCCACCGGGGGCAGGAAGCCCTGCCGCCGGTGGCGTCGCCGGCGATGGCTCCTAGCGCTTGAACAGACGGGGCGCCAGGTCGATGAGGTTCTTCTGCCACACGTCCCAGCCGTGCGGCCCGGGGGTGACCCCGTCGAACTCGTAGCGGATACCGAGGTTGTCCAACGTGGTCAGCGATGTCATGAAGCTCGGGTACACGAAGTCGGTCTGGTCACCGACGTAGAGGCGCAGCATCTTGGTGCCGTTGTTGATCGCCGCCACGTCGACGCCGGTGCCGCTGCCGAAACCGGCCGAGAACGCGGCGACGTAGGCGAACTCGCCCGGGTAGGCCCGCAGCACCCCGAACGCCTGCCCGCCGCCCATCGACAGGCCAGCGAGGGCCTGCTGCGACGGATCGCTGGAGATGTTGTAGCGGGCACGGGCCGTCGGAACGATGTTCTCCCGCAGCTCGCTGTTGAAGTTCGACGAGTTGCCGTTGCCCATCACGACAACCATCGGCGTGAGGTCGCCGTCGAGGAACTGGTTGTCGAGGATCTGCTTGGCACGGCCCATCTCGACCCAGTCCGTGTAGTTCTGCCCGCCGCCGTGCTGAAGGTAGAGGACGGGGTACGGCTGCGCCCGGTCCGGGTCATACCCGGGCGGGGTCCAGACCAGCGCGGTCCGGTCCTGGCCGGCCACCGTGCTGGTGTAGGTCATGCTCTCGACAGTTCCGCCCCGACCGGCGGGCACGTCCGACAGCAGTCGGGCGCCCGGCCCGGGAATGAGGAAGGTGCTCCACATCGGCTCGGTGGTGACCTTCGTCGGGTTCGAGGCGTCCTTGACCGCGACCCGGTCCACGATCAGCCGGTAGTAGTAAAACCAGGGCTTCAGCGGGCCCACTGTTGCCCGCCACCGGTCACCGTCGCGGGTCAGTGGCAGTCGCAGCCAGCTGCCGCCCGGCGCGACGTTCGCCCAGACCGTGACGTGCTGAGCGTCAGCGAAGTCCGTGGTGGTCTCGAAGGTGACGAACCCGTCCTCGCTGACGAAGGGCGTCGGGGTGGTGCCGGCCGGTGGCGGGTTGAACTCGCCCTTGAACTGCGTGTGACCCGGGCTCGGCCCGTGGTCGGCCACGTGCCGGAACAACCGCGGCGCGAAGTCGACGAGGTTCTCCTGCCAGGTGGTCCAGGTCGCGCCGCCGTCCGGGTTGACCCCGTCGAACTCGAACCGGACGTCGGCGCGGCCCAGCGCCTTCGTCAGCCGGTAGGTGGGGTTGTGAGCGGGATCGGTGACGTTGCCGGTGTACAGGCGGAGCAGCTTGACGCCGCGGTTGATCGCCTTGGCGTCCTTCCGGTCGAGCTGTGGAGCCGACGTGCCGGAGAACCAACCGACGTAACCGAACTGGCCCGGCCTGGTGAGCGCGGACCGCAACGCCTGCGTGGCGCCGTCGGACACACCCGCGATCGCCTGATGCGCCGGATCGCGAAGGACCCGGAAGTTGTCGGTGACCGCCTTCCGGAGGTCCCTCAACTCCTTGTCGTCCGAGGCGTCGGCGTTGTTGATCACCACCACCATCGGGCTCATGGCGCCCGCGGCCGAGAGGTTGTCGAGGATCTGCTTGGATCGACCGAGGTCGAGCCAGTCGGTGGCGGCCACACCGTCACCGGACTGCAGGAAGAGCGCCGGATATCCCTTCGGGCCCTTGGCCGCGTAACCCGGTGGCGTCCAGACCACCGCGGAGCGCTGCGCGTTCCTGGTCCGGTAGGTCAGCGTCTCGATCTTCCCGCCGGTGCCGGCCGGCGCGTCGAGCAGCCACCGGGCCGAGTCACCCGCGACGAGGAAGGTGCTCAGAAGCGGGTTGGACGCGACACCAGTGCTGTTCGTCGGGTCCTTGATGGTCTTGGTGTCGTCGGCCGTGAACTGGTAGTTGTACAGCCCGGGCTCCAGGGCGCCGAGAACACCCGACCACACGTCACCCCGGCGGGTCAGACCGAACTCCGCCCAACTGGCCGACGGCCCGAAGTTTCCCTCCACGACCACCTGCGAGACGGTGCCCAGGTTCTCCTGGACGTACGCAGCCGGGACGGCAAACGTGGCGTAACGGTCCGCGGACACGTCGAGCCACGGCGTGTCCGCCGCGGCCGGTTGCGGCGCGACGAGCACCACCGCGGTGGCGATGACCCCGGCGGTGAACGCCGCCGAGAGCCGCCGGCGTACGCCCAGACGGCGTAAGCGCCCGTGATACTGTTCGGTAGTCACACTCCACTCCTTTCATGTGCCGGCAGCGGATGCGACCCGACTGACCGGCTCAACTCACCTGTGGATCTGGGCGTGTGTGCTGCGTGCACCTCCTTCGGGCTGCTGCCACTGGCACACCTGACCTGATCGCTCTGTCGGGAGCGACCAGGCTCGTGCGCCAGTGGGCTGATGTCATGGTCGTGGCGCGCTCTTCGGTGGTGCGGTGGAGTCGCGCACGACGAGGCTGGTCGGAAGCACTATCTGGCCCGGCTCGTCCCACTCGCCGGTCACCAGTGACTTCAGCATCCGCGCGGCTTCGTACCCGAGCTGATACATCGACTGGTCCACTGTGGTCAGACCCGGCCGGGTCAACGCCGACTCGGGGATGTTGTCGAACCCCACGACGGACAGGTCCCCCGGCACCGAGAACCCCAGCTCCCTGGCGACCTCCAGAACCTTGAAGGCCATTCCGTCGCTCGCCGCGAAGATCGCCGATGGCGGGTCCGGTCGTTGCAGCAGGACGCGCGCCAGCGGGGTCGCCGACTCGGGGTTGAAATCTCCTCGGCCGATCAGTGTCGGGTCGACCGGAACCCCGGCGGTGGTCAGCGCGGCGCGGTATCCCTCCTCCCGCGACCAGGCCGAGGCCAGGCTGTCGCGGCCGGCGATGAACCCGATGCGCCGATGACCCAGGCCGAGCAGGTGCTCGACCGCCGTGGTGGCGCCAGCGAGGTTGTCGGAAATCACCGAGGGTGCCGTCGAGCCCCGCACCGGGTCGATGGCCACGACCGGCGTGCGGCTCCGGACCTCACCCCAGGGCGTGACGACGATGCACCCGTCGGTGAGGGTGCCCGACAGCCGGGTCAGGTGCCGCTGCTCCCAGCCCTCCGAATACGACCCGTAGAGGTCGCTGTTGGCGTAGATGATCAGATCGAAGCCCGAGCGGCTCAGCGCCTTCATCACGCCCTTGAGCACTTCCGCCGTGTACGACTGGAAGCTGTGCGCCACCAGGCCCAGAACATTGGTGCGGCTGCGCCGAAGGCTGGTGGCCACCAGGCTCGACTCGTAGCCGAGCTGCTCGATGGCGGAGCGCACCTGAGCGACCGTGCGAGCGCTGACGCCGTAATGCCCGTTGACGACGCGCGAGACCGTGGCGGTGGAAACGCCAGCAGCTCGGGCGACATCACTCATTGTCACCGGTGCATTGACTTCAATCATGCCGCTCTCTCTGGACTGCAATCGTTATCGGTTACGTTTCCAGGATGTTGCCAACGTAACTGAGAACGATTACGAACACAAGACCTCTTCGTCCTTACCCGACCATCGAGAAGAACGTCCCAACTGGACACTCCCGAGGGCGGGATTGACGCTCGGACGCCGTTGCGGATAACGCAATCAGCATCCTCTGCCGGGGTTCGGAGTGGGGCCCGATTTCCGCGGTGGTGCTACCCGTTGACAACAGGACGGCACACTCCGTCAAGAACCATTCCCCGACCCGGGTGAACGATCACAGTTGCCGAACTTCAACGGTCCCGGTAAAGACCTTCGACGTTGGCCGGTCCGGGTCCGCACTGATGACAAAGGTGCCGGCATGGGTATGGTCGACAGCCGAGAAGCCGACGTACACCTCGATCTGCCCCGCCTCCACCGCGTACGCCATGCTCCGGTCGTAGAAGCCGAGCTGGCCGGTGGGGAGCGCGAACCGTACCGCCAGCCGCTGGCCGGCGGCGGCCTCGACGCGAACGAAGGCCTTCAGCTCCAGCACCGGCCGGGTGATCGTGGCCTGCGGGTCGCGGACGTAGAGCTGCACCACCTGCTCCCCCGCCCGATGTCCGGTGTTGGTGACAGTGACCTCGACACCGACGCTGTCCCCGGCGCGGACCTCGGCGCTCTCCACCGTGGCGTCCTCGATCACGAACGAGGTGTACCCGAGGCCGTGGCCGAAGGCGTATCGCGGGGCGACCGGCGAGTCCACGTAGTCGCCGTGCCAGTATGACCGCCCGCCGGACACCTTGTGGCCGTAGAAGACGGGGATCTGGCCCACGCCGCGGGGGTACGAGATCGGCAGCCTTCCGCTCGGGTTCACCGCACCGAGGAGCACCTCGGCGATCGCCTGCGCCCCGGTCTCCCCCGGCAACCAGGCCATCAGCACGGCGGCGCACTTCTCGTGCAGGAAGTCACTGCCGACGGGTCGGCCGGCGACGAGCACCGCAACGACGGGCGTGCCGGTGGCGACGACGGCGCGCAGCAGCTCTTCCTGCACGCCCGGCAGGTCCAGACTGGACCGGTCCCGCGACTCCCCGGTGGTTGCTTCGCGCGTCACTCCCGAGCGGTCCCCCAGCACCAGCACCGCGACGTCTGCCGCCGCGGCGACCGCTACCGCTTCGGCGAACCCCTCGGTCGACGCATCGAGCACGTCGCAGCCCGGGGCGAAGCGCAGCCGGTCGCCCAGCCGCGCCGCGAGTTCGTCGCGCACCGTCGGCACACCGTCGGTGCTCTCGTCGATCTCCAGATCCTCCGGGATCGTCATCATCTCGCCGAGCAGGCCACGCCGCTCACGCGCCGCGGCCAACGCCTCGATGTGGGCCGCGAACGAGTAGTCACCGAGCAGGTGTCGGGCGTCGTCGGCGTTCGGGCCGACAAGCGCGACAGTTCCGGCCTCCCCGAGCAGCGGCAGGACGCCGTCGTTCTTGAGCAGGACGAGGCTGCGGCGGGCGATCTCCAGCGCCACGTCCCGGTGCCGCTCGGCGTTGGCCGTCGCAGCGGCCGCGTCCTCGTCGACGTACGGGTTCTCGAAGAGCCCGAGTTCGACCTTGTGCCGAAGGATCCGTGCGACAGCCTCGTCGAGCTGGGCCTGGCTGACCTCGCCGGCGTCCAGGGCGCGGGTGAGGGCGTCCGCGTACGCGTCCGTCGCCGGAAGCTCGACGTCCACGCCCGCGCCGAGGCCCACCGTCGCGGCCTGCTGCTTGTCCTGCGCGAAGTGGTGGTACGAGTGGAGGTCGTTGACGGCGAAGTAGTCGGAGACCACGCTGCCCGTGAAGCCCCACTGCCCACGCAGGACGTCGGCGAGGAGCTCCTGGTTGGCATGGCACGGGACGCCGTCGAGTTCGTGGTAGCCGGCCATCACCGACTGGAGCCCGCCGTCGCGGACCGCCGCCTCGAACGGGTACAGGTACACCTCGCGCAGCAGACGCGGCGGCAGGTGGGCCGGCGCCCAGTTCAGCCCACCCTCGGACGCCCCGTAGCCGACGAAGTGCTTGGCGGTGGCGAGGACGCCGTCGGTCAGGTCGGCGCCCTGCAGGCCCCGGACGAACGCCACGCCCATCCGGGACACCAGGTACGGGTCCTCGCCGTAGGTCTCCTCCGTCCGGCCCCACCGTGGGTCGCGCACCACGTCCAGCACCGGCGAGAGCCCCTGGTGGCTTCCCATGGCGCGCATCTGCGCGCGAACGGTGTCCGCCAGTTGCCGGTTGAGCTCGGGCGCCCAGGTGCTCGCGACGCCGATCGCCTGCGGGAAGATTGTCGCCTCGCGGGCCATCACCCCCGAGCAGACCTCCTCGTGCACTATGGCCGGGATCCCCAGCCGGGTCTCGCTGACCAGGAAGCGCTGGATCGCGTTGGCGGCCCGCGCCACCTGCGCCGCCTTCAGGCTGGTCGCGCCCGCGACGCGGGTCACGTGCCCCAGGCCGTGTCGAAGGATCGGCCGGGCCCGCTCCGCCGCGAACCGTCCGCCCTGCAGCACTGTGAACGCCCACGTGCTGCCGAGTTGCGCGAGCTTCTCCTCGCGGGTCATCCGGGCCAGCAGATCCGACACCCGTTCGTCGACGGGCGCTGTCGCATCCGTGTAGGTCGCCTCGATCTCCGGCTCAACAGTTGTCACCCGGTCACCCCTATCACCGCGACGAGCTGGTCTTTCGGCCTCGTCGGCCACCACGACGGCGGCGTCTGGACGCGCGCTGCGGACGACGCCAGGGAAGCGGTGGCGGCGAGGCGGGTGGGAGCGGACACCCGGTCAGCCGGGGCGGCATGGCTGTGGGGGCCGTGCCAGCCGGACATTGATCCAGGTGCCGTGTTCCCTTACGTAAACGTAATCGGTAACGTTTACATAGATCGAGAACGTAATCGAAGACGATCACGTTGTCCAGAGCTCACACCGCCTCCACCACCCCTCGGTCCCGGCGCTCGGGCAGAGACCTTCGCGTCGGACCCGCACGAAGGGAGCCAGCCCTGAACACCCACCACGACAGCGCGCCGGAGAACGTCGTGAACACGGCACGCCTGACCCTGGACCCCCGCAGACGCGTCGCACCGGTGCCGCGTCGGCTCTTCGGCTCGTTCGTGGAGCACCTGGGTCGCTGCGTCTACAACGGGATCTACGAGCCGGGACACCCGACGGCCGACGCCGACGGCTTCCGGGGCGACGTCCTTGAGCTGGTGCGCGAGCTGGGCGTCACCACGGTCCGCTATCCCGGCGGCAACTTCGTCTCCTCCTACCGCTGGGAGGACGGCGTTGGCCCGGTCGACAAACGACCGGCGAGGCTCGACCTTGCCTGGCACAGCCTGGAGACCAACGCATTCGGGCTCGACGAGTTCATGCGATGGGTCGGCAAGGCCGGCGTGGATCCGATCATGGCGGTCAACCTCGGCACCCGTGGCACCGCCGAGGCCGTCGACCTGCTCGAGTACGCCAATCACCGCGGTGGGAGCCACCTCGCCGACCAGCGCCGCGACAACGGCGCTGTCGATCCGTACGGGATCAAGCTGTGGTGTCTGGGCAACGAGATGGACGGCCCGTGGCAGGTGGGCCAGCGCAGCGCGACCGAGTACGGGCGGCTCGCGGCGCAGACCGCGAAGGCCATGCGCCGCTTCGATCCCGATCTCGAACTCGTCGCCTGCGGCTCCTCACACCTCGGAATGCCGACCTTCGGCAGCTGGGAACGCGACGTGCTCACCGAGGCGTACGACGACGTCGACCTGATCTCGCTGCACGCGTACTACCAGCCGGTCGACGACGACCTGGCCAGCTTCCTCGCCTCGGCCGAGGACATGGACAGGTACATCGACGCCGTCACCGCCATCGCCGACTCGGTCGGGGCGATCCGCCGGTCCACCAAGAAGATCATGATCGCGTTCGACGAGTGGAACGTCTGGTACCAGTCCGCCGCCCCGTCCACGCCCCCGAGCGGCGAGGACTGGCCGGTCGCGCCGCCCCTGCTGGAGGACCACTACAGCGTGGCCGACGCTGTCGTCGTCGGCGGACTGCTCATCAGCCTGCTCCGGCACAGCGACCGGGTGAGCGCGGCCTGCCAGGCCCAACTGGTGAACGTCATCGCACCGATCATGACCGAGACGGGCGGCTCGGCCTGGCGGCAGACCATCTTCCACCCCTTCGCCCGCACCGCCCGGCACGCTCAGGGCGCAGTGTTGGACATGCTGCGCGAGGGCAGCACGACGACCACCGACCGCTACGGTGAGGTCGACGCGGTCGACGCGGTCTCCACCTGGGATGACACCACCGGGGAGATGACCGTCTTCCTCGTCAACCGGGCCCTCGACACTCCGGCCGAGGTGACAATCGACGTCGCCGGCGCGCAGGTCAGCGACATCATCGAGTGCGTCACCGTCGGCGGCGCCGACCTGCACGCCAAGAACACGGCCGACGGTCCGGACCACGCCGCGCCGCGCCCCAACGGCACGGCACGCGGCACCGACGCCAGCGTCCAGCTCACTCTTGCGCCGGCCTCCTGGACCATGCTGCGACTGAGCGCCACCGACACGACGCGGTGACCGGCTGACGAACCGCCGGCCCTACGGACCGGGACGTGCCCCGGCCACGCACACCCTGGCAATCACCAGGGGTGCGCGGCCGGGGCTTCCCCACCACAGGGAGTACGGCGTCGAGCCCGTTGCTACCGGGCGTCGACAGGGGAGCTGTGGGAGCCGTTGAAGAGCTTGTCGCCCTGGTAGCGGGCCACCACCGGCGCGTTCAGCTCACCGTGGACGGTCTTCTTCAGCCGGGCGACGCCGTGGTGCACCGGGGCCGACCCGAGGTGCGTGTCACCCGCGTAGAAGTCGACAGTGCCGGAGGGTGTCGAGGTGCTGGTGCTGACCGTGCCGACCGTCGCGGTGGCGGCGACCAACGCGTGGTGCGATCCGCCCGCCGGTGACGTGGTGACGTCGAGATCGGTGGTGGTGGCCCGGAACGTCAGGGTGCGCAGGTAGTGGTTCAGCAGCGGACGCCACACGTGCCACGTGTGCACGCCCGGCACGTTGTACTCGTCCAGCTCGACGCCGGCGGCCCGCAGTGCGGCGGCGTTGCGCTGCGAGTTCTCGGCGATGTTGCCGAGCCGGTCCTGCAGCCCGGTGCCGATCATGATGCCGCCGGCCACCGCCTTCATGCTGTCGACCTGGGCCTGGGTGGCGGCCGGGCCGCCCGCGCTCCAGGCCGCGTGGTAGCCGAACAGGTCGGTGTGGTTGTACATGATGGTGTACGCCCGGCTGCCGCCTGCGGAGAAGCCGGCGAACGCGCGGTCCTGCGCCCGGGTCGAGACGCGGTAGTTCTGCTCGACGAACGGGAAGATGTTGTTCCGCAGCTCGTTGACGTAGCCCTCGTTGCCACCGGGGAGGCCGTTGAAGTCGGTGGACACGATCACCATGGGCTGCGCCGCCCGGTCCTTGATCGCGTTCTCCAGGATGAGATGGGCCACGCCCTGCATCGTCCAGGCGGTCGAGTGGTCACCGCTGCCGTGGCTCAGGTAGAGGGTCGGGTACGGCGTGGCCCGGTGGGGGTCGTAGCCGTGCGGCAGGTAGACGACGATGTCGTGGACTCCCGCCGGGTTGGTCGACAGCGGTGAGGTGTACCGCCGCGACTCCAGCCGGCCGACAGTGGCCAGCGGCGCCTGGTAACCGGTGTCGTACGTCGGGAACTTCCGGCTGGCCGGGACGTAGAGCGTGCTGCGTACCGCGCCGGGCGCCCCGGGGTACTGCGGCTGGATCTGCCACCGGTTGGCGGGGTCGTCGTGCAGGGCACAGCCGGTGGCGAGTTCGTTGGCGCAGTCGTGGGTGAACGCGTAGCGGAAGGTGCCCGCCGGCAGCGGGGTGGTGAAGGTCCAGACCCCGTCCGGGCCCTTCCGCATGGCCTGGATGTGCCACGGGGTGGCGGCGACGTCGCCGGGTCGCCACTCGGCGGGCGGTCGCGCGTCGCCGCAGTCCTGGCAGGCGATGCTCTCCGGTCGGGAGTAGAACCAGTCGCCGTAGACGTGGACCTGCTGGACGTCCGCGGGCGCCCGGTACCGGAAGGTGACTGTGTATCCGGTCGGGGGCTTGTCGGTGCGGGTGACGGTCGGGCCCAGCGGCGCGGGCGGTGCCGCCGAGGCCGCCGGGGCGGCGAGCGTTGCGGCCGTCACGGTGACGGCGGCGAGCAGCGCGAGCATCAGCCGGCGTGTCCGTGCCGGCAGCGGGGGACGGGGAGGTGCGACGGGCATGTTCCTGCTCCCTCTTCGGCGTGTGGTCAGACCGCACCGAGCGGCCGACCGACCATTCGATGGTGAGGTGAAGGGATACCAGTAACGAGCGATGCAGCCGTGCGAGCGCTAACATCGTTCCCTGTCGAAAACAGAACCATGAATTGCATTGACGGTCAAGACGGAAATTGGAGCGGAGAATCGCGTCCAAACAATTCGGGCGCGCTTCAGCGGCACCAGGAAAACTGGCGCGCGAATTCTCTGTCGGGTCAATGTCGTCAAGGAATTCGCGCGCCAGTCCCCGGTGGCCCGGAAACGCGCCCGGAAGAGACCGGCAGACGCAGTTACTCGACCGCTGGCTGCAACCTCCCGTCGACTCGCCGGGAGATGACGGTGTACTCGTCGCGCAACTCCTCGGGGAGAACCCAGGCCGGGGCGTCCTGCCACGCCAGCGGGCGCAGGAACCGCCGGATCGACGTGGCGCCGACCGATGTGTGCACGGCGTTTGTCGACGGCCACGGTCCACCGTGGTGCTGGGCCCACGACACCCGGACGCCGGTGGGGTAGCCGTCGAAGACGATGCGACCCGCGCGGGCGGCGAGCACGTCGACCAGTCGGCGTACCACGTCGGCGTCGTCGCCCGGCCCGCTGTGAAGCGAGCCGGTCAGCGACGGCGGGACGGTGGCCAACGCGGCGTCGAGGTCAGCGGCGTCGTCGTAGCGGACCACGACCAAAAGCGGGCCGAAGCACTCGTCGGCGATCTCGGCGGTCAGGCCGGCGAGGCCGACCTCCAGGAGGGTCGGGGCCACTGTGAAGCCCGCCCCGGGCTCGACAGTGGGCCGCGCGGACACCCGGGCGCCGGCCCGCTCGAACTCGGCGGACCGGTTCTGGTACGCGTCCCGGATGCGCTCGTTGAGCAGGACCGTGCCGCCCGAGGCGTCGACTCTCGCCCGCAGCGCCTCGACCAGGCCGTCACCACCCGGGTCCGACGCAACGAACGCCAGGCCGGGCTTGGTGCACAACTGACCGCCCGAGTTCGTGAAGGAGCCGAACAGTCCCTCGGCGATCTGGTCCGCCCGGGCGGCGGCCGCGTCGGGCAGGACGACGATCGGGTTCACACTGCTCAGTTCGGCGTACAGCGGAATGGGGTCCGGTCGTTCGTCGATGGCCGCCTGGATGGCACGGGCGGCGTTGACCGAGCCGGTCAGGGCGGCCGCGCGGATCGCCGGGTGACGCACCAGCGCGCGACCGGCCTGCTCCCCGTACACGGTCGCGACGACACCCTCGGGTCCGCCGAGGTCGCGGACGGCCGACTCGATCGCAGCGGCGGAGGCGTGCGAGGTCAGCGGGTGGGACGGGTGGGCCTTCAGGATCGTCGGACACCCGGCGGCGAGCGCCGCGGCCGTGTCACCGCCGGCGACCGAGAAGGCGAACGGGAAGTTGCTGGCCCCGAAGACCGCGACCGGCCCGAGGGGCACCAGCATCCGCCGCAGATCCGGGCCGCGGCCGAGCGGTGTGTCGGCGGCGTGGTCGATGGTGGCCTCGATGTACGCCCCGTCGCGCAGCACCTCGCCGAACATCCGGAACTGCAGGGCCGCCCGGGTGAGTTCCCCGTCGAGCCGCGCATGACTCAGCCCGGTCTCCGCCTCGGCGGCAGCCACCAGATCCACCCGACGGAACTCCAGCGACGCGGCGATCGCGTCCAGCAACTCCGCGCGGCCGAGCCTCCCGCGCGCGGCCAGCCACTGCGCCGCCGGGGACGCCTGACCGGCGATCACCTCCAGCCGAGACTCGTCGGTCTCGGTGAGCTCCGTCGCGCGACGCTCACCGTCGCGCGGATCGACAGTCATGACCACGTTCACAGCAGTCCTCTCCTCACCAGATTGCCCATCAGATCGCGGACGCCGAAGTGCCAGGGCTCGCACTCCTCCGCGTGCCGCACCCTGTTGACCAGGGTGCCGAGCGCCGGGCAGCTGATCCGTACCACGTCGTCGACCTTGTGGGTGAAACCCTCGCCGGGGCGGTCCCGGTCCTGGATGGGCGCGAACATGGTGCCGAGCATCAGCGCGGCGCCGTCGGGATAGTGGTGGTGCGGGCCGATCAGCTGCCGGACCAGTTCCTCGGGATCGCGCGACATCTGGGTCATCTCCGAGACCGCCTCCAGATGGAAGCCGTCGACGCCGCGAACCTCCAGGCGCACCTCGAGTTCGCGTACCCGATCCATGCCGAACCGGTCGTCGAAGAGCCGGATCAGGGGGCCGAGGGCACAGGAGGCGTTGTTGTCCTTCGCCAGGGGCAGCAGGAGCGCCGAGCGGCCCTCGATGTCGCGCAGGTTCACGTCGTTGCCGAGGGTGGCGCCGACGATCCGGCCACTGGACTGGATGATGAGCGTGACCTCGGGTTCCGGGTTGTTCCAGGTCGACGCGGCAAGCACGCCGACCGGAACGGCGGTGCCGACGGCGGAGAGGATCTGCCCCTTGGTGAAGATCTCGGCGTCCGGGCCGATGCCCACCTCCAGGTACTGGCTCCACATGCCCTCGGCGACCAGCAGGCTCTTGAGCCGATCCGCCTCCGGCGAGCCCGCCTGCAGACTGTGCAGGTCGACACCGACGTCGGCGAGCATGCGGTGCCGGATGTCCGCCGCCAGTGCCAGGTCTCCCCGCGCCCGTTCCTCGATCACCCGCTCGATCATGGAGACGGGGAAGGTCACGCCCGCGGCCTTGAGCGCCTGAAGGTCGACCGGAGCGAGCAACCAGGGCCGGCCGTGGTCCCGGGTCGCGGCCCCCGTGTTGGCCAGTATCTCCGCGAAGTCACCCACCCTCGGCCCGTCGAGCCCGGCCACCGTCACGGCGGGATCGGGCAGCTCGCAGATGTCGCGGACGGTCGGAATCCGGTGGCTGATGTCGATGACCTCGCCGTCGCGGACGGTCACCGGGGAGGGGCCGCCGCCGGACGGGTCCCAGATCCGGCCGATGAGGACGCTGTCGGCATCGTCCGGCAACGCTTCGGCGGCGGTGCCTACCCAGTCCGCGGCCGCGGCCGACCCCCGGGGCCGTGGCAGCGTCATGAGTCGCTCTCCAGGTTGAAGAAGGACCGCTCGTCGCGGGGACGGATGTCGAAGACGGCGTCCTGGAACATCCGCAGCGGGTGCGGTGTGAACGGATGCTGCTCGATCGCCGTGAGGTCCACCTCGATGCCCAGGCCGATCCCGGTCGGGATGAGGATGTCGCCGTCGTCGGTCAGCACCAGCCGCTCGTTGGTGATCTCGGGACGCCAGGGCACGTCGGTCGCCATGATCTCCAGGTACCGGAAGTTGGGCAACGTCGCACCGAGTTGCAGCGTCGCGGCGGTGCTGAGTGGACCACTCGGGTTGTGCGGCGCGAAGCCCACGTAGCTGGTCGCGGCGAGCGTGGAGATGAAGGCCAGCTCGGCGATCCCACCGGCGTGCGTCACATCGGGCTGGACGAAGTCGACCGCCTGGCGGGCCAGCGCCGGCGCGAAGCCCTGCCGCCCGTACCACCGCTCCCCCGCGGCGATCGGCACCGGCGACGCGCGGCGGATGTCGACGAGCGCATCGAGGTTGTCCGGTGGGCAGGGCTCCTCGAACCACACCGGGTCGAACTGGGCGATCTCCTTCGCCACCTTGATGGCGTGGCGGACGTCGAAGCGGCCGTGCCCCTCGACGAACAGCTCCACCTCGCGGCCCACCGCCTGACGCACGGCGTCGATCTGGGCCAGCACCCGGTCCAACTGGGCGGTGGTGATGGTCATGTCGTAGTTCTCGAACGGGTCCCACTTGAGGCCCCGGAAGCCCGCCTGCACCGTCCGGCGCGCGGCGGCCGCGTAGTCCTCCGGCGTGACGGCACCGGAGAACCAACCATTTGCGTACGCGCGGACCCGGTCGCGGGTCGCGCCGCCGAGGAGCCGGGATACCGGTACGCCGAGCTCACGCGCGGAGATGTCCCAGAGGGCCATCTCCAGCGAACTCAACGCCGTCATGATCACCGGCCCGCCGCGCCAGTACCAGTCCCGCGCGGTCTCGTAGAGGATCTTCGAAATGCTGGTGGGGTCCAGGCCCACCACGGCCTCGGCCAGTTCGGCGATGGCACCCTGGACGGCACGTTCCTTGCCCTCCAGGGTGGCCTCACCGAGCCCGATGATCCCCTCGTCGGTGTGGACCCGCACGATGACGAGGTTCGTACGGTAGAAGTCGACGACCAGTGTGTCGACAGAGACGATCTTCATCTTCCGGCTCAACCCTTCACCGCACCGGCGGTCATGCCGGACACCACGTACTTCTGCACCAACAGGTAGAAGGCGACGGCCGGCAGCGTGAACAGGAAGGCGACAGCCATCACCGTCTGGATCGGTGTACCCAGTTCGCCGATGAAGTTCGCGATGCCGACGGAGGCGGGCTGCAGGTCGGGGTTGAAGATGAACGTCACAGCGAACACGTACTCGTTCCAGGCGTGGAAGAAGGCGATGACCGCGGTGGCCGCGATCGACGGCGCGATGAGCGGCACGTTGATGCGGGTCAGGGTGGTGAAGGGCCGGGCGCCGTCGGCGCGGGCGGCCTCCTCCAACTCCTTCGGGATTCCGTCGATGGCGCCCTTGAGGATCAGCGCGACGATCGGCAGGACGAACGCGGAGTTCACCAGGACGAGGCCGGTCAGCGAGTCGAGCAGTTCGAAGCGGCGGAACAGCGCGAACAGCGGGACGACCATGAGTGCCTCGGGCAGCATCTGCGTGAACAGCAGCACGACGGTCAGCACGGCCTTGCCCCAGAACGAGAACCGGGACAGCGCGTAGCCGAGCGGGATGCCCAGGCCGACGGAGAGCACCATGGTGCCGACGGCGATGATCAGGCTGTTCAGCAGCCACCCGGCCGCCTTGCCCTCGGCGAGCGCGTCCACGAAGACCCCGAACTGGCCGAGGTCGGGCGTGAGCCGGGGTTGATCGGCGAAGAGATCGCTGTTGCTGGACAGTGCCGTGACGAACATCCAGTACAGCGGGAACACCGCGACGCCCAGCACAACGAGCACGGCGACGATCCGTGCGGTGACACCGAATCGGAAGCGTCTCATCGGACGTCCCCCTTCTCCACGGCACGGGCGACCAGGCGGCTGCCGATGATGACGATGAGCGAGATGACGACGCCGACCATTCCGATGGCCGCCGCCGATCCGAGTTCCTTCGAGTCGAACGCCTGCGAGTAGAGGTCGATGACCAGCGTCTCGGTGGCGCCGACCGGCCCGCCCTTGGTCATCAGCCAGATCAGCTCGAACCGCCGCAGCGACCAGATGGTCATCAGCAGGGCCAGCAGGCCCACCGTCGGCTTGATGACCTGCCAGGTCACCGCCCGGAAGGTGGCCCACCGCCCGGCGCCGTCCACCGTCGCGGCCTCGTTGAGATCCTGCGGAACGGACTGCAGGGCGGAGAGCAGCACCACGGAGGTGAACGGGAACAGCTGCCAGATGGTCGTGGCGAGCACCGCCGGGAGCGCGTAGCGCGAGCTGTCCAGGATGGCGCCCCCGGGGACGCCGAGCCCTACCGCGTCGAGGAAGCGGTTCACGATGCCGTACTGCGCGTTGAGCATCCAGGTGGCGATGAGCGCGACCGCGATGCCCGGAGCGGCCCAGGGGACCGTCACCAGCGCCCGTGCCACGCCACGGCCGCGAAACTTCTTGTTGAGCAGGAGCGCGACGGCAAGCCCGGCGCCGATCGCGACGACCACACAGGTGATCACGTAGACGACGGTGATCAGCAGAGTGCTGTGGAACTCGGGGTCACCGAAGATCCGTTTGAAGTTGTCGAGCCCGACCCACTCGCTGCGGGTGGGGTTGAGCAGCCTCGTCCTGGTGAAGCTGAGGTACACCTCCTGAACGAGGGGTACCGCCTGGAAGACGAGGATGAACAGGGCGGCGGGAGCCAGGAAGAGATACGGCGTCCACTTGCTACCCAACGGGCTGGGCCGCCGCCGGGGCCGGCCTGGGGATGTTGTCTTCGGTGCTCCGGTCTGCTCGACCACAGTCATCGGGTTCGATCCTTCTGGGGGAAG
Organism: Micromonospora sp. NPDC048986; assembly: GCF_040649335.1. NCBI lineage: Bacteria > Bacillati > Actinomycetota > Actinomycetes > Micromonosporales > Micromonosporaceae > Micromonospora > Micromonospora sp. NPDC048986. Next base: position 390,040 of record NZ_JBEZFJ010000002.1, read on the forward strand.
GACGCTGCCGGCGCACGGATCGTTGCGCCGGCAGCGTCGCCGTGTCGAGCGGTCAGCGGACCAGTTCGCTCGCCTGCTGCTGGGCGCGATCCAGTGCCGACTTGAGGTCGGCCTTGCCCTGCAGCGCCGCGACCACGTTCTGCACGACCACCTTGCGGATGTCCGGCGTCTTGGCCTCGAATCCCAGCACGATCTGCGGCAGGCTGGTCTCGGTGAGTCCGTCGAAGACGGGCAGGAACGGGGTCGCCTTGAGCGCCTCCGCGCTGCGCTGCGTGGTGGTTGCCACGCTGCTCGCGCCGAGGATCTCCTGCAGCTTGACCTGGTTCTGCGGCTCCAGCGCCCACTTGATGAAGGTGCCGGCCTCGTCCTTGCCCTCGCTCGCCTCGTTGATCACGATCGGTGCGAGGATCGCGCCCTGCTTGCGGACCGGGAACGGGATGGGCGCGACGTTGAAGTTCAGCTTGGCGTTCTGACCGCGGGTGGCGGTCACGTAGCCGCCGTTGTTGAGCTCCATCCCGACCTTGCCCTCGGCGAACATCCGCCGGAAGGTGGCCGCGTCCGCTCCGCGCGGAATCACGTTCGCGTCGTACAGGTCCTTGAACGCCTGCAGGCCCTTGAGGTTCTCCGCGGAGTTGATGGTCAGGTTCTTGCCGTCGGACCAGGCCCCGCCGAAGCCGTACACGTAGTTGAAGATGTCCTGCCAGACGCCGGCTTCCTCGGCCTCCGTCTGACGGAACGCCAGGCCGAAGACGTCGCCCTTGGTCAGCGACTTCGCGGTGGAGGTGAACTGCTCGTAGGTGCTCGGCGGCGTCGGGATCAGGTCGGCGTTGTAGAACATCGCGTAGTTCGACGCTTCGAAGATGACTCCGTGCCGGACACCGTCGTGGACCATGAACTGGTCCGGCTGCTTGAGCAGGTCGTACTTGCTGGCGTCGATCACCTTGTCCAGCGGCGCGATGAGGCCGGCGTCGGAGGCCGCCTCGAACTCGGGCATGTCGAAGCGGACCAGGTCGGGGCCCTTGCCGCTGCCCATCTGCGTGAGCACGGTCTGGCCGAAGGTCGGGTACGGCACCGCGGCGGCGGACACCTGGACCTTGCTCTGGCTCTGGTTGAACTCGTCGAGCCACTTCGTCAACAGGGGCCCGCGGCCCGGGTCGCCGAAGGTCGAGGCGGCGAAGGTCAGTTTGGTGACGCCGTCGCCGGAATCGCCGTCCGAGCCGCAACCGGTCAGGAGGGTGGCGACCAAACCGAGGGCACAGGTCGCACTGGCGATGCCGAAATGAGCGCGCTTATTACCCATCGTTACTCCACTGTTACGAGTTGGCGTCAAGCCGATGAAATTGCAACGATCGTAGCGTCATGTGCAACGGTGTCAAGTGGCGATTGCGCATCGCGTCATCTATGTTGCATCATGTGCAATGACAGCGACGGCAGGCCCGTCGCGCGAGGGGAGACAGAGCCTTGGCGCAATCAATCCGCCGCGCGATCGACCTCATCCGTCGATCCGCGGAGCACCCGCTGTCCCTTACGGAGGCTGCGGACGTGCTCGGCGTCCACAAATCCACAGCCCTGCGCATCCTGCAGACACTGGAGTCCGCGCGCTTCGTCCGCCGGACCGGCGCGGGCACCTACGTGCTCGGCAGCGGCCTGATCGAGTTGTCCGAGCTCGCGCTCGGCTCGATGGACCTCCGCCAGCCCGCGGCCGCACACCTGCGTGCGCTGCAACGCGCGACCGGCCACACCGTACACCTGGCACAACTGACCGGCGACGAGATCATCTATATCGACAAGGTGGACAGCCCGGCCTTCGACGCCGTCAAGCTGCCCTCGCGGGTGGGACGCGCGGTGTCCATCTACGCGAGCGCTGTGGGCAAGACAATCCTGGCCTACCTTCCCCGGCAGGAACGCGACCGCCTTCTCTCCCACGTCGTCTTCGAGAAATTCACCGACACCACCTTCACCGACCACGACTCCCTGGAAGCCGAACTAGCCCGCATCAACGGGTGCGGCTGGGCCGTGGACAACGGCGAGCACGACGCGTACGTGATGTGCGTGGCCGCCCCGATCAGGGATTCGCGGGGGCAGGTCATCGCCGCCGCCTCGATCACGGCGATCGAGGTCATCGCAAGCCTCGACCAGCTCAAGAGCAATCTTCCGCTGCTCCTGGAGACCGCCGACAAGATCTCGTACGAGCTCGGCTACGCGCCGACCACCTTGGCGAGCGCGGACGGTGGGAGCCGCCCCGCTGTCTGAACGCACACGTCCCGGGTGATCACCGCGCCGTCGGCGGCGACCCGCCGGTGAGGCGGTGGTGCTCGTCGGTCTCCATGTCGATGAAGGCCTGGATCATGCTTCGGTAGATCCGCTCGATCAGATCCGGGTCCGCGCCGGCCTCGCTGGCCACCGTGCGGACCCGGGCCACCACCTGCGCCACCCGGTCCGGCGCACGGACCGCCTGGGCGTCGCTCTTGAGCGGGGCGGCCCGCCGGACCAGCGCCTCCCGTCGGGCGAGCAGGCCGACCAGTTCCCGATCCAGCTCGTCGATCCGGGCACGGATCTCGGTCAACGTCGCCGCAGTCTCTGCCACGCGGAAATCGTCGCACGACCGCGACACGATCAGGCGACCCGTTCGCCGGCCATCGCGTCGAACGCCGGCTATCGCCCTAATCTCGACACGTTCATGTTCGCCTCGGCACGGCAAGCACGGAGGGTGACGATGGGCGGAATGCCACGGCGTCAGTTCGTCAGACTCTCCGGGACCGCCGGCGCCACGGGACTGCTGGGACTGGTCGGTACGGACCGGGCGTTGGCCGACGGCGGCCCGACCCCCGCGCCGTCCCCCTCGACACCCGGCGACCCCGGCGCAGCGGTCTGCCCCACACCCTCGGCCCTGTGCGGCTACCCCACCGACACCGGCGGCAGGTACGACCTGTGGGACCGGGTCCAGGTCTGCGAGGGCACGAAGACGGGCCCGCCATTCCCCCAGTGCCTGCGGACCACTCCCACGTACGTCATCCTCAATGGCGGGTCGGGCTCGAACCACGACTTCCTGCTCGTGCCCAGTTGCCGGATCAGCGGCATCGAGTGTCCGTTCATCACCACCGCCAACGCGCCGAACTACTGGCTGGACGCCTGGAACAACGCCCAGCCGGGGCAGCCGGGGCACGTCGTCTATCCCCACCTCGGGCTGGGCGTCAACTCGGCCGACCCGACGATCCGTCAGCAGGACCAGCTCCACATCCACCTGGCCGGGATCCACTCGGGGATCCAGACGCAGCTGAACAACCACGACAGCGCGATCAGCAACGACCCGGCCCGGTGGCGCAACCAGATCGTGCCGATCTGGGGCCTGACGAGCACCGGCCTACCCGCCCCGCGCTCGTACCGGGTTCTGCACGTCGCGAACCTGAACGGAAACCTCTTCCGGCTCCTGCTGGACAGCGTCGTGCGGCCGACCGGAGCGGCCATGGCGGCGCAGATGCTGGCCGTGACGCCCCGCCTGATCGGCGGCGGCGGGTTCTACGTCCTGAACAGCGAGCCGGGCCTGCCCGTCCCAGCCGGTCAACCCGGCGGTACGGGCACCGTCGACTTCCTGCTGGCGTACGCCTGAGCCGGCCGCTGAGCGCAGCAGCGCCATCCGGTCGATGATGGAGTCGCGCAGCCCCGGCGGCCAGGGGAACAACGGCGCCGCCATTTGGAGCCGGGCGGATCCGTGCAGCCCGAAGCAGAGCGCCATCGCGTCGACCGCCTGTTCATCGAGGGCTGGCGAGTCTCCAGCTTCGGCATCTTCGCCGCGCTCGTCGCCCTGCTCGCGGTCAGGCCGCGTCGAGCGGCCGGCGTCTGGGACATCGCGCGATGAGTTGGCGCACCGCCGGGCTCACTCGCTCGGGAGCCGGCCGACGTACGGTCGGCCGACGGCGGCCGCCAGCTCGCCCAGATGGCGGCGTTCCGCGTCGTCGAGTCGCAGTGCCCGGGCAAGCGCGTCGAGAACCTCCGGTGAGGCGTTCACGGCCTGCCCCTGCTCCAACCGGGTGTAGTACGAAACGCTCACCTCGGCCAGCAGCGCCAACTCCTCCCGGCGCAGCCCTCGAACGCGGCGCCGCTCACCGTACGTCGCCACGCCGGTGTCCTCCGGCCGCAGCTGGGAGCGCCGGGCCCGGAGGAATTCGCCGAGCTGTCCTCTCGCGTTCATGACTCGAAGTCGGGGTGCCGGCGCGAAGGCCCTGATCGATGAAGTTGATCAGCCAGGTGAAGCTGTCGTCGACGGACGCGTCGATCTGGAATCCACCGGCCACCTCCAGGGTGGCGAAGCCGTGCAGGACGCTGCGCAGCGTCCGCATGGCGTGGATCTCCTGGTCGGGGTCCAGCCCGTACCCGCTCAGCATGGCCGCCCAGGAGGCGAGCACCCGCTCGCTGGCCGGGATGAACGGGTCGTCGGGGCCGGTCGGACGGGTGGCGTTGGCGGCCGCGTACCGGCCGGGGTGTTCCCGCACGTAGGTCCGCATCGCCTGCGCGCCGGCGGCGAGGGCGTCGCTGCCGGACCGGCCCTGAATGGCGTCGCGGATGGTGTCGCCGGCCTCGGTCATGGCCAGGACGGCGATCCGGTGCGCCAGCTCGGCCTGGCTGGTGACGTGCTTGTAGAGCGAGGGGGTCTTGACCCCGAGCCGTTCGGCGAGCAGACCCATGCTGAGGTTGTCGAAACCGACCTCGTCGACCAGCGCGGCCGCGGCTTCGGTGACCGATGCCGGGGTGAGCCGGGCCTTAGGCACTGGTCAGCGTCCGGGTGAGGAAGGGCAGGGCCAGGGCGAGGACCTCGTCGGGCGTCTCGACGTGCGGGTAGTGGCCGGCGCCCTCGATGACAGCCAGGTCGCCGAGGCCTCGCGGCAGGTCGGCGATGATGCGCTCGCCCTCGGCTCGCGGGTCGGCCCAGTCGGGGTCGGCGCTGCCCTGGATCACCAGGACCGGAGAGGTGACGTTGGGCAGTTGCCGACCGGCGTCGGCCGGACTGGTCTTGGCCATGGCCTGGAGGACCTTCATCCGGCCTGGCTCACTCATCTTGGCCTCGATGCGCGCCAGCTCGCTGTGCCAGTCGGCGGGCTTTGTGGGGATCGCCAGGTCGAGGTACCTGCGCCAGTTCGCCAGGCTGCCCCGCAGGAGGACCTGCGCCAGTTGGGTGAAGCCGGCCCGGAAACGCTTCACCCGCAGCAACCCGCCAAGGTCGAAGGACTGCGCGCGGGTGAACGGCGCCAGCTCGATGACGCCGACGATCAGCTCGGGCGCGGTGGCGGCCGCGATGGTCGCCGCGCCGCCGCTGATCGACTGGCCGATGATCACGGCCGGTCCGCCGAGGTGGCGCACGACGGCGACGAGATCCCCCGCGATGTCGGTGCGGCTGTAGCCGTCCCAGCCGAGGCTGGAGTCGCCGCAGCCGCGGATGTCGACGTTGGCCACCCGGTATCCGGCGGCGGCCAGGGCCGGCGCGACGAACCGGTAGGAGTGGCGGCTGTCGCCCATGCCGTGCGCCAGCACGACAAGTGGGCCCTGCCCGGTGACCTCGTAGGCGATGGTGTTGCCGGCAATGCTCAGGTGTTCGGTCATGACGCCCTCCAACAAAGCTAACGTGATTAGCTATAGGCTAACCGCATTAGCCGAAGAGTGCAAATGACGTCCCTGCACGAAGGCCGAGCTGGGACAGCGGCGGCGGAGGCGGCGTTCCGTATAGTGCCGCGATGGAAACGGACACGGTGCGGCAGGCTTACACGTCCGTCGCGAAGCTCTACATCGAGATGTTCGGCACGGGCCAGCAGGTGGACACCGGCGACCTCGCCCTCATCAGACGACACCTGGGCAGCCGGCCCGGCCGGGTGCTCGATCTGGGGTGTGGGCCTGGCCACCTCACCGGTTACCTGTGCGAGCTGGGCGTCGACGCGATGGGGATCGACCTGGTCCCCGAGTTCATTGCGCATGCGCGGGCGTCCCACCCGGGCGTCGAGTTCCACATCGCTTCGATGGAATCCCTCGACGTGGCCGAGGGCTCCATCCACGGCATCCTGGCCTGGTACTCGTTGATTCATCTTCCGCCGCCGGAGTTCGACGGCATGCTCGAGGAGTTCCGGCGGGTGCTGGTTCCGGCCGGACGGTTGGTCCTGGGCCTCTTCGACGCCGATGAGGTCGGCGCCTTCGACCACAAGGTCCTGACCGCCTACCGCTGGCCGGTCGACGAGATTTCCGAGCGACTCGGCCGGGCCGGCTTCCGGGAGGTCGAACGCCTCCGGCGGCCCGGCACCGACGAGCATCGACCGCTTGCCGCCATCGCGGCGATCGCGGTGTGAGGACGCCGAGGGCCGGCCTCCCCTCGCGGGAGACCGACCCTCGCCCGGCTGAGCACCGCGTCGACGCGGTGCTCAGTTTCGGCGCCAGCGCGATCAGGCGCTGAGCTTCCCGGCGATCTTGACGACCCGCTCGGCCATGTGGTCGAGGGCAGCGAACTGGGCATCGCCCAGCGGGGCGTCGTTGCTTCCGCCGGTGACGTGCGAGACGCCGTACGGGTTGCCGTCGGCGAACTTCAGCGGGTCGGTGTAACCCGGGGCGACGACCAGACCGCCGAAGTGGTGGACGGTGTTGTAGAGCGCCAGCAGGGTGGACTCCTGGCCGCCGTGGGCGGTCATGGACGCGGTGAAGCCGGCGTACACCTTGTCGGCGAGCAGCCCCTGCGCCCACTGCGGGCCGAGGGTGTCGATGAACTGCTTGAGCTGGCTGGCGACGTTGCCGTAACGGGTGGGCGTGCCGAACAGCACCGCGTCCGCCCAGACGACGTCGTCGGCGGTCGCCTTCGGCTCGTTCTTGGTGGCGTCGAAGTGCTGGCTCCAGGCGGCGTTGGAGGCGATGGCCTCGGCCGGGGCGAGCTCCGGAACCTGACGCAGCCGCACCTCGGCGCCCGCCTTCTCGCCAGCCTCGGCGAGGCGCTTGGCCATGGCGTGGAGGGTTCCGGTGGACGAGTAGTAGATGACGGAGAGCTTGGTCATCGGGGGCATCCTTCCCAAAGTATTTGCCGCTGATAAATTTGCGGCCGCAACAATCTCGACTGTAGCAGCCACCCCCGCGGCACCCAACGTCCTGACCATGCCCACCTGCGTGACGGAGCACACCAGGAGACGGGCCTGGGCCAGCGGCCGTCCAGCCGATGAGCCGGACTCACTCGGGCCCCTACGATGAGGCGATGGATCCCGCGGGGACGCCACCGGCGGCGCGCTACCAACTGCTCGGGCCGGTCGAGGTCCGGTCGGCCCGCGGGGAACGGCTGGCCCTCGGCACGCCGATGCAGGTGCGCCTCCTGGCCGTGCTCATGTCGCAGCCGGGCACCGGATGGTCCATCGACCAGCTCGTCGACGAGCTGTGGCAGGGACGCCCACCGAAGACGGCAGCCGGCAACGTGAAGACCTACGTCTGGGCGCTGCGCCGGGCGCTGCGCTCACCGGGCTTCCCCGACCCCGCCATCCTCGCCGGGCCCACCGGCTACCGCCTCGCCCTGAACGGGCTGGCGGTCGACAGCCTGGCCTTCGACGATCTGTCCCAGCGCGGGTATTCCGCGCTGCGGCAGGGTCACTGGTCAGCCGCCCAGGAGTCGTTCGAGGCCGCGTTGGCGCTCTGGCGTGGGGAGCCGTTCGCGGGCCTCCCCGGCTGGGGGGTGTTGCTCTCCGTCCGAGCGCGGCTGCAGGAGCAGCGGTCGAGCCTGGTGGAAGAGGTGGCGGACCTTCAACTGCGCGCCGGACGCCATCACGAGCTGATCGAACCGCTGCGGAGCCAGGTCGACGACGATCCGCTGCGCGAGCGCCCATGGGGGCAACTGATGGTGGCCCTGGCGCGGACCGGCCGACGGGCCGACGCGCTGGCGACGTACCGGCAGCTCCGCCACCTCCTCGCCGAGGAGGTGGGAGTCGAGCCCGGTCCCGATCTCCAACACCTGCACACCCGCATCCTGCGGGCGGAGCCGGAGCTGTTGACACCCGATCCGCCGCCACCGGAAAGAACCCCGCCCCGACTCGTCCCCCGGCAACTGCCGGCCCCGCCGGCGTTGTTCACCGGTCGGGCCGGGGAGCTGGCCCGGCTCACCACGCTGCTGCTCGGTGACTCCAGCTCGGCCAGCACCGCCGTCATCACCGGTACGGGCGGCGTCGGGAAAAGCTGGCTGGCGCTGCGTTGGGCGCACGACAACCTGCATCACTTCCCCGACGGGCAGCTCCACGTCGACCTGGGTGGATTCGGCACCGCGACGAAGGAGGCGTCACCCTCAGCTGTCGTCGTACGCTCGCTTCTGCCCGCCCTGGGTGTGAAACCCCTGGAGATCCCCGCGGAGCCGGCGGCCCAGTTCGCCCTGTACCGCAGCCTGACCGCGGACCGGCGGCTGCTCGTGCTGCTCGACAACGCCCGCGACGCGGAACAGGTGCGGCCGCTGCTTCCGGGGTCGACCCGCTGCGGCGTGCTCGTGACGAGTCGCCACACCCTGCCCGGCCTGGTCGCCACCGATGGCGCCCATCCCCTCGCGCTGGAACTGCCCAGCGACGACGAAGCGCGCCAACTGCTCGTCCGTCGACTGGGTGCGCAGCGGGCCGCCGCCCAGCCGGCAGCGGTGGACGAGCTGGTCAGACGTACCGCGCGGCTGCCCCTGGCACTGTCCATCGTGGCCGCGCGAGCCGCCGCCCGGCCCACGTTTCCGCTCCAGGCCATCGCCGACGATCTGGCGGCGAGCCGGGGCGGGCTCGCCGCCCTGACCACCGACGATGCCGCCACCGACGTGCGCACCGTACTCTCCTGGTCGTACCGACTGCTCAGCGCGGACGCGGCCCGACTGTTCCGGCAGATCAGCCTGCACCCCGCCCCGGACGTCAGCGCGGCGGCGGCAGCCAGCCTCGCCGGGGCGCCACCGCACCTGATCCGGCCGGCCCTCGACGAGTTGACCCGCGCGAACCTGCTCGCCGAGCCGTCCCCCAACCGCTTCCGCTGTCACGATCTGCTCCGCGCCTACGGGGACGAGCTGACGCACGCGCTCGACCGCCCGGCCGACCGTAGCGCCGCCCGCCGGCGGGTGCTCGACCATTACCTGGTTGTCGCCCGGGACGCGGCGAGGCTGGTCGACCCCGGTTGGCAGCCGCTCGATCCGCCGCCCCGGCCCGCCGACGCGTCACCGTCGGCGTTCGCCGACCACCGGGCCGCGCTGGCCTGGTTCACCATCGAACAGCGGGTGCTACTGGCCGCCGTCGACGACGCGGTCACGCACCGCTTCGACGCCCACGCCGGGCAGCTCGCCCAGGCCCTCGCTCCCCTGCTCAGCCGGCTCTCCCAGTGGCACGACCTGGCCACCGTGCAGGCCATCGCTGTCACTGTCGCCCAGCGCCGCGGTGATCCACGGGCCGAGGCGCTGGCCCGCCGGAACCTCGCGCTGGCCCACATCCAGCACCGCCAGTTCGGTGCGGCCCACCATCACCTCCAGCGCGCCATGGCCCGGTACGACCAGGCCGGCGACCGACCGGGGCAGGCCAGCACCCACCTGCACCTCGCCTGGCTGTCGGACATCGAGGGCGACGCCGGGGCGGCACTGCCGCACGCCAGGCAGGCGCTGGCGCTGGCCAGCAGCACCGACGACCGGCTCGGTGAGGCGGCGGCGCTCAACGCGCTCGGCTGGAGTTACGCGCGGCTGGACGAGCACGCCCGCGCCGTCACCTACTGCGAGCGGGCACTCGCGCTCTACGAGGAGGCCGAGGACCGGCTCGGCGCGGCCCACACCTGGGACAGTCTGGGATTCGCCTATCACGGCCTCGGAAAACTCCCGAACGCTGCGGACTGCTACCGGCGCGCGCTCACGCTCTACTCCGACGTCCAGGACCCGTGCGGCAGCGCTGACACACTCGTCCGCCTCGGCGACACCCATCAGGCGGTGGGCGACAACGACACCTCGGTCGACCTGTGGCGGCAGGCCTTGGCGATCCTCGACCGGGTCGGCCATCCACAGGCCGCGGTGCTGTCCCAGCGGCTTGAGGCGTACCGGTGAACGCCCTGCGCCGAGCGGCCGCGGACCGGCGTGGATCCGACGTGGACCGGGCGTCGGCAGGCTGGACGAATGTTCACCACGAAGAGAACCACCTTCCGGCCTCCCCGCGGGGTTGACAGTCGACGACGGAGACTCCTCGGCGGCGTCTCGGCCGCCGTCGCGGTCCTCGTCGCCCTGTCACTCAACGCCCCACCGTCGCTCGCGGACACCACGCCGCCGGCCGGCGGCACCGGGCCGGCCGGCGCAGACACCACCGGCGGTTGGAACGGGCGGATCGAGTGGCAGGCGTGCCCGGAGCGACCCGACGATCCGGGCACGCGGTGCGGCACTCTGCGCCTGCCGGTCGACTGGGCCCGCCCGGGAGGGGAAACCTTCCCGCTGGCGCTGGCCCGGCGCACCGCCACCGACCCGGCCGCCCGCATCGGCGCCCTGGTCTTCAACCCCGGCGGTCCGGGCCTGTCCGGTGTGGACGTGGCGCTGACGGCCGACAGCCAGCTCGGCCCGGACGTGCTGCGCCGCTTCGACATCATCGGCTTCGACCCCCGGGGCACTGTCCGCAGCGCACCGGTGCGCTGCTCATCCGCGCTGCTGGCCCGGCATCCCGCACTGACACCCGCCAACGCGGCGGAGTACGAGCGGCTTCGCACCTACAACCGCCAGTTGCGCGACGACTGCCGCGCCAACAGTGGCCCACTGTTCGACCACCTGGACAGTGTGAGCGTCGCGCGCGACACGGACGCCATCCGGGCCGCACTCGGTGAACGGCAGCTGAGCTTCTATCAGTGGTCCTACGGGACCCTGATCGGGCAGTCCTACGCCGAGCTGTTCCCCGACCGTGTCCGCGCACTGGTGATGGACAGCGTGATGGACCACAGCCAGGGGGTCAGGGAGATTTTCCGCAGCGGGGCGGCCAGTAACGAGGCGCTGTTCCACGAGTTCGTGACCTGGTGCGAGCGAAGCACCGGTTGCGCCCTGCACGGACGCGACGTGCCGGCGCTCTACGACCGGCTGATCCGCCGGGCCGATGCCGGCACACTTGTCGACGCGGCCACCGGCACTCCGCTGACGTGGTTCGAGCTTGGGTTCGCGACATTCGTCAACTTCTTCGACGCGACCTGGGCCGATCTCGCGAACATGCTGCTCGCGCTGGAGCGGGGCGAGCCCGCCGCGCTCGCGTCCCCGATGGTGCCGGTCGACGGCGACGAGGACCTGACCGAGTACGCACTACCGGCGTTCTGCCAGGACTGGTCGCTGCCGGTCGACGGGTTCGCCGAGTGGAACCGGTATCTCGAACTGTCCCGCGCCGCCGCGCCGCACCTGCGGGCCTCCCCGTTGGCGGTCCGCTTCGGCGCGATCTGCCTGGGCTGGACGGCGACCAACCCACAACGTCAACTGCGGGTCCGGACGAGCGCGCCGCTGCTGGTGCTCAACGGGCGGTACGACCCGGCCACCCCGTACGACGGGGCGCAGCGGGTGGTGCGCCAGCTCGGCAGCCAGGGCCATCTCCTCACCTACGAGGGGTCGGGCCACGCCAGCTACCCACGAACCGAGTGCACCCGTCGTCGGGTGGAGCGGTACCTCATCACCAGAACCACACCGCCGACAGGCGCGAGCTGCCCGGCCGCGCCGGTCTGACGGGTCGACGTCGTCACTGGGACGCCCCAGCTCACTGTAGGTAGCGCGACCGGTCCGACGGCGTGTCGGCCAGCTCTCCTACCCCCGGTGGCTGGGGCGTCGCCGCCGCAACCGGTTCCGTCAGGCACCGTCGGGCGGGTCGGCGGGCTGCTGTCCCGGCCAGAACGGCCACTCCTCGAATGAGCGGCACCGTCCGTCGTCAGCGAACCGCATGACCCACAGGTCGCGGTACTCCTTGTCGACCGGGTCCCCGTAGCGGACCTCGTGGCGTGACACGGCGGTGTCACTGTCGACCGCGACGATCTCAGTGGTCAGCTGGAACACCTCGTCGGGGCCCTTGCGCTGCTTCTCCCACATCCGAGCGATGGCCGGCAGGCCGACGACGGGCGTCCAGTACGGCCCCTGCTGATAGCTCGCGTCCTCGGTGAAGAGCGTGACCAGTGCGTCAGTGCCCGGGGTCCGCCAGAGCCGCTCGTAGGTGGCAAGCCAGTCCTCGACGTGCTTCCTGTCCATGGGCCTCACCTTGCCATCCGAGCGGCGCTCAGCGGGCAGAACCCGCAGGCCACGGGTGGCGCAACCGTGGAGGCGCTGGCCGGCCTCGGCCCTGGGCACCCTTGACATCGAAAGGAGCACCCAGTCACACTCCCGATGCTAATTCGATTTAGCTGCCATCAGAGCCCTCAACTCCCCGCACCGGACCAGACCGCGACGAGCGACCACCACAAAGGAGTCTTCGCGCATGAGGGAAACGACCGGAAGACGCAGGCTCCGGCTTGCGATCTCGATCCTCGCGCTCACAGCACTCGGCGCGGGGGCCGTCCTCCCCGCGCCGGCTGCCGCCGCCGGCAGGCCCACGCCCGTGCCGGGCGCGACGGTCAACGCGGACCGCAACTCACCGACCGGATACACGGTCACGTTCGTCTACCGCAATCCCCACGCCACCCAGGTCCGCCTCGCCGGGGATCTGACAGTGCTCGACGTCAACACCGGCAGCACGCGGTACCAGCCGGAAGAGTGGCAGCCGGGGCGCTACCACGCGGGCGGCACCGAGTTCCTCCGGGACATGACCAGGGACCCGAAGGGAAACTGGTCGATCTCGGTCCCGCTGCACGCCGGAGGCCTCAGCTACTGGTACCGGGTCTGGGACCCGACCCAGGGCTGGGAGAACAAGCGCATCTGGGACCCCGCCTCGAAGAACCCACGCCCGCCGGGCGAGTCCTCGTTCCGGGTCAGGAACAACGACGTGCTCGATGCCGTGCACGTGCCGTACGCCAAGAAGCAGAACGACCCGGTGCTGAAGGCGCGGGCGGACTACGAGTTGCCGGTGGCCGACCGCGCGAAGCGAGGAACCGTCCGGTACGTCCCGTACACCACGATCCTCGGCGACAGCGGCCACTACCTGGGCGTCTACCTGCCGGCGAACTACGACGCCAACCGCGCGGAGCCGTACAAGGTCGCGTATCTCGCCCACGGCATCTTCGGCGACGAGACCGACTTCATGGTCCCCGCGAACGTCCCGAACATCCTGGACAACATGACGGCCAGGGGCGAGATCGAGCCGACGGTGGTCGTCACCATGGGCAACCACTTCACCGGCACCAGCCTCGGCTTCGCGTCCTACAACCAGACCAACGCGGCCAACAACCTGGTCCAGACGATCCTGCCCCTCATCGAGAGCAGCTACAACGTCTCGACCGAGCGCTCCGGGCGGGCCTACGCCGGGTTCTCGTACGGCGGGATGACGGGCGGCGTCGTCATCAGGAACTACCCGACCACCTTCGCGTTCTACGGACACTTCTCCGGCAACCCGTCGCTCACCACCCAGGACTACGACACCTTCGCGAACGCGGTCGGGGACGACGACCTCACCGTCTTCCTCGGCAACGGCGTCTTCGAGGGCAACCTCAACGCCCAGAACGCCATCGCTGACAACTTCCGGGCCCGGGGATACGCCGCCGCGACGACCCAGGTCCCCGGCGCGCACGACGGGATGACGGCGGGCCAGCTGTTCACGATCTTCGCCCGGGACCACCTGTGGTCGGGGGTCGACTCCGTGTCGGTGACGCCCGCGACGGTGAACCTGACGAAGGGCTGGAACTGGGAAAGACAGTTCACCGCCCAGGTGGCCACCAACGAGGGTGTGAGCCCGGCGGTGACGTGGTCGGTGCAGGGTGCGACCTCCACCGGCACCAGCATCTCCGCGACGGGTCTGCTCACGGTCGCCGCCGCGGAGACCGCGTCCGCGCTCACCGTCGTCGCGACGTCGGTCGTCGATCCCACCAAGTTTCGCTCGGCTCAGGTCACCCTGACGCCTGCGGGCCCGGCACGGGTCGCGGTGAAGGCGAAGGCCACGCCGGCCTCGGTAGTGCACGGTGGCACGTTCACGCTGACCGTCGACGTACGGGCACAGTCTGCGCACCGCAAGGCTCCGAAGGTGACCGGCGAGATCGCTGTCACCTTCGGCGGCACCACCCAGGTGGTTCCGCTGCGTGGTGGCGCGGCCGTCGTCGAGCTGCCGACCGACGGGCTGCCCGCGGGGGTGTACCCGGTGCACGTCGCCTACTCCGGTGACCCGGCCCACGCCCCCAGCGCAGCGGTCCACCAGCAACTACGGGTCCGGTAGGCCGGCAGGCAGCGGTGGGCCGGCGACCTCCCGTCGTCGGCCCACCGCCAACCGGCCGTCCGGACCGTCAGCTCACGCCCCGAACCGCCTCGATGATCGTCTCGGCGACCTCGCTCGGCCGGGCCACCGCCATCGCGTGCGAGCCGCCGACCACCTCGCGCTGCCCCCGAGGGTTGGCCCGCTCGGCCATGAAGCGGTGCGCTTCGGCGGGAATGTTCTTGTCAGCGTCGCCGAACACGAACCAACTCGGCAGCGACCGCCAGGCGGGGTCGCCGGTGAGCTTGCCACCCAGGCCCTCTTCCACGATGATCGGCCGCTGGGTCCGGGCCATCAGCGCGGCCATGTCGTCCGACACGTCCGCGCAGAACTGCGCGTGGTACTGGTCCTGGCCGATCGCCACCTCGTTGCCGCCGGTGGACACCGGGTACTGCACCAGCGTGTCGGCGAGGGTGCTGCCGGGGTACTTCGCGGACAGCGTCATCGCCGACTCGCCGGTGTCCGGTGCGAAGGCGTTGACGTACACGAGGGCCCGCACCGAGGTGTCGCCGGCTGCGGCCTGGGTGATCACCATGCCCCCGTACGAGTGGCCGACGAGCACGACAGGACCGCCGATCCCCCGGACGACATCCCGCACGTAAGCGGCGTCGCCCGCCACGCTCCGCAGCGGGTTCGCAACGGCCACCGAGTCGTACCCGGCACCCAGCCGCTCGAGCACACCGTTCCAGCTCGCCGACTCGGCGAACGCGCCGTGCACGAGCACGATGGTGGGCTGTGGATCAGGCATGATAGGTGCCCCCTCACTCCGTGAAGCTGTTCACCGCCGGTCGCACTGGTACGCCTGGATACCCGTCACGCGAGGGTGAAACGTCCGGCCCGACGAGCAGGAGGCTGCGATGGCTACCACGACGCTGACCGAGGTGACGGCCGAACTGGGCGTGCTGGAGGACCCGAAGGTGCGGGAGGTGAACGCCCGACACGGCGACGCTCATGGTGTGCACCTCGGCGCGCTTCGGGCGCTGGCGAAGCGGCTGAAGACGCAGCACGATCTCGCACGCCAACTCTGGGCGACGGGTGATGCCTCGGCGCGGCTGCTGGCGATCCTGATCTGCCGTCCCAGGGCGTTCGAGCGGGACGAGTTGGACGTCATGTTGCGCGAGGCGCGCGCCCCGAAGGTGCACGACTGGCTCCTGAACTACGTGGTGAAGAAGAGCCCGCACTCCGAGGAACTGCGGCTGGCGTGGTTTGCCGACCCGGATCCCGTGGTCGCGAGTGCCGGCTGGGCGCTGACCACCGACCGCGTGACGAAGAAACCCGAGAGTCTCGACCTTGCGGGACTGCTCACTGTGATCGAGACCGGGATGAGGGACGCGCCGGATCGCCTGCAGTGGGCGATGAACCACTGCCTGGCGCAGATCGGCATCGCGCACGCCGAGCACCGCGCCCGGGCGATCGACATCGGCGAACGCCTCCAGGTGCTCAAGGACTACCCCACCTCCCCCGGCTGCACGTCTCCGTTCGCGCCCACCTGGATCAGCGAAATGGTGCGCCGAGCGGGATAGGCGGCACGTTCTCGGTCGATCTCCGCATCGGCGGGGTCGACGCCGTCTCCCGTACGCCCCTATAGTGAGTTCCATTATGGGACTTACTGCATTCTGGCGGTGGTGGGTCGCCGGCACGACCAGCCAAATCGGCTCGGCGGTCGGCACACTGGCGCTACCGCTGACCGCGCTGACAGTGCTCCACGCGTCGGCCTTCGAGATGGGTCTGATCACGGCGGCGGGCTATCTGGCCTACCTGCTGATCAGCCTGCCGGCGGGCGTGATCGTGCAGCGCCTGCCACTGCGCGGCATGCAGGTCGCCCTGGATCTGGTCCGGGCCCTCGCCATCGCGTCGGTCCCGCTGGCCTGGTGGTTCGACATGCTGACGGTTGCCCAGCTGATCGCTGTCGCCCTGGTGGTGAGCTTCGCCAACGTGCTGTTCGACGTGGCGAACCAGACCTTCCTGCCGGAGATCGTCCCGGCCGCACAGTTGCAGGCCCGCAACAGCCTCACCTCCGGCACGCATGCCGCCACCGCGCTGGGCGGGCCGTCCCTGGGCGGTCTCGCGGTGCAGGTGCTGGGTGCGGTGCCGACGCTGTTCGTGGACGCCGTCAGCTACCTGCTCTCGGCCACGTTGCTGCGCACCCTGCCGGCCGGGCGGGTGCAGCGACCGGCCGAGCGGCCGCCGATGGTCACGATGATCCGCGAGGGCTGGCACTTCGTGCTCCGGCACCCGATCATCAGACCGGCCATGTGGGACGCCACCGCGACGAACTTCGTCAGCGGCGCCATGCTCGCCCTGTTCCCGTTCTACCTGGCGCGTGAGCTGCACGCCCCGCCGCTCATGATCGGGCTGTTGATCGCCGCCGACGGCCTCGGCTCGCTCATCGGCGCCGCGCTGACGACCCGCTTCACCGATCGTTTCGGCACCGCCCGTGGCCTGATCATCGCGGCCGTCGTCGGCGTGGGCGGCGCGCTAATCATCCCGCTGGGCACCGGCGCCGCCGCATTCCTGGCCTTCGCCATCGGAAACGTCATCCTGGCCAGCTCCACTGTGGTGCTCAGCGTGACCACCCGTACGTACCGGATGCTCGCCAGCCCACCGGAGCTGCTGTCCCGGGTGATCGCCACTGTCAAGTTCGTCTCCTGGGGCGCCATCCCGGTCGGCGCCCTGCTCGCCGGCATCCTGGCCGGGTCACTCGGCGCCCGGACCACCCTGCTGATCTTCGGGGCGCTCACGGCGCTGTCCCCGATCATCTACCTGTCGACGCCGATCCGCCGAATGCGTGACCTGCCGCTCGACCCCACCCCGACACCCACCGTGGCCCGGGTGTGAACCGATCAGCTTCCCTCCCGGTAGGTCCACATCGGTCACCGGAGATATCGACAGAAGGTGTAGCCCACGGTTCCCCGGGGCAAGAACCCGCGCATGGAGGTAACGGCAGGGTGCGAGGGGCAACAGCTCGGCCGGTGGCACCGCACCGGTGAGTCGGGCCGGGCAGGCCTGGCGACCCCACTGCCGCCGGCCTCCGTCTGATGCGGCTGAGGCACAGCCTCCCGCCGGTGGCGCTCGGCGCGGTGGCGCTCGGCGCGGCACTGGGTGCCAACCCCGCCCACGCGGACACCCCGTCGCCGCCGCGTCTCCCGCTGGTGGAGATCGCCACCTCGCCGGAGGCCATCAGGGTTTCGGTGGCCGACGTGGTCGAGGTGGAACTGCCCGTCCCCCCGCCCCTGCCGACAGTGGTCGTCTCCCTGCCGCTGCCGCTGCCGCTGCCGCTGCCGTCGACGGACCCGCTGCCGCTGCCGACGGCCGTCCCGCTGCCGACGGCGTCGGCCACCCCCTCCACCGCGAGGACAAGTCGGCCGGCCCGTACCCCATCGCCGCGGGCCACACCCGCGCCGTCGACCTCGGCGTCCCCAGCGGCACGCGGTGCCGCGCGTCCGTCGCCGGCATCGTCGGCGCGGGTGCCGGCACCCCGGGACGCCGGCCACGGCACCTCCGATGGCCGGGCGTCGATGCGGCCGCGGGCGACGATGACCGCCGTCACCGGACAGCCGCCCAACCCGCCTGCCCGTCCCGCGCCGGGGCCACCGGCGTTCGTGCTGGCGCTCGCGTCCGCACCGACCGGCGGCGGCGCCGGTGGCGCTGATTCGCCCACGTCAACAGCCGAAGCGTCGCCGCCCAACTCTCCGCTGCGGCCAGGACTCACCGTCACCGCCGTCGACATGCGCGCTACCAGCCGTCCCGTCGAGCGGGGTCCTCCCCCGCCCCGAGAACTCCTGATCACCCACTCGCGTCCACGACGTTGATCAGGAGAGGTTCATGGAAATCGCCGTTATCTGGATCCCCGCCCACATCGAGCCGTCGGAGCCCGCCGTCGCGAGGTGTCTCAGCCACCTTCACCGACACTCCTACCGATTCGCAGGAATCATGCGGGCCCCGTGGGAAACCGTCGAGCAGACGATGATCGACGGTGAGGTGGATGTCGTCGTCATCGCCGACTTCGCCCACCTCCCGCCGGATCGGTCCCCCCGGATCGAGCTGGCCAGCTCCCCCGACGGCGACGCGGACGAGGACCGAACGGTTCCGGACACACAGCCCAACTGACAGCACGAAGCGCCCCGTCCGCACTGGACGGGGCGCTTCGTCGATCTGGCTAAGAGGTGCGGCAGCGAACCCCTTGGTCAGGCCGCGACGGCCGCCCGGACGTCGTCGTCAGCGGCGCGCAACCGGGCTGCTGCCTCCTCGGCCGTGCAGTTCGCCAGCAGCAGCACGATGGCCGTCTTGGCGTGCCCGTGCGCCGCCGCGAGCGCCCGCGCGGCCGTGTCCAGGTCGGTGTCGGCGGCCTCGGCGACGATTCGACGCGCCCGGTCGACGAGCTTCTCGTTGGTGGCGTTCATGTCCACCATCAGATTGCCGTACACCTTGCCGAGCCTGGCCATCGTGGCGGTCGAGAGCATGTTGCAGACCAGCTTCTCGGCGGTGCCGGCCTTGAGCCGGGTGGAGCCGGTGAGCACCTCGGGGCCGGTAGGCACCTCGATGGCGACGTCGGCGTGCCGGCTGGTCACCGCGTCGGTGTTGCAGGCCACCGAGACGGTCGCCGCGCCAAGCGCGCGGGCGTGATCCAGCCCACCCACCACGTACGGGGTACGGCCACTCGCGGCGAGCCCGACCACTGTGTCGCGGGCGGTCAGGCCGACGGCGTCGAGGTCGGCGACGGCGCGGCTCGGGTCGTCCTCCGCGCCCTCGACGGCGACACCGAAGGCTCGTGCCCCGCCCGCGAGCAGGCCGACGACCCGCTCGGGCGTCGTACCGAACGTGGGCGGAATCTCGACGGCGTCGAGCATGCCGATCCGGCCGCTGGTGCCCGCGCCGAGGTAGATCAGCCGTCCGCCCTGACGAAGCGACGACACTATGACGTCGACGGCGGCGGCGATGTCCGGCACTGCCCGGCGGACTGCGTCGGCGACCGTCTGGTCCTCGTCGTTCATCGCGAGAAGCAGCTCGGTGGGAGACATCCGGTCGAGGTCGCCGGTCTTGTCGTTGCGGGTCTCGGTGCCGAGGGTGCTGAGGTCCACGGGGTGCTCGTTCCTCTCGCTGGTGTGCAGTCGCCGGCCGGCGGGGAGAGGTCCTCCGGTCGCCTGGCGGTTCGCCGCTGAGCGCGTCCTCGCGACCCGCCGCCGCGGCCAGGCCGAGGGCGCAGCTGCGAACAGTCCCCGTATCAGCAGGCTGAAACCACAGCGTAACCAGCCCGGACGGGCGGTGGCAAAAAGTTTCGCGTTAGGGTGGGTCAACGTCACTTATTGACAACCGCTGGTTGGGAGCGAGCCGTGCGTCAACTCGACCTCGTCGTGATCGTGCTGTACCTCGTGGTGATCGCCTTCGTCGGACTGCGCCTGTCCGGTAAACAGAAGTCCGCCAAGGACTACTTCGTGGGCGAGGGTCGACTGCCCTGGTGGACCGTCTCGTTCTCAGTGGTTGCCACCGAGACAAGCGTTCTGACCGTGATCAGTGTTCCCGGCGGCGCGTACAGCGGTCAGGGCTTCGGCAACGTCGAGCTGGCCCTGGGCTACGTCATCGGTCGGGTCGTCGTGGCCGCGGTGCTCATCCCGCTCTACAAGCGGGGTGGGTTCGTCAGCGCCTACCAGTACCTCGGTGAGCGGTTTGGCCTGAAACTTCAAGGGCTGGCGTCGGTGACGTTCGTCTTCACCCGCCTGCTTGCCGAGGGTGTACGGCTGTTCGCCTCGGCCATCCCGATCAAGCTCCTTCTCGACGAGTTCGGGCTGAATGTCGGCTATAAGGCCATCATCATCGTCCTGACGCTCATCACAGTGGTCTACACCTACCTCGGTGGCATCAAGGCGGTCATCTGGACCGATGCCATCCAGATGGGGCTGTACCTGGGCGGGGCGATCCTGGCCATCGCGGTGCTCAGCCACGCCGTCGGCTTCGACGGCTACTCGCAGGCGCTGGACGCCGGCAAGTTCCAGCTCTTCGACACCAACTTCGCCCTCTCGCACGTGCTCACCAGCCCGTTCGCCCTGCCGACCGCGATCATCGGTGGCGCGATCTTCGCGATGGCCAGCCACGGGTCGGACCAGCTGATCGTGCAGCGCATCCTGTCCACCCGCACGCTGCGCGAGGGGCAGCAGGCGATGATCTCCTCGGGCATCTTCGTGGTGATCCAGTTCGCGGCGTTCTCCCTGGTCGGCGCGCTGCTGTGGTCGTACAACAAGGGTCAGACCTTCAAGGAACTCGGCCTGGCGAGCAGCGACAACCTCTACCCGAGCTTCATCCTGCACGCCCTGCCGGTGGGCATCTCGGGTCTGCTGGTGGCGGGCATCCTCGGCGCCGCGATGGGTTCGCTGTCGTCGGCGCTGAACTCGATGTCGAACTCCACAGTCGCCGACTTCATCCACAGCTTCTTCCGCAAGGTCCCGTCCGACGACGCGATGCTCCGCCTCGCCCGGGTGATGACACTGGTCTGGGCGGTGCTGATGGCGGTCTTCGCCTGCGCGTTCAGCTCCAGCACCGGAAACGTCTACCTGACCGGTCTGACAATCGCCGGCTACACCTATGGGGCATTGCTCGGCGCCTTCCTGCTCGGCCGCCTGGTGAAGCGGGCCAACCAGGTCGACGCGGTGATCGCCTTCCTGGTCACGGTGGCGGTGATGACCTACATCGTCCGCTACGTCAAGATCGACGTGACGACCGCCGGGACGACCACGGCCACCGCCATCGCCGCGCAGTGGCTGGTCCCGATCGGCGTCCTGATCACCCTGGTCGTCGGCGCGGTGTCCAGCCGGTTCCACCCGGCCCCGGAGACTCCGTACGACCATGGACGTACCGACGAGGTCGACGACGACGCGGCGGCGCCAGCCGGCCGGGCGTGAAGGAGGACGTGATGCGCGTGATCGGCCTGATGTCCGGAACCTCCTACGACGGCATCGAAGCCGCCGCGGCCGAGTTCGAGGTGAGCGGCGACGCTGTGCGGATGCGACCGCTGGGCCGGCTCGGGCACCCGTACTCCGACGAGTTGCGCAGGCAGATCGCCGCGGCCCTGCCTCCCGCGGCGACCACCACCGAGGCGATCTGCGTGCTGGACACCGGCATCGGCCAGGCCTTCGCCGAGGCCGGCGTGCGGGCCCTCGCCCACCTCTGCGACGGCACTGCCGACCTGGTCGTCTCGCACGGGCAGACCATGCACCACTGGGTCGAGGATGGCACGGTCCGGGGCACTCTCCAGCTGGGTCAGCCGGCCTGGATAGCGGAGGCCAGCGGCCTCCCGGTCGTGGCCGACCTGCGCAGCCGCGACGTGGCAGCCGGCGGCCAGGGCGCTCCCCTGGTCGCCCTCTTCGACGCGCTGCTGCTGGGTGGCCTGCCCGGCGTGCCGGCCGCGCTGAACCTGGGCGGCATCGCCAACATCACCGTCGTCGCGCCGGACACGGACCCGCTCGCCTTCGACACCGGTCCGGCGAACGCGCTCCTCGACGCCGCGGCCCGCCACTTCAGCGGAGGCACCGAGGAGTACGACCGGGACGGGCGCGGGGCGGCCGCCGGGCAGGTGAATCCGGACCTGCTGCGGCGGCTGCTCGACGAGCCGTACTACCGGCTGCCCGGCCCGAAGAGCACCGGGAAAGAGCTGTTCCATCTGCCCTACCTGCTCGCCGCCCTCACCGACGCGCCCACACCGGACCCGCAGGACGTGTTGGCCACGCTCACCCGGCTGACGGCTGTCACTGTGGCCGGCGCCTGCCGCGACCACGGCGTCACCCGGCTCGTCGTCTCCGGCGGCGGCGCACACAACCCGACGCTGATGCGCATGCTCGCCGACGAGCTGCCCGGCGTACAGCTGTCCTCCAGCGACGACCTGGGCGTCGCGTCGGACGCCAAGGAGGCGCTGGCCTTCGCGCTGCTGGGCTACCTGACAGTGCACGGGCTGCCGGGCACCCTGCGCTCGGGCACCGGCGCGCGGCACGCCTCGGTGCTCGGCAGCATCACCCCTGGCCGGCAGCCGCTGCGGCTGCCGGCTCCGGCCAGCACCGCCCCTACTCGGTTGCTGGTCGTCGCGTCTCCGGTGGCCGACTGACACCCCTCCCGGGAGGACCCGTCCATGAGACCCGTCGTAGGAGTACCCGCACCGGCCGCGGCCGGCGCCCGCGCCCGTGCGGTCGCCGAGCTGCTGCGCTCGCACCTCGATGACCCGAGTCGGGCCAGCGCCGAGCTGCCCCGGCGGCTGGCGGCGGCGCACGATGCCTCGCCGTACCTCTTCGAGCCGCAGGCGGTGGTTCGCGCCGTCTCGGCCGCCGAGGTGGGGGCGCTGATGGCCGGCGCCCGGGAGGCCGGCGTGCCGCTGACCCTGCGCGGCGGCGGCACCAGCCTCGCCGGGCAGGCCGGCGGCGCGGGCGTGCTCGTCGACGTCCGCACCGACTGGCGGCACGCCGAGGTCCTCGACGACGGCCGCCGCATCCGGCTCCAGCCGGGCCTGACGATCCGACAGGCCAACGCCCGGCTGGCCCGCTACCGACGCCGCCTCGGCCCGGATCCGGCCAGCGAGGCCGCCTGCACCGTGGGCGGCATGGTGGCCAACAATTCCAGCGGGATGACCTGCGGCACCACCGACAACGCGTACCGCACCATGGAGTCGCTGCGTTTCGTGCTGCCGTCCGGCACCGTCGTCGACTCCGGCGCCCGCGACGCCGACGACCGGCTGCGGGCCGACGAGCCCGAGCTGCACGCCGGGCTGCTGCGCCTGCGCGACCGGGTGCGATCGACACCCGGGTCGCGCGCCACCATCGAGCGGCTGTTCGCGATGAAGAACACCATGGGGTACGGGCTGAACTCGCTGCTCGACCACAGCACCCCGGTCGAGATGCTCGCCCACCTCATGATCGGCAGCGAGGGCACGCTCGGTTTCGTGGCCGAGGCCGTCTTCCGCACCGTCGAGATCCACGACCACGCCGCCACCGGCCTGCTGATCCTGCCCGGTCTCACCGAGGCCACCGACGCGCTGCCGGCTCTGCTCGCCGCCGGCGCCCGTACCGCCGAGCTGCTCGACGCGGCCGCGCTGCGGGTCAGTCAGCGCGACCCGGGTGCGACTCCGGCCCTGCGCGGGCTGACGGTCACCGGGCACGCCGCGCTGCTGGTGGAGTTCGCCGAGGACAGCGCCGAGCTGTTGGCAGCGACGCTTGCCGACGCCCGGCCCGTGCTCGACCGGCTGCCGGCCGTCACCGGCACCGAGCTGACCCACGACCCGCGCGAACGGGCCAACCTCTGGCACCTGCGCAAGGGCCTCTACACAGCCGTCGCCGGGGCCCGCCCGCCCGGCACCACGGCCCTGCTGGAGGACGTCGCGGTGCCGATGCCACGCCTGACCGGCACCTGCGACGGGCTGATCCGCCTGTTCGACAGGCACGGCTACCCGGACGCGGTGATCTTCGGACACGCCCGGGACGGCAACCTGCACTTCATGCTGACCCAGTCCTTCGACAGTCCGGCCGAGATCGACCGCTACGCCCGGTTCACCGACGACATGGTCGACCTGGTGCTCGCCGAGGGCGGGACACTCAAGGCGGAGCACGGCACCGGTCGGGCCATGGCACCCTTCGTCCGCCGGCAGTACGGCGACGAGCTGTACGACGTGATGCGCGAACTCAAGCGGTTGTGCGACCCGAGCGGCCTGCTCAACCCCGGTGTGCTGCTCAACGACGACCCGACAGTGCACCTGCGGCAGCTCAAGGCCGTCCCGACTGTCGACCCCGAGCTGGACGCCTGCGTCGAGTGCGGCTACTGCGAGCCGGTCTGCCCCACCGCCGACGTCACCACCACGCCGCGCCAGCGCATCGTCCTGCAACGGCAGATCGCCCTCGCCACCGCCGCCGGTGACGAGGAGCGCCGCCGGGAGCTGACCGCCGACTACGAGTACGCCGCGGTGGACAGCTGCGCCGCGGACAGCCTCTGCGTCACCGCCTGCCCGGTCGGCATCGACACCGGGGCGGCGATGAAACGGCTGCGCGCCGAGCGGCACAGCCCTCGCGCCCAGCGGACCGCCCGCACCGCCGCCCGGCACTGGAAGGCCGCCGTGACGGGCGTCCGGGTGGGACTGACCGCCGCGCACGCCGTACCGGCGCCGGTGACCCGCGCCGCCACCGGGGTGATCCGTGGGCTGGGCGGCACCGAACTCGTGCCGTTGTGGAGCGACGACATGCCGCGCGCCGGCACGCCCCGCCCCACCCCGCGCAGCGCCCCGGACGCCCGGGCGGTGTTCTTCGCGGCCTGCGTCGGCAGTCTCTTCGCACCCGAGGAAGGCTCGTCCGGCGGAACGGCTGCGGCGTTCCTGCGCCTCTGCGAACTGGCGGGGGTGCCGCTCGTCGTGCCGACCGGCACGGCGGGCCTGTGCTGCGGAACGCCGTGGCAGTCCAAGGGCTACCCCGCCGGTCACCGCGAGATGGCCGAGCGGACCCTGGCCGCGCTCTGGACCGCCAGCGACGCGGGCCGGCTGCCCGTCGTGTGCGACGCGTCGTCCTGCACCCACGGGCTGACGCAGCTCACCGCCGCGCTGGCCGAGGAGGATCGGGCACGGTACGCCGCGCTGCGCTTCGTCGACAGCGTGACGTTCACCGCCGAGCACCTCCTGCCGGCGCTGCCGCAGCCCCGGCGACTGGGCTCGCTGGCGCTGCACCCCACCTGCTCCACTGTGCATCTGGGCGGCATCGACGACCTGCGCACTGTGGCCGGGGCGGTCGCCGACACCGTCACAGTGCCGGACAGTTGGGGGTGCTGTGCCTTCGCCGGTGACCGGGGGCTGCTGCACCCCGAGGTCACGGCCGGCGCCACCGCGGCGCAGGCCGCCGAGATCAATGAACGCGACCACGACGCGTACGCCTCCTGCAACCGCACCTGCGAGATGGGCATGAGCCGGGCCACCGGCCAGCCGTACCGGCACGTGCTCGAGGTTCTCGTCGAGGCGGTCGAGCCGCCGGCGTAGCCGGTGTCGTACCCACGAGCGCGCCGCCCGCCGCGATCTGCGGCGGGCGGCGCTGTTGGTGCATGACCTCAGGAGAGCGCGATGTCGCGGTAGTAGTAGCGAAGGATCGCCTGGTAGTTCTTGCCCGCGTTCGCCTGGTCACGCGAGCCGTACTGCGACATCCAGTCGCCGTCCACCCAGCCACCGCACGCGGTTGTCGTCGCGCAGTAGTGCGCCCGCAGGATGTTGCCGCTGCGGGTCATCCGGGTCGACCAGGTCCGGTCCACCGCGGCGGACGTGGACGAGACTGCCGTCGACGGCCGGTACACCTGGTCGCCGGTGTCGTCCCGGACGTCGTAGCACTGTCCGCCGGACGTCTTCCGGGTCGAGTGCAACGCCCAGTACCAGGCGTAGCTCTTCACGGCCATCGCACCGGCGTCCAGCGAGGCGGCCGGCCAGCTCGTGATCCACTCGTTCGGGAGGACGTTCTTGACGTACGTCTTGAAGTCGACCCGGTCGACCTGGCCGAGACTGACCCGGTAGACGAGGATGGTGCTCGGCAGCTTGCTGTTGGTGCCGTCGGTGCTACAGCCCGTCGGCCCGCTCAGCAGTTCGTGCGAGGCGTTGTTGTTCTTCAGCGTGGCGTTGAGGTTGCCCTTCGCGCCGGCCGCGAAGTCCTGGTAAGAGCCGGCGAAGTTGCTGTTGAAGTAGACCCGCACCGTCTTGCCGGTGCGGTTCCACACCGACGCGGCGTTGTTCTTCACGCACAGGCCCTTGCCGCTGCCCGCGCCCTTGAAGTCGTAGCAGGTCGGTTGGGTCGTGCCGTAGTCGTCAAGTGAGTCGGTGAAGTCGGAGACCGAGCCGGCCTGGTTGCTGTTGTAGTAGTAGCAGAACTCACCGCTGTCGCAGGCGCCGTCCCGTGCGGCCGCCGCTGCCGGCGAGGCGACACTCAGGATGGAGGTGGACATGGCGAGGACGGCGCCGACGACGGCGAGGCTCTTGCGGATATTCACGACGCCCTACTTCTCGTTGTAGCCCTGGGAGTTCCAGAACGCGGTCGGGTCGGCGTTGTCAAGGGTGGGGTCGCCGACGCTGACGGCCGCGTGGGTCTGCCGGCCGGCTCGGACCTCGACGTGGGTGTGCGCGCCCGAGCTGGAGGACACCCCGTGCCACGACTCATCGGCGATGATCTCGCCCTTGCTGATGGCGTCACCCACGCTCACTCCGGACTTCGGCGCGGTGTGCAGGTAGATCACCGACTTGTTGAGCGAGGAGTTGTAGACGGAGATCGTGGACAGGCCGCCGCTGCCGGTGGTGCCCCGCGCGACGTAGATGACCGTTCCGGAGACCAGGGCGCGCACGTCCGAGCCGACGCTGCGGGCGATGTCGATGCCCTCGTGCCGGCCCGGCGTGGTGGTGTAACCGTCGAAGCCGCACGTGACAGTGCCGCCGCTGGCCTGGTACAGGGCGTACGACAGGTTCGTGCGCGTCGACGGCGAGAACTGGTGCGAGGCGTTGTTGTTCTTCAGCGTGGCGTTGAGGTTGCCCTTCGCGCCGGCCGCGAAGTCCTGGTAGGAACCGGCGTAGCCGCTGTTGTAGTAGACGCGCACGGTCTTGGTGCTGCGGTTCCAGACCGAGGCGGCCTCGTTCTTGATGCACAGGCCCTTGCCGGCGCCAGCGCCCTTGAAGTCGTAGCACGAGGGCTGCTCGGTGCCGTAGTCGTCGAGCGAACCGGTGAAGTCCGAGAGCGATCCGGCGTTGTCGCTGTTGTAGTAGTAGCAGAATTCGCCGCTCTCGCAGACCCCGTCCCGGGCCGCCGCCGACGCGGGCGATGCGACGCTGAGGATCGAGGTGGTCGCGGCCAGCGCGACGCCGACGGCGGCGAGACTCTTACGGATGTTCATGGTGTCCTTTCAGAAACGGTGAGGGGGTGCGGGTCACTGCCCGCGCTGGTACTGCTCCCAGGTCTTGATCAGGACCTGGGGGCCGTCGTCCGGTCCCTGGTTGGCCAGGCCGTTCATGCCGAGGTAGTAGTCGCCGACCTGGTGCTGCGCCTGGCTGGACAGGTCCGTGTCGTTGATCGCGTTGGCGTGGATGTGCCACGGCCAGTCGCCCTGGTTCGGGTTGCGGACCCAGGCGGCGAAGCCGACCTGACGCAGGGCCCGGGCGACGGCGGTGCGCCTGGTCGCTGTCATGCCGGTGACCGCGATGTCCACCACGCCCCCGCCGTCGTGCGTACCGGCCGAGGTGGGGTCGCCGCCGGGGTTGTAGGAACCCTGGTCGAGCACCAGGGGGTAGCCGAGCAGACGCTGCGCCTCGGCCAGCATCGCCTGGGTACGGGCGTTGACGACGTACCCGTCCCGCGGGACCTTCGCGCCCGGACCGATCGTGTTGGCGACTGTGTAGCGGTTCAGCCCGAGCTTCGTCAGCGACGCCGTACCGGGCAGCCCGTTCGCGGCCAGCCCGGTGTAGCCGAGTGAGCGTTGGTACGCCGCGTACGCCGAGACGGTGACGGTGCCGAAGTAGCCGTCGACCCACTGCGCGTTCAGCAGGCCCTTCGCCTGCAGCGCCTGCTCGACGGCGAGCACGGAGCTCTTCGCACCCGGGGTCAGTGTGTTGTCGGCCCGGCGTGGGTCGATCTGGGCGGCCAGCACGGTGGCCTCCATGTCCACCACCGGCCGCGCGGCAGTGGTGACGGTTCGCTGCGCTGTGGCGCCGGATGTCGCGGCCCAGGCGTGGGCCGGGACGCCGACGGCCACACAGAGCGCGGCGATCCCGACGGATAACCAGGGACGGCGCACTGTCGATCCTCCTCGCAGTTGGTGAGTCGTTCGGAACGGACATCACCTTGCGAGAATCGACCTGCTGTTCGGTACCCCTGCGGCGCTGTCAGATCAGTCAGAACGGCGGCGACCTCGATGGATGTGGTGTTGTCAGCTTTGGTGGCACCCGGGAGCTGACATCGAGCGTTCGCACCCTGACACCGCGCCGGGCGACCGGAAGCGCGCGCTCAGGCGGTCACGGTGACCATGAAGTACACCGGCCGGCGGGTGGGAAAGTACTCCTGCCCGTTCTCGTCGACCATCTTCCAGCTGACCCAGCACTTCCCGGGACGGCTCGGCGCGGTGACCTCGACACTGATCATCACCTGCTCGTCGGGCGGTGTGTCACCGATGGCCACCCGGTCCGGCACCCGGCAACCGTCGGCGTCGGCGGCGGGGTTGGTGCGGGCGAGAAAACGGTTGTGCCAGGCGACCTTCCCCACGTTCTTGAGGGCCCACACCTTGACGAACTGGCTGTTCACCCGCACCCGGGTGCCGTCGGGGATGGTGACGTCGGAGATGAACTTGCTGGAGTCGCCGGGAATCAGCGAATCCGAGAACGCCGACGCTGACGGCGACACCGACGGTGTGGACGACGCCGCCACGGTGCCGGGGTCGTCCCGGGACGACCTGCCCCGGACGATGACACCCAGGACGGCGACCATGGCCACCACCAGGACCACCGCGGCAGCGGCGAGCCACGGCAGTCGGTGCCGCCGCGCACCCGCGGCGTCCTCGTCGGTCGGCGGATAGTCAGTGCTCCGCAGCGTGTTCTGCTCCTCCGGCGACGGGGCCGGAACGACGGACACGACGGGCCCGTGGGTCTGCGAGGCGTCGGTCCCGGTCTCGGGCTCCATTCCACCGGTGGTGATCGGGGTGTCGGCGCCGGGCGGCGAATCGGCGCCGACCGGCGCGACAGCACCGTCCGCGCTGCCGTGAACCGAGCCGGGGCGCTGCGCGTCCTCCCATCGACGTCGCCACTGGGCCTCGTCGGCCTCGCAGGCCCGGACGAACTCCCGGACCGTCTCCCAGGAGGGGAACCTGGTTCCGGCGGCGGCCTCGTGCAGCGTGGTGTGCGAGATCCGGCCCGAGCGCCCAGCCATCTTCCGGAACGACGGATCACCCACGCTGGTCCGCAGGGCCCGTAGCTGTTCGGCGAACCTCTCGGCGGCCTGTCTGTCCTGAGTCGGCTCGGCGGCGGAACGCTGTTCCTTCATCACTCCCCCATGTCAGACGACGTTGTCAGGCGTTGTCAGAGCGTGTCAGAGGGTACCGAACGGGCCACGGCGACCATCAATGTGGTGCATCGACGACACCGGGGGCGACGGTCCCCGGTGCATTGAAGGAGGTCACCGATGAAGAAGCTTTCCCGTCGCGGCGTCCGCGTCCTCGCGGCCGCCGGTCTGGCCGTGCCCGCGACGCTGGCGTTCGCCGGACCAGCGCACGCCGAGACCAACCCGCGCTGCGTCGACTCGGTGCAGATCGGCGCGACCGCGTACGTCACCGTCGGTGGTCAGACCGCGGCATCGGTCAAGCAGTACAAGGGCTGCGGCAAGAACTACGCCTACACGTACGTGTGGCAGCAGTATCGGGCCAGCCACGGCTCGTACCAGGTCTGCACCTCCATCGTGACCGGTAGCACGCTGCGCGACCTGCAGTGTTCCAGCGGCCCGGAGGTCTGGTCCTCGGGCGCCAACACGCTGTCGGTGTGCACCAGGGCCCTCGGCGGCATCTCGGACGTGGCGCAGAAGGAGACCGAGGTGCGCTGCTGACCTCTGGCGAGTTCGACGTGCACCCCGGCGGGGCGCTGGCGCCGCCAGCGCCCCGCCGGGCGTTTCAGGCGACCTTGGGCGTGGCGCGCATGCCCACGTAGCAGACCTGAGTGCCGTTGGTGAGGGTCGCGAAGACCACAGGCATGTAGTCCTCGCTGAAGGACGGTCCCGCGCCGGAGGCGGCGAAGACCGTCGCGGTGACCGGTTCCAGGTCCATCTCCAGGGGCGGTGACATGTCCGCCATGTCGTCGACGAATTCGTACCGCAGGTGCGGCGAGCCGTCGTCGCTGCGCGAGACGGTGAGGACGACGCCCTCGCGCCGGTACGTGCCGAGCAGCGGTTCGAGGTCGATCGTCTGTGGCACGGGGGCCGGGGCGAACGGCGCGGGCATCGTGACGTCGGCGAGTTCGGCGAGCAGGTCGCGGAACAGGTCGGCGTAGAGCAGTCGGGCGGCGCCGCCGTTGGTCATCAGGACCAGGGCGAGGTTCGCGTGCGGGACGACACGCAGGTAGGCGTACTGACCGATGGCCGCGCCGTCGTGGCCGTAGCCGGGGACGCCGTCCCAGTCGTAGAGCGTCCAACCCAGACCCCACCCGTCGGCGCTCACCGTCCACTTGTCGGGCACGTCGACAGCCCGGTCCCGCATGGCGGCGACAGCATCGGTGGACAGCACCCGGGTGCCGTCGGGCGCGAGGCCGGCGTCGAGGTGCATCCGGGCGAAGCGGGCCATGTCGCCGGCGGAGACGATGACCCGGCCCGCCGGACCCATGGAGCGGGGCATCAGGTCCCAGGACGGAGCCGGCTCGGGATAACCGCCCGCCTCGCCGAGGTGGCTCATGGCGACCCGGAAGCGCAGGGCCTCCTCCGGCAGCGTCATTGAGCGTTCCAGGCCGAGCGGCTCGAACAGGAGGCTCTTGAGCGCCTGGTCCCAGGTGAGGCCGGTGAGCTTCTCAATGACGCGGCCCAGGACGATGTAACCGAGCCCGCCGTACGAGATGGCCGTGCCGGGCGGGCAGTCCAGCGCCACCCGTCGGGCGGCGCTGACGTATCGGGCGAGGCAGTCGTCACCCCGACCGCCGTCGAAGTTGAAGTCGTTGGTCACGCCGCCGGTGTGGGACAACAACTGGCGAATGGTGATCGTCCTGGTCGCCTCGGGATCCGGGGTGGCGAACTCGGGCAGCACGTCCACCACCGGCGCGTGCAGGTCCAGCTTCCCCTCGTCGGCGAGCCGCATGATGAGCGTTGCGGTGTAGACCTTCGCGATCGAGCCGGACAGGAACACCGAGTCCGGGGTGACCGCCACGCCGGTGCCGCGGTGCAGCAGGCCACTTGCCAGCTCGTGGACCTTCCCGTCGAGGAGCACGGCCAGACTCGCGCCGGGGACGTGGTGGGTGTGGCGCAGCTCGTCGAATCGCCGCTGCCAGCGGTCGACGTCGAACGGCCGGCTGGGCGACCTCCGCACGGACGGGGGGCGCAGGTCGCTGTCGGCGTTCCGGCTCAGCGTCTCGGTCATGGTTCTTCCCCTTCGGTCGGGTCAGGTGTCCACGGCTCGCGTGGAGCCGGGGAGGCGGCGGCCGCGTGTCAAGGCGTGCGCGATGACCTCGGCGTCGAACAATGGCACGGCACGTGCCGTGCCGTCAGGTAGATCGCGCTCAGTCTGTTCACGCATCCGCACAATGTCAACGGCACGTGCCGTGCCGTTACAGTGACGGCATGAGCGACGAGCGCCGCACCACTGCCGCCGACCGGACCCGAGCGATCATGCGTACGACGCTGGAGCTGGCGCAGGAGGTCGGTTACGCCAAACTCAGCATCGAGGGGGTCGCGGCCCGCTCCGGCGTCGGCAAGCACACGATCTACCGGCGCTGGCCTTCCAAGGGCTCGCTGTTCCTGGACGCGGTGCTCACCTCCGGCGAACCCGCGCTCGACTACCCCGACACCGGCGACATCGTGGCCGACCTGCGCCAACAGATCCACGCGGCGGTCGACCTCCTGGGCCAGCCGCCACTGGGCCCCCTCTACCGGGCCCTGGTCGGCGAGGCCCAGCACGATCCGATGGTCGCCGCGGCGCTCAACGAACGCTTCATCCGCCCGCAGGCGGACCGGACCGTGGCCCGGCTGCGCAGCGCCCAGCAGCAGGGGCAGATCTCACCCGACTTCGACCTGGACGTGGCCATGGCGATCCTGTCCGGCCCGCTCTACTTCCGGTTCCTCATCACCCAGGAGCCGTTGACTCACCAGTACGTCGATCGCGTACTCAAGGCTCTGCTCATGGGGATGACGCCACTGTCGTAGCGCGCGCCGGCCCGCCGGGATGGTCGTCCCGGCGGGCCCGGCGTCACGGGCAGGGTGTCCGCGCGCAGACGTCGACGACCTTGCCGGTGAGCAGGAAGACCGCCTTCTGCTTCTGGGCTCCGGCCTGGGCGCGGGGGAACTCGTGCGGATCGTCGCCGAACTCCGGCCCGACCGGCGCGAGGTTGGTCGGCGGTGGCGCGTGGGCCGCGCCGCTGTTCCAGATCACGATCGCCGAGCCGGCGTACGGATAGCGGCGGATCGGTGTGATGCCCCAGTACGGGCGCACGTCC
The DNA here is from genome assembly GCF_040649335.1 of Micromonospora sp. NPDC048986. Taxonomy (NCBI): domain Bacteria; kingdom Bacillati; phylum Actinomycetota; class Actinomycetes; order Micromonosporales; family Micromonosporaceae; genus Micromonospora; species Micromonospora sp. NPDC048986. The sequence goes on from NZ_JBEZFJ010000002.1 coordinate 422,530, forward strand.
AGTGACCAGCCGTCGGCGAGCGCGGGGGTGTGCAGGCGCGCGCCGATGGTGCGCGCCTGCACCTCCGCCGCGGCGGGCGAGACCTGGTGGTCGCCGAAGGCCACGTGCATCAGCACCTGGTGCGCCGGGGTACGCGGTAGTGGCCGGTCGGTCATGTGCTGGGCGTACCCGTTGGCCTCGGACCGGTCCCACAACATTTGCAGCAGCGCGAGGATCAGTTGTTGGTCGACGGTGTCCGGGTAGTAGCCGTCCAGCACGCTCTGGAACGGTGCGAAGTCGACGCTGCGTTGCAGCAGCGTGGAGTAGTTCATCGCCGGTACGCCGAGCACCGACCGGGTCCAGTCCTGGGCGATGGCGGTGAGCGCGCCCCCGTTGATGCCGCCCTGGCTGTTGCCGTCGTAGTGCAGCCCACCGGCGCGGTTGATCAGCGGCCGTGCGGTGGCGTCCCGGAACGCCGGGTGGGCGGCGAACCCGTCCGGGTGGATCATCGCGCGGCCCAGGAAGAGGAAGTTCAGGAAGCTCTGCTGCAACCGGTCCGCCACCGCGGGGAAGACGCTGAGGTCGGTGAAGGCGCCGGCCACGAAGGGGACGTCGGCGGCGGCCATGCCGATCCAACTGGTGGCGCAGAAGGTGAAGTTGTGGGTGTTCGACATCGTCTTGACGTTGCCGGCGTTGATCTCGGTCGGTCGGCCGAGCAGTCCGTGGCCGTAGAGCGAGAGGTGCGCCGGCCGCGCGGCCGAGGCACTGCGCGGGATGTTGCAGACGAAGTCCGCCGCCACGGTCGCGCCGGACGGCGTGGGCAGGGCGTTCGGCGTGGGCGGCGTCCCGGCGCCGCCGGCCGGGCCGTAGTGCAGCCGGGAGCCGGGCCCGCCGTCGCCGGTCAGATAGGACGGAACGCCGATGGTGCCGGTCACCTGCCGAGCGATCAGCGGATCCTGCGCCGGCGCATAGTCGGTCACCTGGGTGACCGTGACCGACGGCGCGGCCCGGCCGAGGTCGGCGAACGCGTCGTCCCGGACCGCCAGCATCCGGCCGGTCAGCCCGTGCCGGCTGGCCACGGTGAAGTCCCAGGCCAGGTAGAGGCTGTGCCGTTTGACGCCGGTCCGAATCAGGTCGGTGACGATGCGCCTCACCTGCGGTCCCCGAGCGTCCCGCTGCTTGCGGCCGGCACCGGTCAGGTACGCGGTGAACGCCTTCGGCGCCGGGATCAACGCCCGGTTGCCGTCCCGTAGGCCGCGCAGCCCCACGACGTAGCGGGTGCCCTCGGTCAGCGCCACCGCCGGCCGGATGATCAGCAGCTGCCGGTCGGGCTGACCGGTGGCGTGCGCGTCCAGCTCGGCCCAGTACGGTGTGCGCTCACCGGTCCGGGTGTTGAGCAGCACGATCGGCGCGTCCGGCGCCAGCGAGCGGCCGATGTCGGTGACCGGGGCGATCCCGGTCGCCGCGGCGTCGAGGCCGGGCACCCGCAGCAGGATCGGCGAGCCGGGACTGAACCCGTCCTGCCGGTTCCACTCCGTCGGGTCGATCGGGGTTCCCTGCACGTTTGCGGGCATCGCTTCGGCGGCGAACCGCACCCGCTTGCCGGTGGGGCTGCTCCGGTCCGGCACGGTGAAGTAGTCGTTCGGGAACGGCAGCAGACAGGCGGTCGGGTCGATCGGGTCGCAGGACGGCTGCCCGACCGAGGCGGAAGTCGGTGGCGGTGCGGCGGGGGCTGCCGTGCCGAGCAGGACGGTGCCCGCTGTCACCAGCACGGACACGGCGAGGCGGAGCCCTCTGGAGGTGGTCACACGCATCTCCTTCGACGCTGGACGGCGGATCGATGCAGGGGCCGACGGTGGTGGTGTTCTTCCTACGCTCGTGAAAGAAGCTCAGCAAGCGTCGATGCGTCCGTCCGCGCCCGAGCACGGGTGCCGCCGCAACAGCAGGCCGCCCGCGATTCCCGCGACGATCGGGAAGGCGGCGACCAGCAGCAGTTGAGCGCTCGCCGACAGGGGGGCGGCGAGGCCCAGCAGCCCGGCGCCGATGGCCGAGGCCGCCACCTTCAATCCGGCGCCGATGGTGAAGACCTGGGTACGGATCGCCTCGGCGGCCAGCTGATTCCGGGCCAGGAACAGCGCCGCGGCAAGCGGCCCGGTGCAGAGGCCCGACAGCGCGAACAGCGCTACGGCCAGTGCCAGGGAGTGCACCGCGGCGGCCAGCGCGAGCGGTACGCCGACCGCGGCCATGGCCCAGACCGTCACCCGGGGCGCGCGGGACGCCGGCAACGGCCGCCATGCCCAGAGCAGCGATCCCACGAAGGCGCCACCGGCGGTCACGCTGAGGAGCAGCCCCGCTCGGCTGGGTTCGTGCGCGGCGGCAGCGAGGGTGGTGGCGACGACGGCCAGACCGCCGAGGCCCAGTTGACCGAAGCTGGTGGTGAGGGTGATCGTTCGCAGGGCTGGGATCCGGGTGATCGCGCGGGCGCCCTCGAACAGGCCGACCGTTCGTGTCTGCCCCACCGTGGTGGAGGCGACCAGACGCAGGGATGCGACGCCGAGGGCGCCGAGCACTGCGGCCACCGCAAGCGCGAGGATGCCGGCGCCCGGACTGGCGGCCGCCGCCACCAGGCCCACCGCCGCCGGCCCGAGCATGCCGGCGACGCTGTAGGACAACGAGTCCAGCGCGAACGCGCGAGCCTCCTGCCCGGGGCCGGCCAGTGCGGCCAGTCGGCTGGTCAGCCCACCGGTCAGCGCGGGCCCGCAGCACCCCGCCAGCGCGAGGACGAGGCAGGTCTGCCATAGCGGCGCGTGACCGAGCAGGGCGACCGGGGCGGCGAGAGCGGCGGCGAAGACGGCGATCGCGCCGGCCAACACTGCCGCCGGCCGTCGCGACCGGTCGACCAGCGCACCGACCAGGGGCGCGGCGACGACGTGTGGGAGGAGCAGGGTGGCGACCAACGTTCCGCCAACGGCGGCACTGTCGGTCCGGTCCAGGGCGAGGATCACCAGCGCGACCCGGGCGCCTTCGTCGGCGGTACGCGCCAGCAGCGCCGCGGCCAGGTAGTGGGTCAGTCGCCCGTCGCGGCGGGTACCGGGATCCGCGCCCGTCACCTGTTCAACCAGTGATGCCATCGCATCACTCTTGCATCGCATCACGTCACCGGTCAATATGGTGACGTGACGTTCGAGTTCATCGCCGACCGGCCGGTACTGGACTTCCTCCCCACGCTCGCCGAGCGCGGCCACACCGATGTCGAGCAGCTGACCGCACCGAGAGATGTCGCCGACTGGGCCGTCCAGGCCGGCATCGTGGAACGTCCACCCACTGTGGACGCCGCCGGGCTGAGCCACGCCAAGGCACTCCGAGAGGCGATGTTCCGCCTGGTCCAAGCCCTGATCAACGACACCGAGGCGATCCCGGCAGACCGTGAGCTGGTCAATGCGGCCGCGGCGGAGCCGCTACCCTCGCTACGGCTTGAGGCCGACGGGGTGCACCGCGACGGCGACCTGGCCGCCGTCCTGGCCGTGCTGGCGCGCGACTGTCTGGAGTTGCACGCCGGTGACGACCGTCTGGTCCTCCGCTGGTGCGCCGACGAGCACTGCACCCGGGCGTTCGTCGACCGGTCGCGCGGCGCGCGGCGGCGCTGGTGCGGCATGCGCGGCTGTGGAGACCGCGCCAAGGCGGCCGCGTACCGCCAGCGACGGCGCACTCCGACCCCCTGAGGGGCGACAGGCTCACGGTCGGTGGCCGACAGCCCGATCGTGCTCAGGCTGCCGGCCACCGACCGCACCAACGATGACTCACGGAAAGGTCACGCGGTGATCACCGGCCAGGCGTAGGCGAGCAGGGCGCAGGCGGCACCCAGAAGCGCGAGCGAGACACCCCTCGTGGGCAGCGGCAGGGCGGCGAGCACGATCAGGATGACGGCGATGACGTACAGAACTGCCTGGGCCGACATGTTGTTCTCCTCGATCAGGGGGGCGGGCGGCTGCCCGTCACCCGCCGAGATGCCCCCGGGCGTGAACGCGGAAACGTCCCGCCGATCACGGTTCGGCCCACAGTGCTACGACCGGCTCGTCCGGCACAGCGCCTACGTCTGGAGAAGGAGCGCCTCAGCGCCCACCGGCCGGAACCCCGCCGCCTGGAAGGCGCGCACGCTGCGCGCGTTGCCGGCGGCCTGCTGGGCCCAGACCGGCTGACCATCGGGCACCAGATGTCGGGCGGCCGTCGCCAACGCCCGCCCCAGGCCCCGGTGGCGACGCTCGTCGTCGACCTCAATCGCCGCCTCCCACCGGCCGGCCACCCCTCGACCGAGCACGACCACCCCGCCCTCGGCGGCCCAGACGCGAACGTCGTCACGGCGCCGACGGGCCCGCACCTCGCGGGGATGATCGCCGTCCGCAAGCTCGGTCAGCCGCAGCGGCGCCGGCCCGGCAAGGCAACTCGCGACGGTCAGCAGGTCGATCGTGTCCATGGACCGCCGGGTCCGGTCGAGCAGCGCACCCAGAAAGCGCGGATTCATCGTGGCCGCCAGGGAGTCACAATCGAGGATGGCCAGCGTACGACGTACCCACTGGGGATCTTCGTCGGTGAACACCACCGAGTGCCCGGTGAAGGCGATGACTCCGGCGTCGCGGCGGCTCGGCTGCGACACCACTGTCGTCCCGCCGTCAGGCGGCGGGAAGTGGCCGCGCGCCGCCGCGTCCAGGATGTCGGTCAACGTACGGTCCATTGTCGTCTCTCCTCGGCCCTTGACCGCACGGCTGCCGAGGGCGGACACGGCAACGCGCACCCCGCCCTTGCCGCAGTGCGGACCAAACAGTGTTCAGACATCCTCGCGTGTGAAGTACGGATCTGTGCGCCGCGGCGGCTCGACCCGCGCTCCGTCGGCGCCTACGTCGCCTGGCTGCGGTACCAGATCCGGGGTCGGCCGTCAGCGGCGATGGCAACGTCCGTCCGTACCTGGTACACCTGCTCGATCCGGCCGGTGGTGAGAACCTCGACGGGCGTACCCGCCGCGACCACTCGTCCGCCGTGCAACAGCACCAGCCGGTCGCAGTGCTGCGCGGCCAGATTGAGATCATGCAGGGTCACCACGACGGTGCTGGCCGACTTGGCGAGGAATCGCAGCAACTCCAGCTGATGCCGGATGTCCAGGTGGTTTGTCGGCTCGTCGAGCAGCAGCAGATCCGGTTCCTGTACCAGAGCGCGGGCCAGGTCCACCCGCTGCCGCTCACCGCCGGAGAGGCTGGACCAGCGCCGCTGCTCGAACCCGGCCAGGCCCGCCTCGGCGAGCGCGCGCCGCGCCAGGTCCACATCCGCGGCGCCGACCCCGGCGAGGCGTGGCCGGTACGGGGTCCGGCCCAGCAGGACCACCTCCAGTGCGGACATCTCCACGTCGGTGGCCACCTGTTGGGTGACCACCGCGATCCGCCGAGCCAGCGCACGCCGGGGTACCGCGTTGACCGCGACGTCGTCGAGCAGCACCCGCCCGGACTCCGGCCGGGTCAGACCGGCAAGTAGTCGCAGCAGGCTCGACTTGCCGGAGCCGTTCGGCCCGAGCAGCCCGACAGTGGCGCCCGGTTCGGCGGTGAGCGCCACCCCGGCCAGGATCCGCACGCCGGCCACGCCCCATCCGATCCCGTCCGCGTCCAGCCGCGCCGGCAACGCTGCCTCCGGGTACTGGTCACCGCCGGTCGCCCGACCACTGTCGCCCACTGCCCGACCGGCAGCGCCCGCCGCGATCACGGCGTACCCGTCCGGCGTCGCATGACCAGCGCGAACACCGGCACCCCGAGCAGCGCGGTGAGCACGCCCACCGGCAGCTCCTGTGGTGCGTAGACCGTCCGCGCCACGGTGTCCGCCCCGATCAGGAAGATCGCGCCGATCACCGCGCAGGCGGGCAGCAACGTCCGATGCCCGGAGCCGAACAGGAACCGTACGGCGTGCGGCACTGTCAGCCCGACGAAACCGATGGCACCGCTCGCCGCGACCAACGCGGCCGCCATCAGGGCGGTGACTGTGAACAGCAGCAGCCGGGTGCGTCCGGGAGAGAAGCCGAGCGAGCGGGCGGTATCGGTGCCGAACGCGAACGCGTCCAGCGCCGTGGCACTGGCCCAGCAGACCAGCAGGCCGACGCCGACAACCACGGCGCTCAGCGCCACCGATGCCCAGGAGGCCGCCGTCAGCGAGCCGAGCAGCCAGAACGTCACGCTACGGGTGTCCTGGGTGTGCGCGTCGGAGATCACGATCAGGCTTGTCACCGCGCTGAAGAGCTGCGAGACGGCCACCCCGGCGAGAACGATCCGGGTCGGCTCGCCGGCCCGCCGGCCGGCCAGCAGGAGCACCGCGCCGAACGCGGCCATGCTGCCGACGAACGCGCCGGTGGTCAGGTCGACCGGGCCGGCGCCGATCCGGATGCCGAGTACCAGCACCGCCACCGCTCCGGTGGAGGCGCCGGACGAGACACCGAGCAGGAACGGGTCGGCCAGCGGGTTGCGGGTGAGCGCCTGTAGCACCGCCCCGCACACCGCCAGACCGGCACCGACCAACGCGGCCAACAGCACCCGGGGTAACCGGAGATCCCACACGATGCTGTCCGGCAGCGGCGGTAGCGGCTGGACCGGGAGGCCCACATGGCTGGCCACCGCGCGCAGGACGGTGCCGATCGGCAGATCGGCCGAGCCCACGCTGACCGCCGCGGCGGTGGTGACCAGCAGCAGGAGCACTGCCAACGGAAGGACGTACCGGCCGTTTCTCGAGATGCCAGCGAGGGGTGGCGGGTCTCGTCGCGTCGACCCGTGCGGGCCGCTCGCCGGGATGAGGGATCGTGCGACTCGCGGGTTCATCGGCGGGCGAACACCACGTAGTCGTCAAGGTACTGCCAGACGGTGCCGACCTCGGCGAACCCGGCCGTGCGCAGGGCAGCCAGGTGGAACCCCAGTGCGGCCGGGGCCTGCGGCGGGCGGTCGGCGAACCTCCGTTCCCGCTGGGCTGCCAGGCCGGCCAGTTCCGGGTGTCGGGCCGCCTCGGCGTACCAGGCGGAGTAGGTGAGCGCTCCGGCAGCGAATGTCTCCTGCTGCACCTGCGCGTCGTGCCGACTGGCGATGTCGCGCAGGGTGGGCGCCGACTCGTCGTAGCGGAGGTGGTCGGCGTTGAGCAGCACACCACCGGCGGGCAGCAACCGCGCCGCGGTGGTGTAGACCCGCAGCAGTTGCTCCGGCGCGAGCCAGTGCAGTGCCGTCGAGGTGAGCACGGCGTCGATCCGCTGTCCGGTCAGCGTCTGCTCCCAGCCGTCGGCCACCAGGTCGACGTCGTGGACCTCGACCCGCCGGGTGTACCGGTCCAGGGCACGCCGCGCCACCGTCAGCAGAATCGGGTCGTAGTCGACCGCGACGGCGGTGGAGCGGGGGAACCGGGCCAGGATCCGGTCGCTGATCGCACCGGGACCGCAGGCCAGATCGAGGATCGCGAGATCGTCCGGGCAGTGCAGCCGCAGCACGTCGGCCATCGCGTCGAACCGCAGGTCGCGGTGGGCCACGTAGGCGGACTGCTGGTCGTTCCAGAGTTCGAGCAGGCGGCGGGCGGCCGACTGGTCGAGCGCGGCGACACCGGTGCCGGCCGGCCGGGTCATCGGACGGTCCCGTGCAGGTTGGCGCCGACGAGTTCCGCCGCCTGAACGCTGCGGATCGACGGATCCATCGACGAGCCGGGCACTGTGACGAACCGTCCGGCGACCACCGCGTCCAGCTTCGACGTCACCGGGTTGCGGCGCAGGAAGTCGATCTTCGATTGAGCACTGTCGCCGTCTCCACCCCTGGTCAGATCGGCCAGCACGATCACCGCCGGGTTGCGTTTGGCGATCTCCTCCCAGTTGCCGGCCGGCCACTTCTGGCTGGCATCGGTGAACGTGTTGCGGGCGCCCAGCAGTGAGCTGATCGCGTCCGGAACCCCGCCGTGCCCTGCCACGTACGGGGTGCTCGTTCCGGAGTAGTACCAGAGGAGTGACGGTCCGGCGCTCGGCGCGGCCGTCGGCATCGCACCTCGGGCGGCGTCCAACCGACTCCGCTGCTCGTGGATCAGCTTGTCGGCCCGCTCCGGCACGCCGAAGACGCCGGCGATGTCGCGGATCTCATCGAAGATCCCGTCGAAGGTGACCGTCCGGGTCGCGTCCGCCGGCTTCTCGCAGGCGAACCCGGAGAGGTACGCCGGTACGCCGAGGGTGGCCAGCTCAGCGCGCGAACCAGCGGCGTCCGGCGCGTACGCGGAGGTGTAGGTCGAGTAGACGAAGTCCGGGTTCGCCGCCCGGACCGCCTCTCGTGAGGGGTAGAGCTTGGCCAGCACCGGCACCTTCTCGTACGCGGGGCGCAGGTCGGGCAGCACCGGGTCGGTCTGGTAGCTGGTGCCGACCATCCGATCGGCGAGACCAAGGCTGAGCATGATCTCGGTGGCGTTCTGTTCCAGTGCGATCGCGCGCCGGGGTGGCGCGGGGACGCTGACCGGCAGTCCGCAGTTGGTCAGGTGGATCGGGGTGGCCGGGTGGTCCTGCGCGGCCGGCTCGGCGGCTCCACCATCGGAGCAGCCGGCCGCGGCCAGCACCAGGCACAGACCCGCCTTAATGAAAACGGTTTTCATAGCCGCGAACATATCAACAGCACCTCCGCGGCCTGGCAGGCGGGGGTGCGGTACGCCAGCCGGCGGCGGACGCCAGCCCACGTTCCGGCCGCCCACTCACGCCGACGCAGTCGAGGGTGTGACCCAGGTTCCGGGTCACACCCTCGACACATTCATCACCATTGCGGGCGCCGCTGACGGGCCCGTCCACGACCCCGAAGGGTCAGCAGCCGATCCGGCTGGACCCCAGCGCGACGTCGTCGTACCAGAGGGTGTCGGCTCCGCCGCCGTAGCTCTCCCAGCCCAGCTTCAGGTCGGTGAGCTGCGGCCGCCAGGTGCGGTTGTACCACTGGCCGTCGATGTCGTGCGTCGGTGCGCCGTCCGCGGTCAGCCCGGGGATGGCGGTGCCGTCCACCCAGGTACGCAGCTGACCGGCCGCGCCGTCCACCATGAACTCGACGCAGGTCCACCGGTTGGTGGGTAGCGGCAGGCTCTGCGCCACCCCGGCCGGGCTCTGCTCGGGCAGTGTCGCGTCGTCGGAGGCGCGGTTCCACTGCAGGGCGCCGTTCTGGCCACCCAACCGCAGGTCCTTGTTGCCGTCGGCGGCGTCGGCCATCGCCATCATCGTGGTGTGTTCGGTGGGCTGGGCGGTGGTGTGCCGGACCCAGATCCGGCCGTACCGCACGTTGCCCACGCTGCCGAGGTTCTTCGTGGATCTGATGAAGACGTGGTTACAGTACCCGGCGGCGCCATTGATCCGGACCGACCGGCTGCCGCTGTGCGTGGTCGCCGTGTCGATGGCGGCGCTACCCGCGCCGGAACAGTCCGGGCTCACCACGGCCCAGTCACCGGACGGCGTCGACCCGGTCTGGCCCTCGAAGCCGTCGCAGAGCACCGCGCCGGCGCACCCGGTCGGCGGCTCGGTGGTGGGCGGCGGGGTGGTCGGTGGAGGTGTCGTTGGCGGCGGGGTGGTCGGCGGCGGGGTGGTCGGCGGAGGGGTCGTCGGCGGCGGCGTGGCGCCGTTGCACGGCACGCCGTTCAGGCTGAACCCGGTCGGCGCGCCACCGCTGGAGCCGTACGTGCCCTGCAACCCGAACTCGGTGGAGCCACCGGCCGGGATGCTGCCGTTGTACGACGCGTTGCGGGCGGTCACCGTCGATCCTGACTGGCTGACCGTGGCGTTCCAGCCGCTGGTGACCCGCTCGTCCCCGGCGTACGTCCAGGTGACGGTCCAACTGGAGACGGCCGCGTCCCCCGGGGAGACCTTGACGGTGGCGGTGAATCCGCCGGGCCACTGATTGGGCGTGTAGTCGACCCGGCAACCCTGGGCGGCTGTGGCCGGGCCGCTGAGCACCGCCGCTCCGGTTGTGGTCGCGGCGGCGGCCAGCGCGGCTACGACCACCAGGGTCGCGGCGGGGCGGGCACGGAAAATCGTCATGAAGGGTCCTTCTGCCATCGAGCTGAGCGGAGGCGGCACGGCGGCGCGTCCTGGACGGACACGGCGCGACATCGTGCCCTGGATGTGGCGCGGCGGTGCGCCACAGCGACCGGTCGCGCGTACGACCGAAATGCCCGGCTCGGGGTGGACCTGTCAGCCGCCGACGGCCCGGTCCCCCGGACCCCGGCGGCGCCCACCCTCAATCTATTGACGATTGCCTATTGAATCAAGCGGCGGCGACGCTCCCCGCCACGTCGATCATGCAGTTTCAGCTGTCGACATGGGTGAGATGCTCCGTATGTCGGGACAGCAAGTGCAAGATCGCGGAGCCGGGACAGGGAAAGAATGTTCCGGGACCCGTGTCGATCCGCGGGCCGCCCGTTCGACGTGGGGATGCTGGAGCCGGGAGACGGCCCCGTCGGACGAGGAGAACGCGATGTCGAAATACATGTTGATCATGCGGGGCACCGATGAGACGAACGCGGCCATGATGGCCAACATCGACGAGATGATGGCCAGCACCCGCCAGTTCATCGAGGACATGATGAAGGCGGACGTCCTCGTCGCGGCCGAAGGGCTCGACGACCCACGCCAGGGCGTCGTGGTCGACTTCGGCAGTGAGGCACCGGTGGTCACCGACGGTCCGTACGGCGAGACCAGGGAGTTGTTCGGGGGCTACTTCCTGCTCGACGTCGCCACGAAACAGGAGGCGGTCGAGTGGGCCAGGCGGGTCCCGGCGGTCCGCGGGTCCACGATCGAGGTCCGGCGGGTGGCCGAGGCCGACGAGGTCCCGCAGGGTGGCGAGAGCAACGGCCAGGCCTGATGGGTACGGCCGACGTCGAGGCCGTCTGGCGGATCGAGTCGGCGCGGATCGTGGCCGCGCTGACCCGGCTCACCGGTGACTTCGGGCTGGCCGAGGACGCCGCCCAGGAGGCGGTGGCCGAGGCGCTGGTGTCCTGGCCGCGTGCCTCTCCGGCCAATCCGGCCGGGTGGCTGATGGCTGCGGCCCGGCGGCGGGCGATCGACGCCATCCGCCGCCGGGTCGCCCTCCACAAGCGATACGCCCTGTTGGCGGCCGATCCCGCCCTCGACCAGGAGATCGACACCGACGCGATCGTCGACGACGTGCTGGCGCTGATGTTCGTCAGCTGCCACCCGGTGCTCACCCGCGAGGCGCGGGTGGCGCTGACCCTGCGGGTGGTCGGCGGGCTGTCCACCGAGGAGATCGCCCGCGCGTTCCTGGTGCCGGTACCGACCGTGCAGGCCCGCATCACCCGGGGCAAGAAGGCGATCGCGGCGGCCGGGGTGCCGTTCGAACTGCCGCCCGCCGATGAGCGCCGGGAGCGGCTGGGCGGTGTGCTCAGCGTCCTCTACGTGATCTTCACGGAGGGGTCGACGGCCACCTCGGGCGACCGGCTGCTGCGCCCCGACCTGGCGTACGAGGCGATCCGGCTGGCCCGCACACTTGCCGCGCTACAGCCGGACGAGCCGGAGGTGCACGGCCTGCTCGCCCTGTGCGAGCTGACGGCCGCGCGCTTCCCGGCCCGGACCGGCCCGGACGGCACCCCGATCCTCCTTGAGGACCAGGACCGCCGGCTGTGGGACTTGCGCGCGATCCGCCGTGGGCTGGCCGCGCTGGCCAGGGCATCGCAGCGCGGCCTCGGCCCCTACGGTCTACAGGCCGCGATCGCGGCCACGCACGCGTCGGCACCGTCGGTCGAGGAGACCTACTGGGCCCGGATCGTCCGGCTCTACGAGATGCTCGGCCGGGTCGCGCCCTCGCCGGTGGTCGACCTCAACCGGGCCGTCGCCGTCGCCATGGCCTCGGATCCGGCGCCAGCCCTGGCCATCGTGGACGAGCTGATCGCCGCCAACCGGCTCCCCGGGTCACACCTCGTCCCGACCGTACGCGGCGAGCTGCTGACCCGCCTCGGCCGGCTTCCGGAGGCGCGCACCGAGCTGGAGCTGGCCGCCCGGCTCTGCGCCAATCAGCGCGAACGCTCGGTGCTGCTCGCCAAGGCGGAAAGGCCGTCGCGGTACGGGTTGCCGGCCGGATCAGGGCCTGACGGTCGGCATAATCAGGGGGCATCGATTGCCTGAGCTGGAGGCCCCCATGCGCGTCATCCGCATTCTGCCCAACCTTCCGGTGGCTGACGTCAGCGCCGCCAAGGGCTTCTACACCGACTTTCTCGGCTTGAGCACCGAGGCGTTCAACCTGGGTTGGGTGGCCCGGTACACCTCGCCCGACCCCGACGTGGCTGTGCAGCTCGTCTCCGGCGACGCGACCGCGCCCGAGGACTCGATCATCAGCGTGCAGGTGGACGACGTGGACGGCGCCTGCGCCGAGGCACAGCGGCTCGGCTACGAGATTGTGCACCCGCTGACCACCGAGCCGTGGGGCGTGCGCAGGTTCTTCGTCCGCGCTCCGGACGGCAACGTCATCAACGTGGCGGCGCACCACGCCTGAGGTCATCTCGACAATCCCGAGGGATTGACCGTCGCAGACGCCCAAGGTTAACTGCACATCAGCGATGTGGATCGATGTCATCCGGATGCCGGCAACCCGGCACTGTGGCACCGCTCCGCGTCGTCTCGACATCGCCCTCGTTTCGGCGGACGTGGGCACACCGGGGAAGTTCCCGGGGTGCGAGACCCGCATCCGCACGACGATCCAGAGGAGATCGTGTCGATGAAGATGACGCCGCCGCTACGAATCGCGCTCGCTGTCCTGCTCGCCGTTGGCGTCGCCGCCGTCGGGCCGGCCGGGCCAGCGACCGCGGCCCCCGAGGCCGCACCGCTGGGCAAGGTCCTGGTTTTCTCCAAGACCGCCGGCTTCCGGCACTCCTCCATCCCCAACGGCATCGCCGCCATTCAGCAGCTCGGTGCGACGAACGGCTTCACCGTCACCGCCACCGAGGACGCGGCTGCCTTCACCACTGCCAACCTCGCCCAGTACCAGGCGGTGGTCTTCCTCAGCACCACCGGTGACGTGCTCAACGCCGGCCAGCAGGGCGCCTTCGAGGCGTACGTGGCCGCCGGTGGCGGGTTCGTCGGCGTGCACGCCGCCGCCGACACGGAATACGACTGGCAGTGGTACGGCGGGCTGGTCGGCGGGTACTTCGCCTCGCACCCGGCCACCCAGCAGGCGACAGTGCGGGTCGAGGACCGGGCCAACGCCTCGACCGCGCACCTGCCGTCGACCTGGACCCGCACCGACGAGTGGTACAACTACCGGACCAACCCCCGCTCGGCGGTCAAGGTGCTGGCCAGCCTCGACGAGTCGTCGTACACCGGCGGGTCGATGGGTGGTGACCACCCGATCACCTGGTGCCACAGCTATGGCGGTGGACGTTCCTGGTACACCGGCCTCGGCCACACCGAGCAGAGCTACGCCGACCCGAACTTCACCCGCATGCTGCTGGGCGGCATCCAGGTGGCGGCCGGGGCGGTGGCGGCCGACTGCCGGCCGGAGCCCGGCTACACCCCGCTGTTCGACGGCACCCAGGCCAGCCTCGGGCAGTGGCGGCAGGCGGGGCCGGGCGGCTTCACGCTGGCCGACGGCACCCTCACGTCAAACGGTGGCATGGGGTTGCTCTGGTACCCGGTGCGCACCTTCGCCAACTACTCGGTCAAGGTCGACTGGATGATGCCGGGCGACGACAACGGCGGGGTCTTCATCGGCTTCCCCGATCCGCAGGGCGACCCCTGGGCCCCGGTCGCCGCCGGTCACGAGATCCAGATCGACGCCACCGACGGCGACCCGACGCGCACCACCGGCAGCGTCTACAGCTTCCAGGCACCCAACCAGGCCGCCCGCGCGGCGGCGCTCAACCCACCCGGCTCCTGGAACACCTACGAGATCGGGGTGCACGGACAGCGGGTCGAGATCTGGCTCAACGGCGTCAAAATCAACGACTACGTCAGCAGCCGGGCCATCGCCAACGGCTACATCGGGTTGCAGAACGACGGCGCCGGCATGGACATCAACTACCGCAACGTGCGGATCAAGACCGACGGCCCGAGTGAGCCACCCGCCACCGACCTGGCCCAGGGCCGGCCGGTGACAGCGTCCAGCGTCGAGCCGGGCAGTGCGCACGCGGCGGCCAACGCCGTGGACGGCAACACGACCACCCGCTGGGGCAGCGCGTACGCCGACCCGCAGTGGATCACCGTCGACCTGGGTGCCGCGTACGCGATCAACCGGGTGCGGTTGGCCTGGGAGGCGGCGTACGCGCGGGCGTACCAGGTCCAGGTGTCGCCGGACAACGTCACCTGGTCGACGGTGCACACCACGACCACCGGAGACGGCGGCGTCGACGACCTCACTGTCACCGGCACCGGCCGTTACCTGCGGGTGTACGGCACCCAGCGCGCCACCCAGTGGGGCTACTCGCTGTGGGACCTCAACGTCCACGGCATCGCCGCCGGTGGCACGGTGCTCTCCCGGGGCAAGCCGGTCACCGCGTCCAGCGTGGAGCCGGGCAGCGCGCACACGGCGGCCAACGCCGTGGACGGCAACACGACCACCCGCTGGGGCAGCGCGTACGCCGACCCGCAGTGGATCTCGGTGGACCTCGGCGCGTCCCGCACCCTCGACCGGGTCCGGCTGACCTGGGAGGCGGCGTACGCGCGGGCGTACCAGATCCAGATCTCCCCGGACAATGTCACCTGGTCGCCGGTGTATACCACGACCACTGGCGACGGCGGTGTGGACGACATCGCCATCTCGGCCACCGGCCGCTACCTGCGCGTCCAGGGCACCCAGCGGGCCCTGCCCGCGTACGGCTACTCGCTGTGGGAGCTGGAGGTGCACGGCAGCTGAGGAATCCTTTGCCTACCTGCAACTCCGCGGCGGAGACGGCGGTGCCGAACTCGACGCCACCGCCACCGCCACCGCCATCGACCAGACCGTTGCCGCCCCGCAATTCACCAAGACGTTCCTCCTCGAGGCTCAGACAGGCAGCTGACGGGTAGGTAAGTCGGGCGGTTGCCGAGGCCGTAGAGCCCGACCATGTCGGTGGCTCAACTGCGTCCGCAAGATGGTTCGCCAGTAGCCAGCGGACTCCAACTGCCAGTGCGCGAGTTCGACCGTCCGAGCACTCAGCCGCGACACCCCGGGCCTGGCTCACGTACGGGTAGTGAGCGGACCAGGCCCGCGTCTGTCCGGTTCGGTAGCTCTCGTCCTCGCCGTGATTGGATCGCGCCGACTCGGGGGCACAAACCGTGCCCCCGAGTCGGCGCGACATTCGGCAGCCCGTTACCGGCGGCCGAACTTGACACCCACCTCTGCCACTGGTCAGGCGGGTACGAACTGCCATTGCTGGTTGGTCCCGCCGTTGGCGGCCCACTGCACGACCTGCGCCCCGTCGCTGGTCGAGGCGGCGTAGACGTCGGCTGCGAGTCCGCTGCTGCGGCTGACGACGGTGTAGTAGCCGTCACCGGTGGGCCGCAGGTACCACATCTGGTTGGTGCCGCCGTTTGCCGACCACTGCTGCAGTTGCAGGCCCTGCGTGGTGCTGCCGGCGTTGACGTCGAGCATCTTCCCGGAGGCGGTGTAGCGCAGGGTGTAGGCATCCTGGGCGGTGCTGATCGTCCAGGTGGGGGTGCCGCTCTGCTGGGCCGCCTTGGCGCCGTCGGCGGTGGAGTTGCCGGCGATGGCGAGGGGCTTGCCGCTGTTCCGGTTGACGATGCGGTAGGTGCCGGGTGCGGGCCCGGTTCCGCCGCTTCCGCCAAGGTTGAGGTACTCGACCGCGTCGGTGAAGACGGTGCTGCCGGACTTCGTGGTCGACAGTTGCAGGTACACGCGGCTACCGGTGGCGGGGGCGGTGAAGGACACCGGTTGGGTGACCCGTGAGCCGAGCGGGATGGTCAGGTTGCTGCTGCCGGAGGCGACGACCGCGCCGGTCGGGCTGTCTAGCCGGGCGGTCCAGGCGAAGTTCACCGAGGTGTTGGTGAAGTCGTCGTTGAACACGGTGATGTTGCGGGTCACCGTGGCGTTGCGGGCGTAGCTGGGCACGGCCTGCGGCAGCGGGAAGGTGCCGTTGGAGTCCGAATTGCCGGAGGCGGACCAGTACGGGAGGTCGACCGCAGCCACCGGGTTGAACGCCGCCTGCACGCGCTGGATCTGCGGGTTGCTCCACGGGTCGGGCAGGTTGTCGGCGCCGTAGATGGGGTGGCCGCCCTCCTCCGGGGTGAAGTCGGTGGACCGCACGCCGGGCACGACGCTGGCCCAGGCGGACAGCAGCGTGTACGGGCGCAGGTCGGTGGCGCCCTTGCCTCGCTTGGCCAGGGTTGCCGTGGCGAACCACTCGAAGCCCTGCTTGTTGTTGCATGCCGGCCAGATGTACTCGCCCTCGCCGTCGGGCCGCCCATTCACGGTGATCAGGCCCTCTCCGTACCTACCGAAGCCGTCGACGTAGTGCGGGATCACCGCGAAGTTGGCGTACGTCATCCCGGGATACAGGCTGACATTCCCGCCGACGCCCACCTCGACAATGATCGGCCGGGTGCCGTCGGCACCGTTCATCGCCGCGTACAGGTCCTTTTCGAACTGTTCGGAATCCTGGCCGCTCTGGTTCGGCTCGTTGTTCTGACTCCAGCGGATGATCGCGGGGTGGTTGCGGTCGCGCAGGACCAGCGCGCGGGCGTGGTTGATCATGTTGTCGCGCCCGACGGAGTTCTGCCACTCCTGCGAGGACTGGGAGCCGCGAATCGCGACCTCGTCGATGATCATGAGGCCCATCTCGTCGGCGACATCCAACATGTACGGGCTTCCGGGCTCCTGGTGGATGCGCACCACGTTGTAGTTCAGCCGCTGGTAGTTGTCCACCGCCTGCGGCCAGCCGCCGTTGCCGGACGACGGGGGCAGGAAGCCGGGCAGGGTGTGGTACGCGTCGCCCTTGCCGCCGTTGTTGATCCGGTCGTAGTCGGCGCCCTGGAGGTTGTCGCCGCGGAAGTTCACGCGCACGCCGTTGAGGTAGTAGTAGTCACCGTTCTGGGTGGCCTCCCGGAACCCGAACCGGTACTTTGCGTCGCTCGTCCGGCCGTCGTCGGTGACGGCATGCACCGTCAGCCCGTGCAGTTGCGCCCGGTACCCCGACCGGTACGGCACGTTGGGCCACCAGTACGAGGTGCTGTCGAGGTTCCACGCGACCGGCCCGACGGTCACGGTCGCGGTCGAGCGGGCCGCCACGGTGACCGTACGGCTGGGCAGTGCCGGGTAGCTGAAAGCCGTTCCGTTGCTGGACGACAGCGACCCGGTCAACGTCACCGACCGGGCACTGCCCGACGTGTTCCGCACCGTCACGTCGTAGGTCAACGTCTTGTTCGCCACCGACGTACGCACGAATGCGTCGCTGACGTACACCGCCGGGTACACCCGCAGGAACGCGGACCCGAAGATCCCCTGCGGTATCGCCTCGGACCACGTGGCGGCGTCGGGCACCAGGTACCGGCCGTTGGATGCCTTCAACGCGCCGCGGCCCTTCACGTTCACTGTGATCGTGTGGGTGGTGCCGGGCGCCGCGTATGCGCTGATGTCGAAGTTCGACGGGGTGAACGCCGTCGTTTGAGTGGCGACCACGCGGCCGTCGACCGACAGTGTCGCCTGGTGGTTGACGGCGCCGAACTCGATCCAGGTCGACTGCGGCTGCCCCGAGTCCGGCACGGTGATGCTGCGCGAGTACACCGCCTCGTTCACGTCGGTGAAGCCCTGCTTGTACCACCCGCCACCGGGTACCGCGATCGTGGTCGCCGCCCGGCCCGCGGGCGTGAAGCCCCAGGTTCCGGCCAGGTCGACCGAGGCGATCGCGGCGTTCCCGGCCGCCACACCGTCAACACCAGCGGCCGCGGCACTCTGCGCCGCTACCGGCGCGGCCAGGGCCGACCCGTGGATCGCCAGGGCCACGCTCGCGGCGACCACGGCTACGGCCAGCCCTCCAGCCGCTGCCGGCAACCAGCCGCGCCACCGGGCGTTCGAACGATGCATGCCAACCTCCTGTGACTCATCCGCCAGCTCCGCGACACCGGTTCAACGCCCAGCCTCAAGGCCGATACTCGAACCGATTCGACGAATCCGCCAGCGTCGCCGACCACCGGGGAAGGGTGATTACGGCCCGATACATAGGTATGCATTAATGGGCGCATCGAGCGTGAAGTCAAGGTTTCAAGACGCTTACTTCCTGCTGCGGGACGTTTCGCAGGCTTCGATTGGCCGCCGCTGAGTACGACCCTTCCGGAGTGTTAGGACATCGCGCTCAGGCATGCTGCGTCGCCGGCTCACCGACGCGGCACCGATCGAATAGCGAATCGATTCGCCGCTGCGGCACCGGGCCGCGTGACACGTCGAAGACGTGGACAGCGACTGCGGCCCTCGGCGAAGTCGGCGGGCGGCCCCGCCTGACCTGTTCGGTTCGAAACTGCGGTTAGGGTGTTGGCAAGCGACGTGCTTCGCCAGCGTCAGGGGCGGGTTACGGGATCTTGATGGCGAGTTTCTGACTGCGTAGACATGACTGCGCAATCATACAGGACTATGGCCGGCGATGGGAGGTGCCGTGACGCGACTAGCGAGACCGGGTGGAAGCCCTCCGACGCCGCGCAGCGTGGACGTCGCGCGGCTGGCCGGCGTCTCCCAGAAGACGGTGTCCAGGGTCCTCAACGACGAGCCGTATGTCTCGGCCGACGTGCGCCGGCGGGTCCTGGACGCCGCCGCGGAGCTCGGCTACCGGCGCAACCAGGCGGCCCGGGCGCTGGCCTCCGGGCGGACCCGGTCGATCGGCGTGGTGACGCTCGGCAGCGCTCTGTACGGGCCGGCGTCGTGGCTCATGGGCATTGAGCGGACGGTCCGGGAGGTGGGCTACACGCTGCGGGTGGCCACCACGATCGAGGGCGACCCGGGCGGCATCGCCAGCGCCCTGGCGTCGCTGCTGGACCAGGGCGTGGACGGCGTCGTCATCTCCGAGCCGATCGACGAGGGCGTCGGCCTCATCAGTGTCGACGTGCCGGTCCTAGTCCTCGGCGCGCCGCCCACCTTCACCGCGCCGCAGGTGGTTACCGCCAGGGTCGGCGCCGGCCGGCTTGCGCGGGCCGTGACCGAGCACCTGCTGGAGTTGGGGCACGCGACCGTCCATCACCTGGCCGGCCCGCAGCGGTGGTATTCGGCACGGGACCGTCTCGCCGGCTGGCGCGAGGCGCTGCGAGCCCACGGCGCGCACGAGCCGCCGGTCGTCGAGGGCGACTGGTCGGCCGCGTCCGGCTACGCGGCGGGCCGGGAACTGGCGGGCGACGGCACCGTTACCGCGGTGTTCGCCGCGAACGACGACATGGCGATCGGTCTCATCCGCGCCCAGCTCGAGGCCGGGCGCCGGGTGCCCGAGGACATCAGCGTCGTCGGGTTCGACGACATCCCGGTCGCCGCCTACGTCACTCCCCCGCTCACCACCGTGCGGCAGCCGTTCGACGAGGTCGCGCGGCAGGGCCTCGCGCTGCTGGTACAGGTGATCGAGAAGCCGGACGTCGAGCTTCCACCGGCGGCCGACCAACCGGTCGAGCTCGTCGTCCGCGCCTCGACGGCGCCACCACCGCCCCAGCCGATCCCCGGACGTGGCCGCCGTGCGAGCCCTCATGCCCACGGTGGCCCGCACGGTCAGCCCGCCGGCAGCGACGTCCCATCCACCCAGCCCTGATCAGCGTCGATCTGTCCACCTACGGCGGCACGTCACCCGAGACCCGCACCAGCCGTCGCTGACGAGCGGCGCTAGCACCCGCGCGGTCGCGCACCTCTCTGATATGCCCTGTCCCCAGCACTCCTTGCTCGGCGCGCCGGCCCCCTGCCCTTTCGATGAGAGTTCGCCATGGCCACATCGTCCCCACCCTTCACGGACGCGGCAGGCAAGAGCGCAACGAGCCGCTGCCACTGGGCGTCGGTGAGGTCGTGCCGTCTCGTCACCGCCAGGGTGGTCACTAGGTCTCCGGTATGAAGTTCGAGCGTGGTCGCTGAACCGTCTACCGGAGACCTCTCCAGTTATCGATCACCACCACGCCGTGACCTCACCGGCCACCCACGACTTCTGAAACACGCCTTAGCGCAGTTCCACGATCCTGGCGCGGGTGTTGGCTGGCGCTTCGGGGTGCCCGCGCTCGACGTCGGCCCGGACGTCCGCAACGGTCTTGCCGGCCAACTCCCGCCGCCAAGCCAGGTCGGCGCCGCGCATGGCCTGAGCGAACGCGCAGGACTGTCGATAGTCGACGCCCGCGTGCTCGCCCGGGCCCTTGCGGAGGATCTGGTCGCACTGAAACAGCTCCTCTGGGCCCTCGATGGCGGCCACGATGTCCAGCAGAGAGATCGCCGCCGGGGTCCGTGCCAGTTGGAAGCCGCCACGCGGCCCCGAGGTCGACGTGAGGATCCCGGCCCGGGCCAGGGCTTGGAGCTGCTTGTTCAGGTACGCCGGTGGCAGCTCGTAGAAGGCGGCGAGGGTGCTGGTCGGCACCGGGGCGTCCAGCCAGCTCAGGTTGAGGCACGTGTGGAGGGCCCATTCGACGCCCTGGCTCATCCGCATAATCCTGGACTCTACCTGTCCAGAACTTGTGACCCGCGCCATGATCGCTGGCGTGGGCTGATTCTGGACACCTAATGTCTAGGAATCGACGGACGACGAAGGAGACGACAATGACTTTGGTACGCGCAGCCCAGGCCGAGGTTCTCGACAGCGATCCGGCCAGCGTGATCACGCTGCTCCTCGACCCCGAGCACACCGGCGGCGCCCTGACCAGCAACCGCACACTGCTCAAGCACGGCACCGACGGTGCCCCGGCACACCTGCACACCCACTCCGGTGAGCTGTTCTTCATGCTCGACGGCGCCCTCGAGATGCTCGTCGACGACGAGGTGCACACCCTGCACAAGGGAGACGCGCTCTTCGTCCCGCCGAACACCCCGCACGCCTTCGCCCCCGCCGACGGCCAGGACGCCGACTTCCTCGTCGTGATCACCCCCGGCAAGCCCCGGTTCGACTACTACCGACTGCTCGACAAGGTGCACCAGGGCGAAGCCACCTGGCAGGAAGTCGGCGAAACCCAGGACCGCTACGACAACCACTACGTAGACAGCCCGTTGTGGGCCGGCCGGCGAGGCTGACCGACGCGACCCTTACGTGCAGAGGTTGCCCCGCCGGCGCTGGTGGTCCGCACCGACGGGGCAACGATCGCCGTGAGGGCTACCTCTTGGCGATCCTGATCGTCGCGGTGCGGTAGTTGTTGCGCTTGTCGTTCTTCGTCGGGTCGTAGTTCTTCTCGATGTTGCCGGCGCTGTCGACCGAGAACCAGTTGAACGTCGTCGTCTCGGTCACGTGGAACACCTGCCCCGGCTCACGGAACTCGGTCGCCGCGTAGCGGGGCGACTCGAGCGTGGGCCGGCTGCCGTCGGTCGTGTAGTAGATGGTGGCCGGCTCGCTGGTCTCGAAGCGCACGTCGACAGGCCCGGAGTAGCGCCCAGCGCCCGGAACCAGCTGGGACGTCGGGTCCTTCTTGTCCCTGCCCCAGTCGGCCGCGACCCGGAACATCTCCATGATCCCGTTGGCGTACTCCATCGTCTCGGCGTGGCCACTGACGAGCTCGGGGTTTCCGTCCCACTCCGGCTGGAACGAACCGCCCTGCCAGTCGCCGGTGGCCGGGTTGTAGACGGAGCCCCCGACCTCCCAGCCGAACGCGTAGATGCCGTAGGTGTGGTACAGGTCCTCACGTACGTTGCCCGCCGAAGAGTAGAGGACGTCGGACGAGCCGCCGACGTTCTCCGGCGTGACGACAGTTTCCCGGTGCGCCTTGACCTGCGACAGGATCCGGGCGGCGGACTGCCAGTAGAACGCCTCGTCACCCAGCGGCGGACGCGGCGTGGTGATCCGGCCGTCCGCGATGTAGGCGCCGGGCTGCCAGAAGAGCTGGCCGCCGTTGGAGTGCACCGACATCATGAACTTGATGTTCTTGTACTTCTCGACCAGCCAGATGATGTTCTTCGACTCGGGCTCGGACAGCTCGCCCGGCCCCTGGTAGGTGCCACTGACGCAGTTGGTCGACCCGCCCGCGTAGCCGTCGTGGCCCGACCCGACCCGGTAGTTGCGGTTCAGGTCGACGCCCCAGGAGTTCCGCTGCGCCGGATCGGCGCTCGCGTCCGGGCAGTGGTTCGTCATGTTCTTACGCTGCGAGGCGAAGTTGTAGAAGCTGTAGTTCGCCCCGTCGGGATTGTTGGACAGGATGAAGAAGACGTCGGTGTTCTCGACGATCTTCTTCGTCTCCCGGTCGGACCGGTAGTTGTGCACCAGACGTTCGGCCGACTCCAGGCTGGTCGTCGCCGGCACCCACTCGCGGGCGTGGTCCTGCGCCTGGATGAGGACACCAGGCTTCTTTCCGTCACGGTGCTTGCCGATCCGCAGGACCGGGATCGTCGCGGGGCCGCGCGGCACCTCGCCCTCCGGTGCGCCGACGCGCTTCTGGTCGAGGAAGTCGGTCAGCGCGACCGGGCCGGCCGTCGGCGCGACGATGCCGGTGCCCTCGTTGGTGCGGTACGGGTGCGCCCGGTCGATGAGCCCCGCTGAGCGGGTCCGCAGCGCCTCGGCCACCTCAGCTGCCGTGCTCGCCGGCGCACCCGAGGCGTCCGTGGCGAGCAGGACAACTACGGCCTTGCCGGTGACCTGCACCGCGAGCGGAAGGTTCGCGTCGGGCCGGTCCACGAAGTCCACAGTGATGTCGTTGCCGCCCTGGTGACCCCACGCCGCTGAGGTGACGACGACAGCCGCCTGCCCCGTACCGCCGATCTGGGCCTGCGCCTTGCGTTGGTACCCGTTCGTCTGGTTCGGCAGGTAGACGATCTCGGCGATGTCCGGGTACTGACGGGCGATCTCCTTGGCACGGCTGTAGAGCTGCTGCGGGTGCCGGTAACCGTCCACGAAGTCCGACTTGTAGGACGGGTTCGCCGTCAGCGGCGGCGGGGCGTCCTCCAACCAGTTCGAGACGACGCCGGTCGCGACGCCACCGGTGGAACTCGTCAGCTTGATCTTGTTGGGGCGTACGTCGAGCTTGAAGAGGTTCCGGTGGAACATGTACTGCCCCGAGTCGACGAAGCGGCTCATCGTCCGGGCGAAGCCGAACGGCGTGCCCTTCCCCGAGTCGTTCTCCAACTGCATCCCGACGATGGGGTCGGCCTGCTGCCCCTCGGTGGTCCGCGCCTCGACGTAGAGGAAGCCCTGCCCTTTTGTGGTGAACCAGTCGGCGCGGACCACGCGTACCGTCGCGTCGTGATTCGCCGGCTGAGCCGCCCGCGCGCCGGCCGCGCCGATGCCAATGCCGCCGTCGGCCTCGTTGCTCCAGGCGAAACCCGCGTCGTCGCCGAGCACCTCGACGCCCATCGTCGTGAGTTCGGTGACCTGCTCGGCGGTCACCACCGCTTCGCCCTCGATGCCGTTCGGCACGCGCCGGAGGCCGTGTTCGAGGTCGAAGCCGGCTGCGGCCACCTTGTCCAGCATGTCGGCACCGGTCAGCCTGATGTGCACGAGGCGTACCGACTCACGATCCTCAGGCTGGGATCGGCTGGTGGTGGCGGCTGACGGCCCCATGGGATCCGCGCCCGCAGAGCCGGTCGTCACGAGGATGCTACCCACCAGGGTGGACAGCGCGAGCAGCGCGATGCGCCGTGGTGATCGCCGCATTCCCCCTCCTTCTGCCTACGACGGGTGATTGCCGGCGGACCGGTCCGGTGAGCGTATGTGGGTTGGCAGCTCCAGTGGCTCACGTCGATCGAATTTGAGCATTCCTTGAGGCGACAGTCGATCCCGCCCTGCGCCGCCGCGTCCGTACCCCGGTCAGCCTGTCCCCCGGCGGAGGGAGCGCCTCCCCATTTGTCGGGGAGGAGAATCGATCCGCAACCGGCGACCGTGGGTCCATGGCTGTCATGCAGATACCGACCCGCGCAAGACAGTGGGCGCTGGCCTGTGCCATGTTCGTCGTCGCTGCGGTGGCCCAGCGGCTCTACTGGATCGCGGGTGGCCGGTGGGGGTACACCGCCTGCGACCGCACCGATCTGGTCGATCCGGCGGGCGGGTGCGGCGCGGACCAGGTCGTGGCGTTGCCGTTCTGGTCGGGGTGGGGCGCTGTGGGAGTCGGCGTCGCCCTCGCGGTGGTGCTCGGGTGCACTGTCCGGTTTCCCGGCACCCGGGCGACCGTCGGTAGCTGGGCCGCGGCCGCGCTGCTCCTCGTCGTCGCGTTCCCGCTGCACCTGGTCTTCGAGATTCCGGCAGCGCTGGCGGGGCGGCCCTCGGACTGGCGTGACCTCGGGGCCCGGCTCGTGCTGGTGGTCGGTGGCGTCCTGTTCGCCGGGCTCGCGAGCGCATCCGGGCCTCGGCGCGCACCGGCCGCCGTCGGCTACCGACCGGTGCCGCGGTGGACGCGCCGCTGGGCGTACGTCGCCGTCGCGCTGCCCGTGGTCGGTTGGGCCGTGCCGCACGCGCTGTGGGTGCTCGGCGTTCCGATCGGCATCTCCGAGCGGGAACTGAACGACATCGAGAGAGACCTCTCCACGCCGACCGGGGTGGCGATAACCCTCGTCCCGCCGCTCGCCGGCCTGCTCGTTCTCGGGCTGGTACAGCGGTGGGGTCAGCAGTTTCCGCGCTGGGTGCCGGGACTACACGGTCGACAGGTCCCCCGACGGCTGGCGGTGATCCCGGCCGGCGTGGTGGCGCTCACGTTGGTCACCTACGGCGTGCTGAGCGTCGCGGTGCTCGTCGGCCAACTGTTCACCGGTGACGCGCGCTGGTCCGACGTATGGGAGGGGTGGGCCGCCGCCGCCACGCCGCTGGTCTTCCTCGGCTGGGGAGTGTCGTTGGCCGTCACCACCACCGGCTACGCCCTCACCACCTCGGCGGACACCGCCACGACCGCCTTCCAGGATCGGAGCGTCCATGAAACCCACTGACCCTGCCCGCGTCTGGACCGCCGACCCGTCAGCCTGGGCGGTCTGGGCCGCCTACGCCGTCCCGCTCTGCGTCCTGCCGTCCGCACTCTGGCGACTGTCGTTGGTGTTCACCGACAATGCCGTCACACAGTGGTACATGATCTTCCTGTCCGCGTTGTCGATGGGCCTGGCCCTGTTGACACTCGGGCTGGTGCACGGGTGGGGACAGCGATGTCCACGCTGGTTACCCCGCGTCGGAGGCCGGCGCATACCCGCGCGTCCGGTCGTGCGCGTCGCGCTGATCGGCGGCTGGTCGCTCGTCGCCATCTGCGTCTACTTCCTCCTGAACCACAGGTTCCACCTCGTGCAGAGCACCTGGGTTGGCATCGGCGACGACGAACCGGTGCACCCGACTCCCGGTTGGGAGGTGCTCCGCTACTACGCCCCGATGCTCGGGTGGGGACCACTCGTCATCGCTGTGGCGGCCGACTACGGCCGGCGCGCAGCCATTGGTCGAAGAATGGAGAAGCCATGACAATCCGCAGGTTGCTTGTCGCCGTACTCGCCGGAGTCGTGACGGTCGTCGGTGCCCCGGCGTCGGCGCGGGCCGACGACCAGGACCCACCGGAGGTGCCTGCCACGCCTGGTGCGTGGATCGCCGGCAGCGGCGGCTTCGTCTACGACGAGCCCGGGATAGTCGATCATCAGATTCGGTTCGGCGTCCTGGGCTGGGTCGACCGCCACGGGACAGGCCACGGCGTGCTCCACTTCCGGCACGCGAGGCCCGACGGGAGCGTGGCGAGCGAGGGGCACGCCGAGGTGACGTGCGTCAGCGTGGTGGGCGACACCGCGCTGGTAACCGCTGTCGTGCCGGAAGGCGGCAGCCCGATGGTCAACCACGTCTTCGCCCTCAAGATCATTGAGGGCGGTCCGGGTCGAGCTGACCAGATCGAGACGCTCCAGGCCGGTGGCGATCCGACGAGACCCGCCAAGCGGTACTGCATCGACACCGCGCCGTTCAACCAGTCCCGCTACCCGGTCCGACCCGGCGGCTACGCGTTTGGCACGTGACGTTTCAGCGCCTGCGGGAGCAGAACGTCAGCTCCTATTCTTGCGTGGTGTCGTACGCCGATCTCACGTATGCCCAGTGGAATGACCTCTCCGACGGCGCTGCCCGGCGCCTCGCCGAGGAGATCGCCGACCGGCACTGTCTGACAGTGCCGGTCGGCCCCCAGAACACCGTGTACGCGGGGCTGTCGCACCGGACAGCGCTGTTCGAGCGGGACGGGATGCGGTTCGCTCTGGTACCCGGTGGCCGACCGACGCTCGGCTACGACGCGGCCCGTTTCCGGCCCACGTCGGACCAACTGGCCAGCTACGCCGACAGCGCCGCGGAGTACGGCCTTCCACCGATGGCCGAGTACGTCGACGCCATGACCTCGTCGGTGCGCAGCGTCGAGTTGCCGGCGATGCTGGTCGCAGTGGAGGCGTTCGACCCCTGCGACGCCCCGCTGGCGCCGGACGACCCCCGGGTGCTCAAACTCATCGCGTCGGCGGGGGATCAGCTCGACGGGGTGAGCACGTTCCGGTCTGCCGGCGGGCTGAGCGTCGAGTTCGACCAGACCGGGCGGGTGACGAGGGCCCGAGCGAGTACTGACGTGTCCTACGACGAGGCGATGGCTCAGCTCGCGAGCACCGGCCTACGGACGACAACCGCGGATGAGTGGGAGTGGGCGTGTGGAGCGGGGGCGGCGACTCTGTTCCGCTGGGGTGACGACTGCCCCAACGACGGCTACCCGTTCGACTACACGACCGGAGTGCACAGTGAGACCAACCTGTGGGGGTTGGCGATCGGCCAGGATCCGTACAAGCACGAGGCGACCACCGAGCGCACCGTCGTGTGCGGCGGCGACGGCGGCAGCACCACCTGCGGCGGCAGCGGCTTCTTCCTGGGGTGGCTCGCCCTCGCGACCGCCTACCGGGACAAGGATTTCGGGCAGTGGCTCGCCTCCGCCGACGGGTACGCCGAGGAGATCCTGACCCGGCCCGTCCTGGAGCTGAGCTGAGCAGCGCCGAACCGGGCCGGCGTCGGGTGAAACGACGATCACAGGGGCGGCCAGGCGTTGGCCAGCAGTTGACGGAAATGCGCCGGGAACCACTCTCCGAGCGGCGGGGCGCCGGCCATCGCGCCGGTGTCGTAAACGGATCCGCGCGGCGGCAGGTAGTTCGGGTCGCACAACGGCTCGTACGGCTGGCCGACGTTCGGGCTGCCGCTGGCGCCATCGGACTCGCCGGGCGGCTTGACCCAGACGTAGGCGTCGATGCCCGGTTCCGGCTCGGCGACCGGACGCTGCCCGAGGCCGGCACCCCTCTGGTTGCACCAGTTCCCGATCGCTGCCCGCCGGTCGATCCGGCTGCCGTCGACGTACCGGTTCACGTCGCCCGAGGGCCCCGGGCCGGTGGGTCGGCTCGGGCCGCCCCACCCGTTGCGTGAGGTGTCGACGACCACGCCCGCGTTCGGGGAGAAGCCGGCCTCCGTCAACAGACCCCGCAGGTGTCGCACGTAGGGCACCTCGTCGATGAACGGGTTCCAGTCGACCCACTTGGACTGGCGCACCGGTTGGCCGTTGATGACATCGTCGGAGCGGAAGTACTCCTCGTGCAGGACGGAGTAGTTGGCGGTGTTGGCGACGAAACCATGAACGTCGGCCAGCGTGCTGCCGGCGGCGGTCGCGGCCTGCGACAGCAGCGCCGTCAGCGGACCGGAGTCCTCCGGCCAGCCGACTTCGGCGTGGTGACTGATGTCGAGATACGAGTAGACGTTGGGTACGGTGCCGAGCCGGGCCAGGGCGTAACCGATCCCGTGCTGGTAGGTGCCGCGCGCCAGCGCCTCGTCGCAGGCCGCTGTGGCCGCGTACCGGTTGCCGGTGTTGACGACAAGGTCCGGCAGCGAGTTCGGCTCGACGAAGACGACGATCCGCAGATCGGCGTAGTCGGGAGTAGCGAGGATCTCGACGATCGGGTCGACGAACTCCGCCCGGTACCGGGCCAGGTCGCCGATCGACAGCTCACCCTGCGGGGCCTGCCGGCCGCAGTCGCGGCCCGGCAGATCGTACAGGGTCAACTGGACGAGGTCGGCGTGCTGTGCGACGGCGGCGTCCAGGTGCTCGCGCAGGCCCATCCTCCCGTCGTCTCCCCCGATCCTGGCGATGCGGTCCAGCCAGACCGCTGTCGGCTGTCCGGCGACAGCGTCGCCGCCGGTCTCCGCGGTGGCGTGGTCGACCCACTCGGGATTGACGTAGACCTGGGCTCCGACATAGGGGTTGGCCGCCCGGTGCGGCGGATCGGCGGCGTTGGCTGGACCGGCGGCGGCGAGGACCCCCACGACGACGACGGAGACGGCGGCGGCGAGGACCGGCCGAACCCGGGCGGGTACGTGTTCCCGGCGTGACATGGTCATGGTGGTAGCCCTCTCAAAACCTGACCCGGCACCGCCCCGCGGCTACCGGCCCGGCCCGGTCGCTCCGACCGCGTCACAGCGCGGCCACAACCCTGCCAAGGATCCACATCCTTCTATCTACAACAGCATTATGCAGTACCGGCTGCGGACCGGGGGCCCTACGTGGGCACGATGGCCGCCATTGCTGCATGTGTGGCCCCGACTACCGATGCGGCGGCAGACGCCGCGCGGGTGGTCAGAACGTGGCGATCGGGTTGACCGGGCTGCCGGACGTGCCGGCGAAGCGGACCGGTGCGACCGCCAGCTGAAAGTCCCACTGGCCGAGCTCGGCAGCCGTCGTCGCGCAGGCCTCCAGGTCACAGTTGTCGAGCATCCACAGGCCCATCGCGACGAGGCTCACGGCGTGGACCGGCATCAACACGTCGTCGTACCCCGACGGCTGAACGTCCTGCGGGGTGTCGGCGCCGATCAGCGCCACCCCCCGCTCATGCAGCCACGGCAGGCAGGACGCGTGCCAGCCGGCCTGCGTGAAACCGCTGGCCGCGCCGTTCTCGTGCCGGAAACGGCCAGAACCGGTCCGCAGGAGTACCGCGTCGCCGGGCCGCACCTGCACCCCCTGGCGACGCTCGGCCTCCGCGAGATCATCGGGATGGACGCCCTCCCCCGGCTCCAGCCACCGCACACCGCGGGCCGCCGCGACGTCCAGCAGGACACCGCGCGTGACGATCCCGTTCGCGGCCGCCGTGACGGCAGCCCACGCCGAGCCCGTCTCGGCGTCGACAAACGAGTGCGACCGCCCGTTGTACATCGTGCCGTCCCAGAAGATGTGGCACGGCGAGTCGAGGTGGGTGAGGGTGTTGCCGTGGTACGAGATGCCGAGCCGCTCCGACGAGAAGCCCCAGCGTCGGTCGGCGTGGAAGGCGGGCGGCATGTTCTCGGCACCCGGCATGTCGGCGGTGCACGGGCACGTCGTCGTCGACCGCTCCATGTCTCCCGGCGCGGAGACCTCCCACGCGCAGGACACGCTCCTGCCGTGCCGTACGGCCCGCGCCGCCGCCAGCCGGACGTCGTCGGTGATGTGGTTCAGCGTGCCGAGTTCGTCGTCGTCGCCCCACCGTCCCCAGTTCGACAGCGTGTCGAAGTACCCGAGCACCTCGTCCTGGGTCGGCAACGGTCGTCCTGCCGTCATGTCAGCATCGACTCCTCTGGTCACGCGGTATCGAGGCACCGCAGGTCAGGGTAGCCCGCCTTTTGATCGACGGACGATGGCCTCAGGCAACGCGGGTGCGCCGCCGCGGCCGTTCTACTCACTGAACTCGGTCACGGAGAGCGCCTCGTCCAGCCGACCGGCGGCGAGGTCGTCGTGGCGGATGACGAAGCTGCCGTAGTAGAACTCCTCAGCGAGGGAGAAACGGGCGAGCGACACCCACTCGCTCGTCAGCCGATGCTGCTCCTTCTCCAGTTGGGTGTACCACTGCGCCACCGGGACGACGATCTCGCCGGCCTTCTCCCGACCGGCCAGGGTCTGCTCCGCGATACTCCTGATCACCTCGTCGTCGACATACCCGCCGATATCGGCGCTGGCAAGCCCTTCATCGGGCGGCCAGAGGTCGTCGGCCAGCGCACGAAGCTCCCCCAGATGCGGCAGGTCGCGCTCCAGGTCGCGGGTCAACTGCTGCTGAAACGGCGACAGGTCGTCCTCGTCGTCGTCGTCCTCGTCGTCATCGTCGTCCCGCGTCGCCATCCAAGGGGGCAGTCTCGCGACCAGCGTGGCGAAGACGTCGTACTGCTCGCCGACGAAGGTGGGGATGTGGGGTTGTTCCGCTACCTCGGTATCGGTGTCGGCCGGTAGATACACGACCCGCGCGTACCTCCGGTCTCCGGTGGCGCCGGCCAGGTGGTCCTCCTGGTGGGCCAGGAAGAAGAGCAGCGAGCCAGCTGCCGGCAGGCCGAAGCCGTCGACTCTCGGCAGCGCCGCACAGTCGACGGAGAAGATGAAGGGCAACGGGTTGGCTCCGGCGGTCGGCCAGTCGGTGCCCACCGGCAGTCGGGGCAACCCACCGAACTGCCCGACCGGCGCGCCGCCGGAACCCCCGCTCAACCGGATCGCCAGACGCAGGTGTGCGGTGAACTTCCCGATCTCGTCGTCCGGAATGCCCACCTCGGTCGCGGCACGGCGGAGCTGCCCTTGATGATCCATGGAGCAGCATGATGCCAGGCGGACACGACGAGAGGACGCCAGGTGAGCCTGTGGCTCGCCCTGTCGGCACCCCACCGCCGCCCGACGGTCAGAGGCCCTGCCCCACCTCGACCAGGTAGCCGTCCGGGTCGCGCAGGTAGCAGCGGATCTCCGTTCCGTGGTCCTTCGGCTCGGTGAGAAAGTCCGCGCCCCGGGACTTCCACTCCTCGTAGAGCTTCCGAATGTCCCGGACCCGGACGTTCATCGCGCAGCTCAGGGTGTTGGAGTCGGCCGGCGCCTTGGCCTGCACCGTCGGCTTGTCGTCCGTCGGACCGCCCTCGACGTTGATGATGATGTAACTGTTGAAGAACTTCATGATCAGCGGGCTGCTCTCGTGGACGCAGGTCGCCCCGAAGACCCGCTCGTAGTACTCCCGGGACCGCGCCAGATCGCGAACGATCAGCAAGGTGGCGAGGAACATCCCGTCCTCGGGCTCGAAGTAGTCGGGTGCCGGGTTGGCCAGTGCCATGACAGTCCTCCTGTCGGTGCCCGTTCAGCGCGAGAAGTCGGGCGGCGTCGTATCCCCCGCAGCTGGTGGTGAAAACACCACCGCGGCGGGTGATGTCCCGACTGACCCACCAGGCGCCGACACCGCTGGGGGATGGCATATCGCTCTGGCGAGGGAGGCCGCGGTGCCTGCGGCGATGCGATGGTCAGGCGGTGACCGGTGGCCGCCAGCGAACGAGAGCGTCGGTGATGGCGGCTGCGGCCGGGCGGGGTGAGGCGACGATGACCAAGCATGCTGTCCGGGTGGCCCGGCTGTTCGACGGCGAACGGCTCGTCGACGGCGAAGTGCTGGTCCTGCTCGCCGAGGGGCGCATCGTCGACGTGCACCGGGGTAGCGCCGAGGCGCCGGAGGGCTGGTCGGTACGTGCGGAGCCGAACGGCACTCTGCTGCCCGGTCTGGTCGACGCGCACGTGCACCTGTGCGCCGACGCCGGTCCCGACGCGCTCGGCCGGCTCGCCGATCGTCGCGAGTCGGACCTCGACGCGGTCGTCGAGGCGTCCCTGCGTACACACCTGGCGGCCGGCGTCACGACGGTCCGGGACCTGGGCGACCGGCGTGACGCGGTGCTGCGTTGGCGGGACCGGCGGGTGCCCGACGACCTACCGACCGTGGTGGGGTCCGGCGCGCCGCTCACCAGCGTCGGCGGGCACTGCTGGTCGTTGGGGGGTGGGGCGAGCGGTGTCGACGGGGTTCGTGAGGCCGTACGTCTGCGGGCGGCGGCCGGCGCAGATGTGGTGAAGGTGATGGCCAGCGGCGGGGTGTTCACCCCGGGCACCGACACCACGAGGCCGCAGTTCACCGACGAGGAGTTGACCGCCGCACTGACGCAGGCCCACGATCTGGGCCTGCCGGTGACCGCGCACGCGCACGCGCTCAGCGCTGTCGAGCAGGCGCTGCGCGTCGGCGTGGACGGCATCGAACACTGCACCTGCGTCACGGCGGCCGGCGCCGGTGTCCCCGCTGAGCTCGCGGACCGACTGGCCGCGTCCGGGGTGGCGGTCTGCGCCACGCTCGGCACCGACCCGGCCGTGGTCACGCCGCCCGAGGTGGTGGCGATGGCGGCGCGGGCCGGGCTCAGCGAGGCCGCGCTGCGCGACGGCGTTGCCACAATGCATCGGGCCGGGGTCCGCCTGGTGGCCGGTTCGGATGCGGGCCTCGGCCCCGCGAAGCCGCACGGGATCCTGCCGGAGACGCTCGTCGAGTACGTGGGCTGCGGCATTCCCGCCACCGCCGCCCTCGCCGCGGCCACCTCGGTCGGCGCCGAGGTGTGTGGTCTGGGGCGACGCAAGGGCCGGGTCCGCCCCGGGCTCGACGCCGATCTGCTGATCGTGGACGGCGATCCGACGAGCGACATCACGGTGCTGCGCCACCCGCTGGCCGTGTACCTCGCCGGTGACCTCGTGAGGTGAAGGTGTCGACCGGTCAGGACGCGCGGAGCTGCTCGCGGAACCAGGCCCGGTCGGGGTTCACGACGGCCCGATCGCCGAGCACGACGGTCGGCACCGTCTCGTTGCCGCCGGCCACCGCCCGGACGGCTGCGGCAGCGGCCGGGTCGCGCCAGATGTCCACCCAGTGCGCCCGCCGGGCGAGCCGGCCGAGAGAGAACCGGAGCCGCAGGCAGTAGTGACAGCCGGGACGCCAGTAGACGATCGGCCGGCCGTCGACCGCGCTGGCCCGCTGCGCCTCGGCGACGCCCGTCGAGCGGGGAAAGGCCCACGGGGACAGCAGCAGCGCCAACACCAGGAAGACCACCAACTCGACGACGCCGACGACGGGCAGACCATCGTCCAGTTGCGTCACCGCCACCAGCACGCCGATCGCCGCCATCAGGATCGCCAGGGCCCACCGTCGCAGCACGCCGAGGACACTACCTCCAGGTACGCAATGGCCGTTGTTCCGGCCAGGTGAGCAGCCTTCACGCCTTGACAGGTATCGATGTTAACGCCAACATGAACTCCGCCACCCGATAGCAACGCCACAGTCACATTCCCAGCCCTTCGCGCCTCCCCCGGTCCGGCCCGACGTCACCGCTCGGCGTCGACCGGATCGGCCACGGCATCGCCGCGGCGGCTAAAGGTGCTGGTCAATGGCCGTTCCCAAGCTCGCGGAGGACAGATGCCGCTGCCATCCCCTCGAACCGACCCGAACACCCGTCGGGCCGTCCACCGGGGGCCTGCCGGCCACGGTGTCCCTCGCCGTCTGCGGTCGCTGCTGGCCGCGATGATTGTGCTACTGGCCGTGTCGGCCGGCCTGCCCATGGCCGCACCGGCGCACGCCGCGCCGGCGGTCAACTACACCAACCCGTTGGTGAACCAGCGGGCCGACCCGCACATCTTCCGACACACCGACGGCTACTACTACCTGACCGCGACGGTGCCGCAGTACGACCGGATCGTGCTGCGCCGGGCGACCACCCTGCAGGGGCTGGCGACCGCCGCGGAGACGACGATCTGGAGCCGCCACACCAGCGGAGAGATGGGCGCCCACATCTGGGCGCCGGAGATCCACTTCATCAACAACCGGTGGTACGTCTACTTCGCCGCTGGCCGCACCGATGACGTGTGGCGGATCCGGATGTACGTGCTGGAGAACGCCAACGCGAATCCGTTGACCGGCTCGTGGACGGAACGCGGCCGGATCACGACACCCTGGGACACCTTCAGCCTGGACGCCTCGACCTTCGTCGCCAACGGGGTGCGCTATCTGACCTGGGCACAGCAGGAGCCGTCGATCGGCAACAACTCCAACGTCTACCTCGCCCGGATGGGTGCCAACCCGTGGCAGATCACCGGCACCGTGACCCGGCTCGTCGTGCCGACGTACGACTGGGAGACCCGCGGCTACCGGGTCGCCGAGGGACCGGCGGTGATCCAACGAAACGGCCGGATCTTCCTGACCTACTCGGCCAGCGCCACGGACGCCAACTACTGCCTCGGGATGCTGAGCGCCTCGGCCAGCGCGAACCTGCTCGACGCCGCCTCCTGGAGCAAGAGCCCCAGCCCGGTGTTCGCCAGCAACGCGGCCACCAGCCAGTACGGCCCCGGCCACAACTCGTTCACCGTCTCCGAGGACGGGCAGAGCGACATCCTCGTCTACCACGACCGGAACTACCGCGACATCTCCGGCGATCCGCTCAACGACCCGAACCGACGGACCCGGCTACAGAAGGTGTACTGGAACGCCGACGGCACCCCGAACTTCGGCATTCCGGTGCCCGACGGGGCCACACCGGTGCGGCTGCGCTCACATGACCAGGCCAGCAGCTACATCCGGCACTACGACTACCGGGCCCGGATCGAGCCGAACGTGGCGAACCTGGCCGACTCCCAGTTCCGCATCGTCACCGGCCTTGCCGGCGGCGGATCGGTGTCGCTGGAGTCGACCAACTTCCCCGGTTACTACCTACGCCACCGGGGCTACGCCCTGTACGTGGAGAAGAACGACGGTTCGGCGCTGTTCGGCGGCGACGCGAGCTTCCGTCGCCAAGCCGGCCTCGCCGACAGCGCCGGGATCTCCCTGGAGTCGCAGAACTTCCCGGGTCGCCACGTGCGCCACCGCGACGGACTGCTCTACATCGAGGCGGTCAGTTCGAGCGCCGAACGCGCCTCGGCCACCTTCCACCTGGAGTAGGCGCCCGCTGTCGTCGACCCCCGTCCAGGTACGCCCGGAGCCCAATCCAGCCAGGAGGAGCGATGCCCTTCACCAGCACGAGAAGACCGTCCGGCAGTGGGTCGACGCGTGGCGGCCGGCGTAAGGGCCTGGTGCTCGCCATGATCACCATGTTGGTCGGCGCGGGCGGTGCCGCCCTGGTCGGCGCGCCGCCGGCAGCGGCGGCGACCATCGACACCAACGCCTACTACGTCCTGGTCAACCGGAACAGCGGCAAGGTCCTCGACGTCCGGGACACCTCGACGGCAGACGGCGCGGTGATCCAGCAGTGGTCCCGTAACGACGGCGCCTGGCAACAGTTCCAGTTCGTCTCCTCCGGCAGCGGCTACTACCGCCTGAAGGCCCGGCACAGCGGCAAGGTCGTCGACCTGTGGGAGTGGAACACCGCCGACGGCGCCGAGTACCGCCAGTTCTCCGATGCCAACGGCGCCAACCAGCAGTTCCAGGTCCTCGACTCCGACAGCGGTTACGTCCGGCTGATCAACCGCCACTCGGCCAAGGCGCTTGAGGTCTGGGAGCGGTCCACCGCGGACGGGGGCCGGATCAGTCAGTACGCCGACCTCAACGGCCCGAACCAGCAGTGGCAGCTGGTGGCGGTGGGCGGCGGCACGCCACCGACCACCGGCTGTGGCAGCGGGTCGAGCAACGCCGAGGCCGTACTGAGCGGAGGCACCTGGACGGCCCGCAACGGCTCGTCGACGGTCTACTCGGGCGCGGACATGCTGTCGGCGATGCAGGCTGCGGTCAACTCGCTCTCGGCGGGTCGTACGTCGAAGCAGCGGGTGGTCGTTCGCGGCTCCGGCTCGATGAGCGCGGGCTCGCGGTTGTCGCTGCCGTCGTACACGACACTTGCCGTGTGCGGCACGATCAACGTGACCGGGTCGGGCTCGGGTGACCAGGCGCCGGTGTACTCGCGGGGAACCACCGACGTCGAGGTGCAGAACCTCACGCTGACCGGATCGCCGCTGTACGGGATCTTCATGCGCAACGTGAACAACCTGACCCTCGGGCAGATCGACATGCGGCTCTCCGCCGGTCTGGGTGTGCGCATCGACAACCACGGTGGAGATCGGGCGGTCAAGGTGCGCAACATCCGCATCGACAACGTCTACGTGTCGGGGACCGGTACCCACGGGGTGGAGACGTACGGCGTGGACGGTCTGACGATCGGCACTGTCACGGCCCGGAACACCCGGGACTCCGGCCTGCTGCTCAACGACACGATCAACGCCACGATCGGCACCGTCGACGCGCAGGGCGCCGGAGCCGGCACCGGGTACGCGGCGTTCCGGATGGCCAACCGCAACGGCCGGGTGGGCAACTCGTACCCGACCAACATCCGGGTCGGCACCGTGCTCGCGTCCGGCGGTGGCCGGGGGATCTTCTGCGTGTCCGAGTCCGGTGGCGCGGTCATCGACCGGGTGACGATCTCGAACACGGGCAACAACTCGATCCTGGTGGAGAACTGCTACAACGTCGTCATCGCCGGGGTCTCCGGGACGGTGACCGGCGGCGGCGAGGTGCGGATCGCGGCCCGGAGCGAGTTCCCGATCTCCTCCGGCATCCGGTTGCAGAATCTGACGGTCAGCGGCACCAACATCACCCAGAGCCCCTGCGGTGGGGCGAACAACACGATCAGCAACGTCACCCGGGTCAACTCGACACTGACCTGGTGCTGAACCGGGCGACGGGTGGCCGCCCGGGTTCGGGCGGCCACCCCGGCCCCGGGGCCCGGACAGGTCGCGGGGTTTCGTCGGCTGGCGCCTGCGGGTAGCGGATGGCGCATGAACCGCAATCTCGCCAAGGCTCTGCAGGTCGCGTGGGAGCTGCCGGAGTTCCGCTCCGGAGTGCGACACGTCGTCGATCTTGAGGAGATCGCGGGGCTGCTGGCCACCCTGTCCGTACCCGACCATGACCACGAGGTGGAGCGCAGCCTGCTGAGCCTGCTGCGGTCCGCCCTGGACACTGTCGAAATTCGGGAAGCGGTGTTGCTGCTGCTGGAGCGGGACGAGGTGCGCAGGCCGCTCGTCGCGGCGGCGGTGGAGCCGCTGGCGGACCGGCCGGGTCAGGCTGCCGCCATCGCGTCCGCGGCGGAGGATCCTGTGGTGCGGCGTGAGGTGCGGGCGGTGCTGGCCAGCGCCAAGGTGCGCGAGCTGATCTGGCAGGCGATCGAGAACCAGCTGAGCGACAACCGGCTCGGCCTGATCCGCCGGGCGGCGGTGCTGTTCGTGTGGCACCCGCGCGTCCGGCGTCTCGCGTGGGCGGTACGCCGGCACGGCGTGTTGCGGGAACTACGCCGCAAGCAGTGATCCAGACACGCCGATGCCACCGGCGTAACAAGTCTGTTAGCGTTAACAGTTATGACGATCAATCGGGGCCGGAGTGGTCGTCAGGATCACGGTCAACCCCGTGACAGCGCAGCAGACCGGTGCCGACCGGGCCTACGGCGCCGAGAAGGCGCGCACCACCACCACCCAGGAGGACGCGACAATGACGCAGGATCAGAATGAGCAGGTGACCGGCGAACGGAAAACGCTGACCCGGCGAACCGTTTTGACGACCATGGGGGCCGTACCGGTCGCAGCGGTGGCGACGGTCGTGGGGGCCACCGAAGCCGTTGCCGCACCGGCGAGCATCAACCCGTCGGCAACGCGGCAGACGATCCGAGGCTTCGGCGCCATGGCCCACGCGGCCTGGATCGGCGACCTGACAGCCGCCCAACGGGACACGGCGTTCGGCACCGGCGAGGGCCGACTGGGGTTCTCCCTGCTGCGGATCCCCGTCAACGAGAACCAGGCGGACTGGAGCCGCGATCTGGCGACTGCGCAGCGCGCTGTCGCCCTCGGAGCCACCGTCTTCGCATCTCCGTGGAACCCGCCGGCCAGCATGATCGAGACCTTCACCCGCGGCAACCAGACCAACGCGAGGCGGCTCCGATACAGCTCGTACGGCGCCTACGCCACGCACCTGAACGACTTCACCGCCCACATGCGCAACAACGGGGTGAACCTGTACGGCATATCGGTGCAGAACGAGCCGGACTACGCGGCCGAGTGGACGTGGTGGACGTCCACGGAAATGCTCCGGTTCCTGCGGGAGAACGCCGGCTCGATCAGCACCAGGGTCATCGCACCGGAGTCCTTCCAGTACGTGAAGTCGGTGTCGGACCCGATCCTCAACGACTCCGCGGCACTCGCCAACGTTGACATCATCGGCGCCCACCTCTACGGCACGTCGTACGCGAACTTCCCCTACCCACTGTTCAAGCAGAAGGGCGCGGGCAAGGAACTCTGGATGACGGAGGTCTACTACCCCAACAGCAACACCAATTCGGGTGACGCCTGGCCCGAGGCGCTCGACGTGGGGGAACACGTCCACCGCGCCATGGTGGACGCGGAGTTCCAGGCGTACGTCTGGTGGTATCTCCGGCGCAGTTACGGCCCCATGCGGGAGGACGGCCAGATCAGCAAGCGCGGTGCCATGATGGCGCACTTCGCCAGGTTCGTCCGCCCGGGCTACGTACGGATCGACGCGACGGCGAACCCCGCGTCGAACGTCTACGTCTCGGCGTACCGAGGTGGCGACACGGTCGTCATCGTCGCCATCAACAAGAACACCTCGTCGGTGAGCCAGCAGTTCACACTGTCCAACGCCACAGCGTCCGGCAGTGTCTCGAACTGGCTGACCGACGGGAGCAGGACCGTCGCGCCCCAGGGCGCGCTGAGCATGTCGAACGGCTCGCTCACCGTCACGCTGCCCGCCCGAAGCGTGATGACCTTCGTGACCAGCGTGAGCGCCACCACCCCCGGCGACACCTACAAGTTGGTGAACGTCGACACCGGCCTGGTACTCGGCGTGCAGAACATGTCCACCGCCGATGGCGGCCTGGCGGTGGTGTGGGGTGACAGCGGCACCGCCGACCACAACTGGGTCCGGATCACCGACGGCAGCGCGTTCCGGTTCCGCAACGTCAACAGCGGCAAGGTGCTCGGCGTCGAGAACATGTCGACCGCCGACAACGCCCGCGTCCTGCAGTGGAGCGACAACGGCACCGCCGACCATCGCTGGACTCTGGTGGCCAACAGCGACGGTTCCTACCGGATCCGTAACGTCAACAGCGGCAAGGTGCTCACCATCCTCAACGGCTCCAGCACCTGGGGAGCCCAGGCCGTCCAGTACGCCGACAACGGCAGCACCAGGAACAACTGGCGGCTGACCCGGATCGGCTGACAGTCACCGGCTCCGGGTCGACCTCCACGGCCGGCCCGGAGCCGAACCTCCGCCTCGCCGGTTGGCAGATCACCGACGGCGGCGGGCCATCCACTGCCAGATGTGGGTGCCGTTGAGACTCGGGTCGTTGCGGGCCACGTAGATCCAGGACCAGTGACCGGGGAACTGGTAGCCGTCCCAGACGACGTGGTCGTACAGGCTGATCAGTGACCCCGGGATGAGGTCGTGGGCGTGGATCGTGTTGGTCTCGGGTGGCACCGTGTCGTCGTCGCGCGAGGTGACCAACCAGGTCGGGGTCCGGATCTGCGCCAACTCCGCGTCGGTGATCAGCGGCGGGCCCTCCCCGCTGAGCGGCTCGACGACACCGCAGATCGGCACCGAGGCGGCGAACAGGTCGGGGTAGGTCGAGGTCATCTCGAGGGACATGTAGCCGCCGTTGCTGCAACCGACCACGTAGATCCGGTCCGGGTCGACACGCTTGCGGCGTACGAGGTCCCGAATGATCTCGCGGATCAGCGGGGCGAACCGGGGGCCGTCCTCCATCCAGTAGGAGGTGCTCTGCGGAGCGACGACGTACGCGCCGGAGAAGATCCGCTGGGCCTGTGCTGTGGCGAAGCCGAGCGCTCCCCGGTTGGCGCGCAGCGTGGTCTCGTTGTCGTAGTAGTCGTCCGGCAGCGAGGCGCCCTCGCCGCCACCGTGCAGCCAGACGATCAGCGGCCGCCGGCCGTGCCGGGGCGCGTGGTCGGGCGAGTACAGCCGGTACTTCATACCCGAGCCCGAGACGTGGTAGCTGAAGGCGTCCACCTCCGGGTTCGACAGCCCTGCCTGCACGAAGCGGCTGATTGTCACCGGCGAGCCGTGACGTCGGACGATCGGGGTGTTCTGGGTGATGGTGTAGACGAGGTCCAGCCGGACGTTGCGGCCCCTGCTCAGGATGTAGCCGAGGGTCCCGCCGCCGGGTTGGCCCTCGGCGTGGCTCAACTCCAGCACGATGTTGCCGTGCCGGTCGAGCCGGGCCGCGGTCACCGTGCGGTCCAGGTCGTACTCGCTGAAGATCTGGTCGCCGGTAGCGATCGGGATCGGGCTGGTGGCCTTGGCGTGCACCGTGAACGTGCCGGGGGTCAGCCCGGCCGGGTCGATCGACCCGAGCCGGCGAGTGTCGAGGGTGACCGAGGTGACCTGCTCACCGCCGTCGAGCGTTGTCGCGTCGAGGGTGAAGCTCACGCTGGTGGGGTGGTCTCCACCGGCGTGGGCGGCGACGCCGGGCAGGGCCAGGCCGATGGCGGCACCGGCTCCACCGGCCAGGACGGTGCGACGAGTGACGGACGTGGACATGCGGCCCCCGATACCTTGCGATGTAGAAGCTCATCGATGGCATTTCAACGTAACGTCGCGGAGATCCGCTGGCAACCGCTGCCGTCACGAGTGATCAGGGCGCAACGTCAGGGGAGCTGCCCGGGAGACGCACCGATCGGCGACCGGGCCGCCCGGCGGCCACCCGGTCGTACTTTGGGAGGATCTGGAGTCGCACCACCGTTCGTACGATGGAACCCATGCACCCTCGCCTGCGCGCGGTGTTGGCCGAGCCGCGGGTCTCCCCCACCCCGACCCGGGTGTGGCGCGACTGGGCGGTGATCGCGGTCCTCGCGCCGGCGATCGTGGTGGAAGGAATCTTCCGACCCGATCTGCCCTGGCGGGTGGGCTGCGTCGTCGTCGCGCTCGCGCTGCTGCCCACGATCCTGTGGCGGCGGACCAAACCGCTCGCGATGGTGGCGATCGCGTTCGGCTGCACGACTGTCGCCCCGTACGTGCTGCCCGGTGATCCCTGCCAGCTGTTCACGGCGAGCTTCCTGGTCCTGCTGGCCTATGCGCTGTTCCGCTGGGGTTCCGGCCGGGACGCCGTGCTCGGTTCTTTCTTCGTGGTGGCCAAGGTGACCGCCGCCGGCCTGGTCGGCTCGATCGACGGTGGCGAGCTGGTCGCCGGCTTCGCGGTGATGTTCGCCGCCGCCACGCTGGGTGTCGCGATCCGCTTCCGCGCCGCCGCCCGACTGCGCGAACTCGACCAGGTGAAGCTGTTGGAGCGGGAGCGGCTCGCCCGTGACCTGCACGACACGGTGGCCCACCACGTGTCGGCGATGGCGATCCGCGCCCAGGCCGGCATCGCCGCGTCGACGAGCCAGCCGGGTGCCGCCGTCGAGGCGCTGCACACCATCGAGGCCGAGGCGTCCCGGGCGCTTGCCGAGATGCGCGCGATGGTGCGTGTAATGCGCCGCGACCAGCCCGCCGACCTGGGGCCCAACCCGCAGGTCGCCGACATCGAGCGGCTCGCCGGCCAGTTCCGCGCCGGGCCGACCGTCGACGTGGATCTGCGCGGCGACCTCGGCGACCTGCCGCCCACTGTCGGCTCCGCGCTCTACCGGCTGGCGCAGGAGTCGGTCACCAACGCCCGTCGCCACGCTCGCCACGCCACCCGCATCGAGGTCAGCGTCGCGGCCGACGACACGTCCGTACGGCTGCGGGTCAGCGACGACGGCGAACCCGGCGCCGCCCGCCCGACCGGCCTCCCCGGTTTCGGCCTGGTGGGCATGATGGAGCGCGCCGACCTGCTCGGCGGCACCTGCGAGGCCGGCCCCAACCCCGACCGCGGGTGGACCGTCACGGCCGTGCTTCCCCGCGAGGGGGTCGGCGCGTGACGGTTCGCGTGCTGGTGGCGGACGACCAGGAGATCGTCCGCACCGGCCTCACCATCATCCTGAACACGCAGCCCGGCATCGAGGTCGTCGGTGGGGCCGGCGACGGCCGGCAGGCGGTCGAGCTCGCCCGGCGGCTCCGCCCCGACGTGTGCCTGTTCGACATCCGGATGCCGGGCCTGGACGGCATCGAAGCCACCAGGGCGCTCGCCGGGCCGACGGTCCCGGAGCCGCTCGCGGTGGTCGTCATCACGACCTTCGACCTCGACGAGTACGTGTACGCGGCGCTGCGGGCCGGCGCCCGCGGCTTCCTGCTCAAGGAGGCCGGTCCCGACCTGCTCACCCAGGCCGTGCACGCCGCCGCCAACGGGGACGCGCTGATCGCGCCGAGCGTCACCACCCGGCTGCTGAAGGCGTTCGCCGACGCCGATCCGGCCGCGCCGCGCCAGCAGCCCGTCGAGGCGCTCACCGACCGGGAGGAACAGGTCCTGGTCGCCGTCGCGCGGGGACGCACCAACCAGGAGATCGCCGACGAGCTCTACATCACGTTGAGCACTGTCAAGTCGCACGTCACCAGCCTGATGAC
Source organism: Micromonospora sp. NPDC048986 (assembly GCF_040649335.1). NCBI lineage: Bacteria > Bacillati > Actinomycetota > Actinomycetes > Micromonosporales > Micromonosporaceae > Micromonospora > Micromonospora sp. NPDC048986. The sequence continues at coordinate 464,880 of NZ_JBEZFJ010000002.1, forward strand.
CAAGCTGGGGGTGCGTAACCGGGTCGAGGTGGCGATGTGGGCGTACGAGACCAACCGCCGCCGACGGCACTGGTGAGCGCCGGAAGTACGACGACGGCGTGCGACCATGGGCCGACCCGATCGCGGCCCATGTGCCGATGAGCGGGGACGGGTGCGGCGTCCACCATCGATGGCATGACGATGCGCGAGTGGCGGCTACCGGCCGCGTTGATCCTGCTGGGCCTGATACCGATGCTCGCCGGCGCGGGGCGGCTCACCGAGCTGGGCAGCGGAGCTGAGGTCACCGCGGCGAACGCGCGCTTCGTCGCCGATCCGCTGCCGGTGGTGCTGCACATCGTCGGCGCGGTGGTGTACACGATCCTCGGCGCGTTCCAGTTCGTACCCCGTCTGCGCCGGCAGGGCTGGCACCGCCGGGCCGGCCGGGTGCTCGTCCCCTGTGGGCTGACTGTCGCGTTCACCGGGCTGTGGATGGCCTTCGCGTACGATCTGCCGGCCCATGACAACGACGTGCTCGCCGGTATGCGGCTCGTCTTCGGCTCGGCCATGGCCGGCTCGATCCTGGTCGGTCTCGCCGCCGTGCTCCGCCGGGACATCGCCCGGCACCGCAGGTGGATGGTGCGCGGCTACGCGATCGGCCTCGGCGCCGGCACCCAGGCGTTCACCCACGCGCCGTACCTCATCGCGACCGGCGAGCAGCCCGACGGGAACCTCCGGGCCGGGCTGGTGGTCGCCGGCTGGTTGATCAACCTTGCGGTGGCTGAGTGGTACCTGCGTCGTCCGGCGCGGGTCGTCACCGCGCCGGCCCTCAAGCCGAGCTGAGCCCGAGCCCGTCGGCAGTCGGTGACCGGCTCAGGCCGCCCCGGATGTCCTCCTCGATCCGCTTCGCGGCGGCCAGCAGCGGCGGGAGCAGCTCTCGACGGATCATCTCGAAGGACCCCCGGCTGGCGTGCGCGGAGACGTTCACCGCGGCGATCACCGACCCGTTCTCGCCGTGGATCGGCGCGGCCACCGAACGCAGCCCCTCCTCCAACTCCTGGTCCACGATGGCGTACCCCTGAACGGCGATCTTCGTCAGGACGGCGCGCAGCTTGGCCGGGTCGGTGACGGTACGCCGGGTCAGCGGCCGCAGCTGCGCGGTGGCGAGGTAGTCGTCCAGCCACTCCACCGGTTGCGCGGCGAGCAGCACCCGGCCCATGGAGGTGGCGTACGCGGGAAACCGGGTGCCGACGCTGATCCCCACGGTCATGATCCGCTTGGTGGGCACGCGGGCGACGTAGACCACCTCGTCGCCGTCGAGCACCGACACCGAGCAGGACTCGTGCACCTGCGCGACCAGCGCCTCCATGTGCCGCTGCGCGACCTCGGGCAGGCTCAGGCTGGACAGGTAGGCGTAGCCGAGTTCGAGGATCCGGGCCCGCAGCGAGAAGAGCCGGCCGTCGGTGTGCACGTAGCCCAACTCGACCAGGGTGAGCAGGAACCGGCGCGCCGCGGCCCGGGTCAACCCGGTCCGCCTGGCCACCTCGCTGAGCGTGAGCTGCGGATGTTCGCCGTCGAACGCCCTGATCACCGCGAGGCCGCGCTCCAGCGACTGAACGAACTCCGGCGACCTCGTCGCCTCCTCGCTCACGCTCACCCGCCCTCCTGCCGCAGGGTCTCCCGGGCCACAGTGAACGCCCGGTTCGCCGCCGGTACACCAGCGTAGACGCCGACCTGGAGCAGGACCTCCGCCACCTCCTCCGGGCTGAGCCCGTTGCGCAGCGCGGCCCGGACATGCATCGCCAACTCCTCGTCGTGGCGCAGGGTGGCGAGCACGGCGAGGGTGACGCAGCTACGGGTCCGTCGGTCGAGGCCCGGCCGGCTCCACACCTCCCCCCAGGCGTAGCGGGTGATGAAGTCCTGGAAGTCGGCGGTGAATTCGTCAGTGCCGGCGACCGCGCGGTCCACGTGGGCGTCACCCAGCACCTGTCGACGTACCGTCATGCCCGCCTCGTGCCGCTCGCTGTCGTTCACGCGTCACCTCGTCCCTCGTGGAAGTGCGCCAACAGGAGGCGGCACACCTGCTCGGGTTGCTCGACGTTGGCCAGGTGCGCCGCCGCGTCGACCACCGCCAGCCGGGCCCGTGGGATGCGCCCCACGATCTCGCGGGCGTGCTCCACCGGGGTGGCCGGGTCGTCCGCGCCGGCGATGACGAGCGTCGGCGCGCCCACCCGGCCGAGGTCGGGTCGGAGGTCCATCGCGGCTATCGCCTCGCAGCACGCGGCGTAGCCGGCCGACGGCGTCTCGGTCAGCATGGCGCGGTGGGTGGCGACCACCTCCGGCCGGGCGGCGGCGAAAGCCGTGGTGAACCAGCGGGCCACCACCGCGTCGGCGATCGCCGGCATTCCGTCGGCCCGGACCGTGGCGGCTCGTGCCCGCCACTGCTCGGGTGGGCCGAGCGACGCCGACGTGCAGAGCAGCGCCAGCCGCCGCACCCGCTCGGGCGCGTACGTGGCGAGCCACATGCCCACCATGCCCCCGAGGGACAACCCCGCGTAGTGCACCCACGGCACGTCGAGGTCGTCCAGCGTCCGCAGCAGCTCCCGGCCCAGCAGGTCCAGCGTGTACGGCCCGGGCGGCACCGCCGAGCGGCCGTGGCCCAGGTGGTCGTATCGGATGACCCGGAACCGTTGGGCGAGCGCCGACACCTGGGGTTCCCACATCGCGGCGACGGTGCCGAGAGAACTGCCCAGCAGCAGCACCGGCGCGGCGGCCGGGCCATCGACGCTGAGATGCAACCGGGTGGTCATCCGCCGGCTCCCCGGACGGCGGCGAGGGCACTGTCGACGAACCGGCCGGCCGAGCCGAGCCAGCGGTACGGGTCGAGCGCCTCGGCCAGCTCCGTGTCGGACAGGTGGGCACGGACCTCGGGGTCGGCGAGCAGCGCGGCGCGGAACGAGGGTTCGGCGGCGGCGCGGGTCACCAGATCGTGTGCGACGCGGCGACCGACGGCGGGTGCCAGGCGCGCGGCGACCGCCTCGGCGAGCAGGAGGCCGCCGGTCGCGTCGAGGTTCTCCCGCATCCGCTCCGGACGGACCTGGAGCCCGGTCAGCAGGCGGGCGCACCGGGCGGTGGCGCCACCGGTCACGTGCAGCAGATCAAGGAGCGGCTCCCACTCGGCGTGCCAGCCGCCCGCGGCCCGCTCGTGCTCCTGCACCGCCGTGGCGAACAGTGTGGCGACGAGACCCGGACCGCGTCGCGCCGCGGCGGTGACGAGGATCGAGTCCACCGGGTTGCGCTTGTGTGGCATCGCCGAGGAGCCGCCTCGTCCGGCGCCGCCCTCGGCGACCTCACCCACCTCGTTCTGGGCGAGCAACCCGACGTCGAGCGCGATCTTGCCGGCGGCCACCAGGAGCCCACCGAGGGCGGCGGCCAGGTCGAGCCAGGGTTGACGGCGGGTGTGCCAGGGCAGCGGGCTGGCCGGGAGGCCCAGGTGCGCGGCGAACCGCTCGGTGATCTCGACGCCGGCCGGGCCGAACGCCGCCAGGGTGCCGACCGCACCACCCAGTTGCGCGGGCTGTGCGGCGCGGACCTGACGCAGTCGGTCCCCGGCCTGGACGAGACCGGTCAACCAGCCGGCGGCCTTGAGCCCGAAGGTGCTGGGCGCCGCCTGCTGCCCGAGTGTCCGGGCGACCATCACGGTGTCCCGGTGGGCGTCGGCCAGCCGGGCCGCGGCGTCCACGGCGGCGTCGAGGTGAGCCAGCAGCGGCCCGAGCGCCCGCACGGCCACCAGGACCAGCGCGGTGTCCAGCACATCCTGGCTGGTCGCTCCGGAATGCACCCAGGCTCGCGCGTGCTCCGGCACGGCGGCGGTCAGCTCTTCCACGAGCGGGACGACCGGGTTGCCGGTGGCGTCGGCGGCCCGGCCCAGCGCGGCCGGGTCGTACCGCTCGGCGCGGCACCGCTCGGCGATCGCCTCGGCCGCCGGCACGGGCACGATGCCGGCGTCCGCCGCGGCCCGGGCGAGCGCCGCCTCCACGTCGAGCATCGCCTGGAGCACTGCCGGGTCGCTGAGTTCCGCGTCGACATCCGGGGTGCCGGAGAGGCCGCCGAGCAGTCTCTCAGAGGGCGAAGAAGACGGTCTCATTGTCGCCCTGAAGGTGGATGTCGAACCGGAACCCGTCTGCGGCGGGACTCGCCAGCAGGGTGCCCCGGCGGTCGGTGTCGACGCTGCTCAGCACGGGGTCGGCGGCGTTCGCCGTCGACTCGTCGGGGAAGTAGAGCCGGGTGACGAGGCGGTGCAGCAGCCCGCGCCCGAAGACCGACAGGGTCAGGTGGGGGGCCTCGGTGCCGCCGTCCGGCTCGGGCAGCGCACCGGGTTTGACGGTCAACAGCCGGTACCACCCCTGACCGTCGGTCTCGCTCCGCCCGAATCCGCGAAAGCCCGCGAGCGCTGGCGGCCGAGCGCCCCGAGGGTCGTCCGGATGGTCGAACCGGCCGTCCGGGTCGGCCTGCCAGCTCTCCACCATCGCGTCGACCACCGGTGTCCCGGTGCCGTCGACGATCCGACCGCTGATCCAGAACGCGCCCGGCGTGCCCTCGGGCACCACGTACGGACCGTCGGGCCAGCGCAGGCCGATGTGCAGGTACGGCCCGACGGTCTGCGCGGGCATGACGCCCAACTGCTCACTCATCGTCGTCCTCGTCCTCGAAAGGGGTGCTCTCCCGGCCGCGCAGCACGATGTCGAACTCGTACGCCAGCGCCCACTCCGGTGCGGTGCTGGCGTGGTCGTACCGGGCGATCATCCGTTCCCGGGCCTTCGGGTCGCGGACCGAGTTGAAGATCGGGTCCTGGAAGAAGAGCGGGTCGCCCGGGAAGTACATCTGCGTCACCAGCCGCTGGGTGAACGCGCGACCGAAGAGGGAGAAGTGGATGTGCGCCGGCCGCCAGGCGTTGTCGTGGTTACGCCAGGGGTAGGCGCCGGGCTGCACCGTGATGAACCGGTAGCGCCCCTGGTCGTCGGTGAGCGCCCGGCCCACCCCCTCGAAGTGGGGGTCGAGCGGCGCCGGCCAGGTGTCCCGTGCGTCGCGGTACCGACCGGCGGCGTTGGCCTGCCAGATTTCGACCAGCGTGTGGGGCACCGGTCGGCCGTCACCGTCGCGGACCCGCCCGTGCACGATGATCCGCTGTCCCTGCGGCTCACCGTCGTGCTGGCGGGTCAGGTCGTGGTCGAGCGCACCGAGCCGCCCCTCCCCCAGCAACGGCCCGGTGACCTCGGTCAGCCGCTGCGGCAGGTGGACCAGTGGGTGTCTCGGCGCTCGCGCCACTGTGGACTTGTAGCCGGGGCTGAGCAGAGGCGGGTGGGCGTCGACGTCGTCGCGCCGGTAGCGCGGCAGCACCAGCGCGCCGCCGGCCCGGGTGTTCTGGGTGGTCATTGTCGTCTCCCGTCGGACTTCGTCGCCTCCAGCGCCCGCAGCACCGCGAGTTCGCGGGCCGTCGGCGGCGCACCGGTGGCCAGGCCCTCGGCGACGGCGAGGTTCCAGCCGGTGGCCGCCCGCGCCTGCTCCCTGGTCACCCCGGGGTGCAGGTGGGTCAGTGTGAGTTCGCAGGTGACCGGGTCGGGCGCGAGGACACCGAGGTCGGTGATCACCGCTCGGGGGCCTCCGCCCCGCAGACCGAGTCGCTCCCGGTGGCCCGGGCCCGTGCCGTACCCGACCGAGGTGACGAAGTCGACCCGTTCGGTGAACGTCCGCAGGTCCTGCCGGACGATCACCACGACCTCGCCGCAGGAGGCGGCGATCTCCGGGGCGCCACCGGCGCCGGGCAGCCGGACCGTCGGGGCGTCGTAGTCGCCGCCGACGACAGTGGTGTTGATGTTGCCGTAGCGGTCGAGCTGCGCGGCGCCGAGGAAGCCCACGTCGATCCGGCCGGGCTGGAGCCAGTAGTTGAACACCTCGGGCACCGAGACGACAGCGTCAGCGGTGTCGGCGAGGATCCCGTCTCCGATGGAGAGCGGTAGCCGGTCCGGCTTCGCACCGAGGCACCCGGATTCGTAGATCAGCACCAGGTTCGGGGCGTGGCTCGCCCGGGCGAGATTCGCCGCGGTGCTGGGCAGCCCGATCCCGACGAAGCAGACGGCGCCGTCACGCAGTTGCCGCGCGGCGGCGACTGTCATCATCTCGTCAGCGGTCCAGCTGGTCATCGTGGTCTCGTCGGTCACGCCGCCGCCCCAGCCCTGTGCACGTGCTCGTCAAGCCAGGCGCGGAAGGTGTCGCGGTGCCGGCTGACGGCGTCCCAGTCCCGGTAGTAGTCGTTGTCCCGCACCGAGTAGCCGTGGGCGTAGGAGGGGTGCGCGCCTCCGGGCACCTCGGCCACCGCGGTGACCGCCCAGCCGGGCAGGACCACCTGTCCGGGTACGGGTGCCAACTCGTCCACGATCTCCTCGACGGTGACCAGTGACCGGTGGGCGGCGAGCACCGCCTCCTTCTGCACCCCGGTGATGCCCCACATCTGCACGTTGCCGTTCCGGTCGGCGCGCTGGGCGTGCACCACCGTCACGTCCGGACGCAGGGCGGGGACGGCGGTCAGCGTCTCGCCGGTGAACGGGCAGGTGATGGGCCGGATGTTGGTGGTGTGCCCGGGCAGGTCGGTGCCGGTGTAGCCGCGCAGGACGGCGAACGGCAGCCCGGACGCCCCGGCGACGTACCGGTTGGCCATGCCCGCGTGACTGTGCTCTTCCAGTTCCAGTGGACGTGGCCAGGCGTGCTGCACGGCGTCCCGGAAGCGGTGCAGCGACCCGACGCCGGGGTTGCCACCCCAGGAGAAGACGAGGCGACGGGCGCAGCCCGCCCCGATCAGCTGGTCGTAGATGACGTCGGGGGTCATCCGCACGAGGGTCAGATCCTGCCGCCCCTGGCGGATGATCTCGTGACCGGCGGCGAACGGAATGAGGTGCGTGAACCCTTCCAGGGCCACCACGTCGCCGTCGCGGACCAGGTCCGCCACGCCGTCGGTCAACGAGACGAGCTTCGCCATGGGCCTCCCCGCCTCCTGCCCGGACCGTGCTGCCGCCAGCCGTTCGCTATGCGGACTGCCGTACTCATCTCGAACGTACGACGGGGAACGACATCCGTCAACGACAGGCCGGACCGCCGTCCACAGTGCTCGACAATCACGCCGGGCGATGCGTTGACGCGAGCCGGACCACGTGCCAACGTTCATGAAGAGAACGGCCGTTCGGTACGCGAACACCTCCGGGCCCTTCGTGAGCGGAAGTCCGCCCGGTCACCCCGGGACCAGCCCACCCGGCCCCACGCTCCGAGGAGGACCGCCATGACACTGCTGGACGTCACGACCTGGCAGGGCACCCTGCACAGCGACGGCTGGGTGGAACCGGCCGGCGGCACGGCACCCGTGCGATCCCCCGCCACCGGCGAGGAGATCGGCCAGGTCGGCGTGGCGAACGCCGAGGACGTGACGCGCGCCTGCGCTCGCGCCGCCGTCGCCCAGCGCGCCTGGGCCGCCACCGGCTACGTCGAGCGGGCAGCGGTGCTGCGCCGGGCCGGGCACCTGTTCGAGCGGTACGCCGCCGAGATCGGCGACTGGATCGTGCGGGAGGCCGGGTCCGTCCCACCCAAGGCCGGCGTCGAGACCGACACCGCGGCGCAGGAGTGCTACGAGGCGGCCTCGCTGGCCTCACACCCGCTCGGCGAGATCATCCCGAGCGCGCAACAGCGGCTCAGCCTGGCTCGCCGATTGCCCGTCGGCGTCGTCGGAGTCATCGCGCCGTTCAACTTCCCACTCATCCTGGCCACCCGTTCCGTCGCCCCGGCCCTGGCGCTGGGCAACGCCGTGGTGCTCAAGCCCGACCCGCGCACCGCGGTCTGCGGCGGTGTCTCGATCGCCCGGGTCTTCGAGGAGGCCGGCCTGCCCGACGGGCTGCTGCACGTCCTTCCCGGCGGGGTCGAGGTCGGGGAGGCGCTGGTGGCCGACCCGAACATACGGGTGATCAGCTTCACCGGGTCGAGCGCTGCCGGCCGCAGGGTCGGCGAGGCGGCAGCACGCCACCTCAAACGCGCGCACCTCGAACTCGGTGGCAACTCGGCGCTGATCGTGCTCGACGACGCCGATCTGGACCTCGCGGTCTCCGCCGGCGCCTGGGGGTCGTTCCTGCACCAGGGCCAGATCTGCATGACCACCGGCCGACACCTGGTGCACGAGAGCCTGTCCGAACGGTACGTCGAGCGGCTGGCGGAGAAGGCGAACCACCTGCCGGTCGGCGACCCGGCGAAGGAGCAGGTGGCGCTCGGGCCGATCATCGACGAGCGCCAGCGCGACAAGGTCCACGCGCTGGTCACGGCGAGCGTCGACGCGGGTGCCCGACTGGCCGCCGGGGGCACGTACGAGGGGCTGTTCTATCGGCCCACGGTGCTCACCGACGTCACCCCCGCCACCCCGGCGTACGCCCAGGAGGTCTTCGGCCCGGTCGCGCCGGTGATCACCTTCGCCGACCACGACGAGGCTGTGCGGTTGGCCCGGCAGACCGAGTACGGCCTGTCGCTGGGCATCCTGGGCCGCGACGTGATGAGGGCGATGGCCCTCGCCGACCGGATCCCCAGCGGGATCGTGCACATCAACGATCAGACGGTGAGCGACGAGGCGGTGGCGCCGTTCGGTGGGGTGGGGGCGTCCGGCACCGGCTCCCGGTTCGGTGGGGCCGCGGCGAACGTCGAGGCGTTCACCGAGACCCAGTGGCTCACCGTGCAGGGCGCCATCACGCGGTATCCGTTCTGACACCGGGAGGACAGGAGCATGCCGGGAATGCGTACCCAGGTCGGCATCGTCGGTGCCGGGCCGGCCGGGCTCATGTTGTCGCACCTGCTGCACCTGCGCGGAATCGAGTCGGTGGTGCTGGAGAGCCGCAGCCGCGACCACGTCGAGCACCGGCTGCGGGCGGGCGTCCTCGAACAGGGCTCGGTCGACCTGCTCTGCCGCAGCGGTGTGGGTGAGCGGCTGCTACGGGAGGGGCTGCGCCACGAGGGCATCGAGCTGCGCTTCGCCGGGGAGTCGCACCGGGTGCCGATGGCGGATCTGACCGGACGGGCGATCACCGTCTACGGGCAGCAGGAGGTGGTCAAGGACCTGATCGCCGCCCGACTCGCGGCCGGCGGTTCGATCCTCTTCGAGGCCGACGCGGTACGCCTGGACGGCCTCGACTCGGACTCGCCGGTCGTCCACTTTCGACGCGACGGGCGTGACGAAGAGTTGCGCTGCGACTTCGTGGCCGGCTGCGACGGCTTCCACGGGGTGAGCCGGGGCGCGGTGCCCGAGGGGGAGCTGACCACCTACGAGCGGGCGTACCCGTTCGCCTGGTTGGGTGTCCTCGCCGCCGCGGCGCCGGCGGTGGACGAACTCATCTACGCCAACCACGAACGGGGCTTTGCCCTCTACAGCATGCGCTCCCCCGAGATTTCCCGGCTGTACCTACAGGTCGCGCCGGACGAGGACATCGCCGCGTGGCCGGACGAGCGGATCTGGACGGAGCTGCGGGCCCGCTTGGAGACGGTGCCGGGATGGTCGCTCAACGAGGGGCCGATCCTGGAGAAGTCCATCACCGGGATGCGCAGCTTCGTGGTCGAGCCGATGCGGTGGGAGCGGTTGTTCCTGGCCGGGGACGCCGTGCACATCGTCCCACCCACCGGCGCGAAGGGCATGAACCTCGCCCTCGCCGACGTCGCGCTGCTCGGGGACGCGTTCGCCGCGTGGTACGACGGGGGTCGCACCGATCTGCTGGATGCCTACTCGGCCACGGCGTTGCGCCGGGTCTGGCGGGCCCAGCACTTCTCCTGGTGGATGACCTCGATGCTGCACCGGCTGGAGCGCGGCGACCCGTACGAGACGAAGCTGCAGACCGCCACGCTGAGGTACGTCGCCACCTCCGAGGCGTACGCCAGGAGCCTGTCCGAGAACTATGTGGGCCTACCCGAGGTCTGAGCGCAAGCCGGTGCGACGCCTCCACAGCAGAGCGTTGTTCAACTTATTCATGACGGGCGTCAGAAATTATTGACTTTCGATGCCGGGGTGACTGACCATGGCCAACACAGCGGCGTGCGCCCCCACGCAGCGGTAGTTCACCTGCAGATCCGAGGCATCCGCCGACTTCCGACGCACCCACCACCCCGCCCAGGAAGGGCCTCGTCAATGAAGAAGGTCATGGCTCTCGGGCTGATCGCTGCTACCGCGATCGCCCTCACCGGATGTACCGACTCCGACGCGTCCAAACCGTCCGACCAGCCCTCCGGCGACCTGCGCAAGGTCCGGGTCGCGGCGCTGCCCATCACCGAGACCGCCGCGCTCTGGGCCGGCGTCAAGGCGGGCCTCTTCGCCGAGCGCGGGCTCCAGGTCGAGGTGCTGCCCGCCCAGGGCGGCGCGCAGGCCATTCCGGCACTCCTCAACGGCGACATCGACTTCGCGATCGGCCAGCCCTTCGGCCCGTTCCGGGCCGACCTGCGGGATCTCGGCGTCGTCATCATCGGCAACTACGCCTCCTCGTACGCCGACGGCGACGACATCAACGCCGTTGTCGCCTCGGCGAAATCCGGCATCAAACGACCGGCCGACCTCGCCGGCAAACGAGTCTCGGTCAACAGTCTCGGCGCGGCCGGCGACGTGACGATCATGGCGGCGGTCGAGAAGGACGGCGGTGACCCGGCGACAATCAAGTTCGTCGAGGTCGCCTTCCCGGACGCCCCGGCCCAACTCGAATCCGGCAACATCGACGCCGCCTGGGTGCCGGAGCCCTTCGTCACCCAACTGAAGACCCGCGGCGACACCTTCATCGTCGCGCCCTACCAGGCGGTGGTGCCGGGCCTGACCACGCTCACCACAATCACCACAAAGGAACGCACCGAGAAGGACGCCAAGCTGGTCGAGGACTTCACCGCGGCGATGAAGAAGACGCTGGAGTGGGCCAAGGACCCCGCCAACGAGACATCACTGCGGCAGGCCATCAAGGACAACCTGGAACTGCCGCCACCGGTGGCCGAGTCGGTGCGGCTGCCGGCCTTCGGTTGGCAGATCGACCGGTCGAGCCTGCAGACGCTCGCCGAGCTCGCGCAGAAGTACAAGGTTCTCGACAAGCAACCCAACTTCGACCGTCTCATCCAGCAGCAGTAGCTGGCGCGATCCCGCCCTCCCGACCCCCGGGACCGGGAAGGGGCCTCGCCGCCCGCCTGACGACGGGAGTGACATGCGTGTGTTCCCCACCCGACACCTGCGCGCGTTACGCAAAGCGATGCTGGGCGTCGTCGGCCTGACCGGGTTCCTCGTCGTCTGGCAGCTGATCCCGACGCTGGGCCTGGTCAACCCGCTGTATCTGCCGTATGTGACGGACGTGCTGGCGCGGCTGTTCGAACAGCTCGTCGACCTCGCGTTCTGGCGGCGGCTGGGCAGCACCATGACGTCCTGGGCGATCGGCCTGACGGTGGCGACGGTCGCCGCCGTCGTCCTCGGCGCTGTCGTCGGGTTGGTGCCGTTCCTGCGGCGCGCGACGCACACGATGGTCGAGTTCCTGCGACCGATCCCGTCGGTCGCCCTCATCCCGCTCGCCGTGCTGATGTTCGGCATCCAGCGCCAGGCCGCCCTCGTCATCATCATCTACGCGTCGTTCTGGCAGGTGTTCGTGCAGGTGATCTACGGCGTCGCGGACGTCGACGCGGTGGCCCGCGACACCGCCCGCAGTTTCGGTCTGACCCGGTGGGAACAGTTGTCGCTCCTCGTCCTGCCCACCACCCTGCCGTACCTCATGACGGGCCTGCGCCTGGCGGCGGCGGTGGCGCTCATCCTCGCCATCACCGCGGAGATGGTGATCGGTAACCCCGGCCTCGGGCGCATGATCGAGCTGTCCCGGTCCGCCGGAGACGCCGCCGGCCTGTACGCGCTGGTAGTGGTCACCGGCCTGCTCGGGCTCACTGTGAACATCGTCTTCCGGTTCATCGAGCGTCGGGTGCTGTCGTGGCACCAGTCGGTACGAGGAGAGGAGCCGTTGTGACCTCGTACACCGGGCGGATCGCCACCACGGCACGCGGCCGGACGGTCGGATCCCGGATCGCGGCGAGCCTGCTCTACCCGTTGGGGTTGCCGACGCTGCTGCTGGTGCTCTGGGGTCTGGTGGCGACGAGGACGACGAGTCGGTTCTTCCCCGACCCGTTGACGATCGCCGAGGCTTTCCGGGACACCTGGATCGGCCCGGCGTTCGTCGAGGACGTGCTGCCCAGCCTCGCCCGCCTCGGCCTCGGTGTCGCCGGATCGATAGTGCTCGGCATCGCCGCCGGCACCGTCATCGGCCTGACCCGCTGGTTGCGCGAACTCCTCGAACCGGTGCTGGAGTTCCTCCGGGCCATCCCGCCACCGGTGCTGATTCCGGTGGTGATGCTCCTGCTCGGGATCACCGACACCATGAAGGTCGTCGTGATCGTCTCCGGCGCGATCTGGCCGATCCTGCTGAACACGATCGAGGGTGTCCGGGGGACCGACAGCGTCATGACGGAGACCGCGCAATCGTTTCAGGTCACCTGGTGGGAGCGGCTCTGGTTCCTCGTGCTCCCCGCCGCCAGCCCACGGATCATGGCCGGGGTCCGACAGGCCCTCTCGGTGGCGCTGATCCTGATGGTCATCTCCGAGATGTTCGCCTCCTCCTCCGGCCTCGGCTACCGGATCGCCTACTTCCAGCGCAACTACCTGATCGCCGAGATGTGGAGTGGCATCCTCCTCCTCGGTCTCGTCGGCATCTTCCTCGCCGTAGCTTTCGGTCTCGTCGAACGGCGTGTTCTGCGCTGGTACCACGGAATCAGGGAGGTCAACCGTGCCTGACCGGAGCACGATGCTGCGGGTGGAGCACCTGCGGAAGGTCTACGAGTCGGCGACGGGCAGCGTCGAGGCGATCGGGGACATCAGCTTCACCATGGACGCCGGTGAGCTCGTCTGCATCGTCGGGCCGTCCGGTTGCGGCAAGACCACCCTGCTGAAGTGCCTCGCCGGCCTGCTGCGGCCCACCAGCGGCGTGGTCGAGATGGACGGCTCGCCGGTGACCGGGCCCAGCCCGGCCATGGCCGTCGTGTTCCAGGAGTACGGTCGCAGCCTCTACCCCTGGCTGACGGTGCGCGGGAACGTCGAGCTGCCACTGCGGCACAAGAAGCTCACCCGCGCGGCCCGGGACAAGCTGGTCGCCGACGCCCTTGAGGCGGTGGGCCTCGCGCACGCCGCGCGAAGCCACCCGTGGCAGCTCTCCGGGGGGATGCAACAGCGGGTGGCGATCGCGCGGGCGATCGCCTACCAGCCCGACGTCCTGATCATGGACGAACCGTTCGCCGCCGTCGACGCGCAGACCCGGGCCGACCTGGAAGACCTGGTCCGCGAGCTGCACGCCAGCCGCACCATCTCGGTTGTCTTCGTCACCCACGACATCGACGAGTCGGTGTATCTCGGTCAGCGGGTTCTAGTATTGTCCACGTCGCCGACCTGGGTCCAGGAGGACCTCGCGATCGACCTGCCGCCGGAGCGCGATCAGATCACGACCCGCGCTCTGCCCCGTTTCACGGAATTGCGGACGCACGTCTACGACCAGATCCAGCGGGCCAAGCGCGGGCAGGCTGCGGCCCCGCGATCCGCGCGGTGATCGTCGGCCAGGCCAACGAGTTCGCCGAAGGGAAGCACTGTGGGTAGTCGTCAGCCGAAGCAGTTGTTGCTCGCCTTCTTCGGCGAACACGTCGTCGACGCCGCCACGGGACCCATCCGGGCAAGCGCTCTGATCAACGTGTTGGAAGGCGCGGACGTCGCCGCGCCGGCCACCCGCGCGACCCTCGACCGTCTCGTGCACAGCGGCATCCTCGCCCGCAGCAGGAGCGGCCGGGAAACGCTGTTCTCACTGACCGAGCACGGGGCCGCTGTGCTGCGCGAGGCGACGTACCGGGTACGCGGGCCACGGCCGTTCGACCCGCAGGGCAGCGGATGGACCCTTGTCACCTTCTCGATCCCGGAGGGCCAGCGGATGCTGCGGCACCGCCTGCGTTCGACCCTCACCTGGGAGGGCTTCGCGCCGCTCCGGGACGGGCTCTGGCTGGCGCCCGGCGAGGTCGACCTCGCCGGGTCGTTGGAGCGGCTGCGGCAGGACCTCGCCCCCAACACCGTGGTCGCCTTCCACGCCCGCGAACTCGCCGGCTTCCCGATCGGTGAGAGCGTGCGCACGGCCTGGGACATCGAGGCGATCCGACGCGCGCACCTCGCCTTCATCGAGGTGTGGGACGACCCGTCCGCGCTGACGATGGCACCGAGTGCCCTCACCGTACGAACCATGCTGGTGGCCGACTGGCTCGCGCTGCTGCGCGCCGACCCGAGGCTGCCCGCGGAGTTCATGGACGAGGAATGGCCCGCTGCGAGATCGGTGCGGACCTACCGCCGGATGCACGGCAAGCTGGCCGAGGCGTCCGCCGCGGAATTCGCCGAACTCGTCGCGGCCCGGCCCGCGCCTAGGCGCCGAACCGGGTCCGCAGATCGGCCTTCCGCACCTTCCCCGACGCCGTCCGCGGCAGCTCGTCCACGATGACGACGTTCTTCGGGAGCTTGTAGCGGGCGATCCTGCCGTCCAGGCACGCGCGGACGGCGGCGGTGTCCACGGACGCCCCCTCCCGTACGGTCACGATCGCCCACGGCACCTCCCCCCAGCGCTCGTCCGGCACGCCGATGACCGCCGCCGAGGTCACCCCGTCGACCTCGGTGAGCAGCTGCTCGAGTTCGAGCGGGTAGATGTTCTCGCCGCCCGAAATGATCATGTCCTTGAGGCGGCCGGAGATGTAGAGGTAGCCGTCGGCGTCCAGGTGGCCGAGGTCGCCGGAGCGGAACCACCCGTCGGCAGTGAACGCCTCGGCGGTCGCCTCCGGCAACCCGTGGTAGCCGGGGAAGACGTTGGGACCGGCCACCTCGATCTCACCGACGGCGCCGACGGGCAGCACCGCACCGGCGGCATCGGTGATCCGCACGTCGGTGAAGAAGTGCGGCAGGCCGACACTGCCCTGCTTGACGCGGGTCATCGTCGGCGGCAGCGCGGTGGCGCCCGGCGCGGCCTCGGTCATTCCGTAACCCTGGGAGAACGACAGGCCCCGCGCCTCGTACGCGTTGAGGATGCGGGCCGGCACCGCCGAACCTCCGCAGGTGAGCTTCGTCAACGTCGACAGGTCGGTCGACGCCCACGCGGGGTGGTCGGCCAGCAGCTGGTAGGTGGTCGGCACACCGCTGAGCATGGTCACCCCGTGCCGCTCGATCTGCGCGAGCGCGCGGCCCGGCTCGAAGCCGTTCTCGATGACCATCGTGGCGCCCTTGAGGATGACGGGCAGGGCACCCATCCCGAGCGAGGCGACGTGGAACAGCGGCGAGATCATGAGGGCGACGTCGGCGGAGACGACGTCATAGTCGACCACACAGTTGAGCGCCACCCAGGTGAGGTTGCCGTGGGTCAGCACCGCGCCCTTGGCCCGGCCGGTCGTGCCCGAGGTGTAGACGATCGCCGCCGGATCCTCGTGGGCGGTGTCGACGTGGTCGGTGAACGGGGTGGCGGCGGCCCGGGTCAGGTGGGCCAGCCCGGGTCGGTCCGCAGTGCCCTCGCCGTTGACGATGACGTACGGGATCCGGACGGCCGGCGCGGCGGACGCCACCGGCACCTCGAAGTCCGGGTCGTGGACCAGCACCCGCGCGGCACAGTCGGCGAGGACGTAGCTGATCTCGGGTGCGGCGAGCCGGGTGTTGATCGGCACGAAGACCGCACCGACCTGCGCCGCAGCGAACATCACCTGGAGCAGTTCGGGGCTGTTCTCGCCCAGGTAGGCGACGGAGTCGCCCTTGCCGACGCCCCGCTCCCGCAGCACCGCCGAGATCCGGTCCGCGGCATCGGCGAACTGGCGGTACGTCATGGGTGGCCGGTCGCCGTGGATGATCGCGATCTGGTCCGGGGACTTGAGCCGGCGCTTGGCCAGCCAGGCGCCAATTCCGTGCTGGTGCATCATCATTCTCCCGGGGGTGGAGGTGGTGTGCTCGCCCGGCTCGACGGATGCCCCCGGGCTCAGGCGTAGAAGCGGTACAGCCCGCGCGCGACGACCGCCGGCTTGGTCCCGCCCTCGATCTCGATCGTCTGGTCGACAGCGAGCTGGTAGCCGCCGCGCACCTCGACGACCTCGACGACGGTGGCCCGCATCCGCACCCGCGCCCCGACCACCACCGGCGCGGGGAAGCGCACCTTGTCGAGGCCGTAGTTCACCTTCGTGGTCACGCCCTTGACCTCGAGCAGCTCGGTCCAGAACGGAACCGCCAGGGAGAGGGTGAGGAAGCCGTGCGCGATCGGCGCGCCGAACGGGCCGGTCCTGGCCCGTTCCGGGTCGACGTGGATCCACTGGTGGTCGTCCGTGGCGTCCGCGAACAGGTCCACCTGGTCCTGGGTGACAGTGCGGTACCCGGTGTGGCCGAGTTCGGTGCCGGCGAGGTCGCCGAGCCGGTCGTAGGTGATGGTCGTCGTCATGGCGTTCCCTCTCGTCGTCACCGGGCCAGGCCCAGCAGTCGGGCCGCGTTGTCCTTCAGGATGCCCGGGAGCACATCCGGTTTGAGGTCGGTCGCCCGCACGTCGCGAAGCCACCGGTCCGGGGTGAGCATCGGGTAGTCGGTGCCGAAGAGCACCCGTTGCTTCAGCAGCGAGTTCGCGTAGCGCACCAGCTCGGCAGGGAAGTACTTCGGGCTCCAGCCGGACAGGTCGATCCAGGTGTTGTGCTTGTGCGTGGCCACCGACAACGCCTCGTCCTGCCAGGGCACCGACGGGTGGGCCATGATGATCTGGAGGTCGGGGAAGTCGGCAGCGATCGGGTCGAGCAGGATCGGGTTCGACCGGCCGAGGCGCAGGCCGTAGCCGCCCGGCGTACCCGCGCCGATGCCGGTCTGCCCGGTGTGGAAGAGCGCCGGGACGCCGGCCCGCTCCAGCAGGCCCCACAGCGGCGCGTACTCGTCGTGGCTGGGGTCGAAGCCCTGCACAGTGGGGTGGAACTTGAAGCCGCGAACCCCCTCCTCCCGGATCAACCGGTCGGCGAGTTCGACTGCCGCTCCCCCGGTGCGCGGATCAACCGACCCGAACGGGATGAGCACGTCGGCGTGCTCGGCCGCCGCGCGGGCGATCTCGACGCTCGACAGTGGCTGGTGCTCCAGTTGGGTACGCGCGTCCACAGTGAAGACGACCGCCACCATGTGCCGCTCGCGGTAGTACCGCGCCACCGCCTCGACCGCGGGCCGTGGGCCGTCCGTCCTGAAGTACGCCGACGCCGCGGCCACGAGCGGTTCGGGCAGTGAGGTGTGACCGTGGTCGTCGACCTCGATGTGCACGTGCATGTCGATCGCCGTGACGTCGTCGAGGTCGATCGCGGGCTGGTACATGGGGCCAACCTTCGTCGGGCGGGTCGGTGCGGGCTGCTCCGCTCGGGCCGGTCAGGACGGCGCGGGCTCGAACTCCTCGGGGAGTTGCGGGAAGCGTTCGCCGACACTCTGCGCCGCACCGGCGAACGTCGTCGGCCAGGCCTCCACCAGCGCGTCGTACGTCCAGCCGCCCTCGCGGTGCGCGGTCAGCGCCGCCTCCGGGTGGGTCCAGATCTGCAGGCGGTCCCCGCCGACACCGATCACCTGCCCGGTCACCGAGGCCGCCGCGTCGGAGCCGAGGAACGCGACAAGCCCGGCCACGTCGTCCGCCGTGCCGAAGCCCAGTTCGTGTCGGAAGAACGCGGGCATCGGCTCGCCGTTCGCCTCGGCCCGCACCGCCGCCGCGAAGTAGGGAACGGTGGCGGTCATCGCGGTCGCGGCGACCGGGACGACGGTGTTGGCGGTGATGCCGGCCCGCTTCAGCTCCAGCGCCCAGGTCCGGACCATGCCGACGATGCCCGCCTTGGCGGCCGCGTAGTTGGTCTGACCGAAGTTGCCCCGCTGCCCGGTGGGTGACCCGACGCAGATGATCCGCCCGCCCTCGCCGGCCTGCCGCATGTGCTGCACCGCCTCGCGCACTGTGGTGAACGTGCCACGCAGGTGCACGTTGATGACGGTGTCGAAGTCGTCGTCGCTCATCTTCCACAGCACCGTGTCGCGCAGCACGCCGGCGTTGGTGACGAGGATGTCCAGCCGTCCGAAGTGTTCGACCGCCGTGCTGACGAGCTCCTTCGCGGTCTCGGTCGGGCCGACCGGTGCGACCACCGCGACGGCCCGACCGCCGGACGTCTCGATCGTCGCCACGGCGTCGGCGGTGGCCTCGGCGTCGACGTCGTTGACCACGACCGAGGCGCCTCGCCGCGCCAACTCCTGGGCGTAGGCGAGGCCGAGACCCCGCCCGGCGCCGGTGACGATGGCGACTTTGCCGTCCAGTGACATGGGTGCTCCCTTTCGTCGATGCCGATCTGCGCACGAAGGTGGGGAGTAACACGCGCACCGGCAACGTAATGCAGAATTTGACCGGGCGTCAACGATTCGCAGTCTGTCTACATCAGACGGCGGGGCCGGTGGAGCTGTTCAGCGCCCGGGAGACCACCCGACCGGCGGCCTGGACCAGCGGCGCCAACGCCACCGGGTCCGCCCGGTCGTGGGCGACCACCAGCGAGATCGCCGCCACCACACCCTCCGGTACGCGGATCGGCGCGGCCACCGAGAGGGCGTCCATCGTGACCTGACGGTCGCTGACCGCGTACCCGACCCGGCGTACCTCGGCGAGACAGCGACGCAGCCGCTTCGGGTCGGTGATGGTCAGTTCGGTGTACCGCTCCAGCGGCGCGGCCAGCACCTGCTCCTGAACCTCGGCGGGCGCGTGGGCGAGCAGGACCAGCCCGACGCCGGTGGCGTGCAGCGCGAAACGACCCCCCACCCGGGTGAGCACGGGCACCGCGTGTCGCCCGGCGATCCGTTCGATGAAGACGAGTTCGAGATCCTGCCGGACGGCGAGCTGGACGTTCTCGTGGGTCACCTCGTACAGGTCCTCCATCACCGGCAGGGCCAGCTCCCGCAGCCCCAGGCCCCTGGGGGCGAGCGAACCCACCTCCCACAGCCGCAGACCGATCCGGTACCGCCCGTCGTCACCGCGCTCCAGTGCGCCCCACGCGACAAGCTCCGCGGCCCGCCGGTACACGGTGGGCAGCGGCATCCCGGTGCGACGCGCCAACTCGCTCAGGGTCAACGCCGGGGTGACCGGGCTGAACGCGTCGAGCAACGCCAGCACCTTGCTCGTCACCGACCGTCCCGGCTCTGCGCGCACCCCGTCATCATCCCCGCCCACGCCGGCAGCTCACAGCTCCAGCACGAGTCGGGGCGTACGGGCCCGGGAGACGCAGATCATCATGGTGTCCCCGGCGGCCCGCTCCTCGGCGGTGAGCAGGCTGTCGCGATGCTCCGGCACACCGGCGAGCACCGGCGTCTCGCAGGTGCCGCAGGTGCCCTCCCGGCAGGACGAGAGGACCTGCACCCCGGCCTCCTCCACCGCTCGCAGGATCGGTGTGCCCGGCGGCACCGTCACCGTCCGCCGGGAGAGCGCGAGTTCGACCTCGATCGTCGTCTCCGGCGCGCCGGTGTCGCCCAGGGCGGTGAAACGCTCGACGTGCAGGCAGCCCGGTGGCCAGCCGCGGCAGTGCTCCTCGACCGCGCTGATCAGTGGTTCCGGGCCACAGCAGTAGACGAGCCCGGTGCCGGGCCGGCCCAGCAACCCGGCCAGGTCGAGCAGCCCGGTCTCGTCCTGCGGGTGCAGGCTCACCCGGTCGCCGTACCTCACCCGCAGGGTGGTGGCGAAGGCCATGGTGGCGCGGCTGCGTCCGCCGTACACCAGCCGCCAGTCGGCGCCCGCGGCGTTGGCCGCGGCGACCATCGGTGCGATGGGGGTGATACCGATGCCGCCGGCGATGAAGAGGTAGCGGCGTGCCGCGACCAGCGGGAAGGTGTTGCGCGGTCCGCTCACCCGGACGCTCGCGCCGACGGTGAGCCGCTCGTGCGCCAGCCGGGAGCCGCCGCGCCCGTCCGGTTCGCGCTGCACCGCGATCCGCAGGACGGACCGCTCCGCCGGGTCACCGCAAAGGGAGTACTGGCGGGTCAGCCCGGCGCCCAACTCCAGGTCGATGTGCGCGCCCGGCGTCCACTCGGGCAGGTCACCGCCGTCCGCGCGACAGAGGCGGACCGCCACCACCTCGGCCGCCACCTGATCGCGGCCGGCGACCACCAGCTCCGCCCCGGTCAGCACGTCCACTGTCACTCGCGCGTTGCCAGCCGTCTCGGCCGCCCGGGCAGCGGCACCGCCACGCCCTGGTGGCCCTGCGGGTGGGCGAGCAGCCACTCCCACAACTCGACCGGGTCCTCGGCGAGGCGCTCGGCCCCGCAGTGGCAGATCCCGCGCAGCGTGTCGGTGCCCGGCACCCAGTGGATCCGGTAGACCCGGTCCCCGCTGCGGGTGCCTGCCCGGGAACTCACCGCGCCGCTCCCACCGTCCCCGACCCGACCATCCGGGCCAGCAGCCGCCGGGCGGCCAGGCCACCGGTGTCGATGTTGATGCTCAGCTCCTGATACCTGTCCGGCTCCGTCGCGATCACCTGCTCCAGGATGTTGAGCGCGGTCACGTCCTGCATGACAACCGTGTGGTTGCTGTGGTGGAGGTACTCGCTGACCGACTCGTCGTCGATCGCGAAGTCGCGCGCCACCGCCCAGAAGTCATAGGTGGTGTGCTCCGTCGACGGGGTGATGGCGTACACGATCTCGGCGTGGAACGCTTCGCGGTCCTCGCCCTCCGCGGGCGGGTAGACACCCTGCGGCGCGATCCGGCTGTGCAGCAGGTAGAGGCAGGGCGGGTGGTACTCGATGTCCTGCCACCGGGTGATCCGGCCCTGGATGCCGGTGGAGCGCGCGTAGAACGGGGGGCACTCGGCGTCGTCCATGTGCCGACTGACGTAGACGATGCCCCGATCCTCGTCCACTTCGGTGGTGATCGGGGTGTTCGCCACCTCCGGCGTGCCGATGTAACCGCCGTGCAGATAGGTCTCGTGGGACAGGTCCAGGAGGTTGTCGACCAGCAGGCCGTACCGTGCGTTCAGTGGCGCCATGCCCCGCACCACCGCGTAACGCGGATCGGCCAGCCACGGTGCGCGCGGAATCGAAGCCGGGTCGGCCCGGTCCAGGTCGCCGATCCAGACCCAGATGAAGGAGTCCTGTTCGACAACCGGGAACGAGACCACCCGCGCGGTGCGCGGGATGCGCTGTTGACCGGGTACGAAGACGCGGGCGCCGGTCGGATCGTAGGTGAAGCCGTGGTAGCCGCAGACGATCGTGTCGCCGTCGAGCCGGCTCTCCGACAGCGGGAAGCGTCGGTGTACGCACCGGTCGGCGAGCGCCACCGCCTGCCCGGCGCCGGTGCGGTACAGCACCAGCGGTTCACCGAGCACCGTCCGGGCGAGCAGGTTTCGCCCCACCTCACTGCCGTAGGCGGCCACATACCACTGGTTACGCGCGAATGTCATGCGACCGGACCTCCATGCCGACGGATGTCGATGGAGCCGGATCGTCCCGTGCGGTGTCCCCGCCGGGGAACCGGAGCTTTCACTGAATGAAAGGCCGGGCTTTCGCACGTGACGGTGTGGCTGCCGTACCGGCGGCACGGCAGCCACACCCGGGCGTCACCTGTTCTGCTTCTCCTGGCAGGGCACGCAGAAGCGAGCGTGCGGAAGAACCGCGAGCCGCTCGGCCGGAATGCGCTGGTGGCACTTCTGGCAGGCACCGTAGGTGCCGTCACTGATCCGGCTCAGCGCACCGGTGATCTGCTCGATGTTCTGGCGGGTGGCCACCAGCAGCGCGGCCCGGTTGTGGGCCTCGCCGGGGTCGCCGGTGTCCGCGTTGAGTTCGGTCAGTTCCCGTAGCCGAGCCGTCTGGGTGGCGAAGTCGTCCGCCAGGGACGCTCGCAAATCAGCCAGCCAGCTCTGATCGAGGGTACGACGATGATCGACGGTCATGGTCTGCCTTTCCAGGGGATTGGGCGGGAAAAACAAAAAGGGCCGAAGCTGGATAGCTTCGCCCTGGCGGTCGTTCTGGGTATGCAACGATTCCGCAGGTGGGCCTCGGCCGGGTCGGGTGGGGCTCGACGTCTTGTGCGTGAGCGCGGTGTGCGGCGCACGGACAACCGGCACCCGCATGTCGGCCTTGAGCCGTGTCACCGTCGGCACCTGGACAGCACCGCCTACCGCCACCTCGGTGGCGGCGGGCGAGCGGAAGGTCACCGGCGGCATGCCCCCACCATAGATTGGTGTTTGCCGTAAAGCCAACGTCCGCGGTGGGACCTCACGTCGGCCACGAACTGCCACTTTTCGCCGCAACCGCGCCGTTGCCCGACCCGGCGGGCAGCCTTCGACATCCGCCGCACGATGGCGAACCGCGCGACCACCTCCGCCTGATGCTCCGCCGAGGTGGTGGCGAGGTCCACGTGCACGCGGTTCTTCACCGTCTTGGGCTCCGGGGAGACGACGAGGTCGATGCAGACGGCGACCGGGTCGGGGTAGACGAAATCCTCGGGTTCGAGGTTCGTCACGCCGGGCCCCTCGCTGGAGACCTGCCAACCGAGCGTCTGCGCCCAGAAGCCGCCCAGCGCGGCGTCGTCCCGGGCCTTCATGTTGATCTGCACAAGCCGGGTTGCCATGCCGGCGATGCTAGGGCCCGTGACGCAGTCCCGCTGCCCACCATCGCCGTCTTCGTCGGCTACCGTCCGCGCTCGTCCGGAGGCTGCTCCTTCGTCAGGTGGAGCAGCCACCCCTCGCCGGTGCGGATGAGCGCGTATCGCCGGTGGCCGGTGCGGCCGTGCAGGGTGAACAGCATCCGGCGGTCGGTGCGATCGTGCTCCTCCCAGGTGCCGATGTCGGCGATCGACTTGTCGACGTCCTCGTAGGTGAGGTGATCGAGGTCGTGGTCGGGCACGGCGATCGCGAGGCGGTTGTCGCTGGGGCTGTCCGGAAGGCCGCGAGGCACCGCCCAGGAGCGCAGCACACCGTCCTCCTCCAGCCGCAGGTCGAAGTGCGGTCGTGGTTTGCGGTGGTCGTGCAGGACGAAGGCAGGTGCCACTCCCCCATTGTCGGCGCCGGCCGGCCCTTCCGCCTGGCGACGCGGTCACCTCAGGTGGCAGGCACCCGTCATGGGGGGAGGATTTTGCGCGACACGCATATTTGCGTGTCGCGCAAATGATGCTAGCGTGGTGGCATGACGGGGCTACGGGAGCGCAAGAAGGCCGAGACGCGGGCGGCGCTCGGTTGGGCCGCGATCCACCTCACCGCCGAGCGCGGCTACGACAACGTCCGCGTCGAGGACATCGCCGATGCGGTCGGTGTCTCCCCGCGCACCTTCAACAACTACTTCTCCAGCAAGGCCGAGGCGATCGCCTCCCGCCACCTCGACCGCAGCCTGCGTACCGCCGCAGCGCTGCGCGAACGTCCCGCCGACGAACCGCTCTGGGCAGCGCTCACCCAGGCCGCGCTGGAGCAGTTCACCCGCGGCCCCGAGGTCGAGGCAATGCCCTCCCCCGACCACGCGCAGTGGGTTGCCGGCGTCCGCACCATGCTCGCCGAGCCCGCACTGCAGGGCGAACGGCTGCGCGCCACCGCCCTCGCCGAGGCCGAGCTCGCCGCCGCGGTCGCCGAGCGCACCGGCACCGACCTCGCCACCGACATGTACCCGAGGCTCGTCGCGGCCGCCGCCAGCGCCGCCGTCGGCGTCGCCATGCAGCACTATCTCGACAGCGCCGACCCACCCGCCCCGATCGAACGTCTCATCACCGACGCCTTCACCCAGATCGCCGCCGGCCTCCCGGCCCCACCCCGCTGAAGCTCCGCCCTCACGCAGGACACCACCTCACCCACGTCTCCAGCCGCGTCACACTCCCGCGGCGGGCCGGCCACGTGCCGCGCCTGCCGTGGCGATGACGCACACCCCGAAGGAACCACAGTCATGATCGATGTCGTCATCGTCGGCGCCGGCCCCAACGGCCTCATGCTCGCCTGCGAACTGGCCCTCTCCGGCGTACACCCCGTCGTCCTCGAACGCCACGCCAC
Source organism: Micromonospora sp. NPDC048986 (assembly GCF_040649335.1). Classification (NCBI taxonomy): domain Bacteria; kingdom Bacillati; phylum Actinomycetota; class Actinomycetes; order Micromonosporales; family Micromonosporaceae; genus Micromonospora; species Micromonospora sp. NPDC048986. Next base: position 488,982 of record NZ_JBEZFJ010000002.1, read on the forward strand.
GCCCACCGGCGAGCCGCGCGCCAACGGCCTCGTGGGCCAGGTCGTTCGCTTGCTCGACCGACGCGGCCTCTACGCGCGGCTCAGCGGTGAGAGCACACCGCCGACCCCTCAACCGGCCTTCACCTTCGGCGCGTTCCCGCTGGATCTCACGATGCTCGCGGAGAACCCGCACTACGTGCTCGGCGTGCCGCAAGCCCAACTCGAAGCCGGTCTCGCCGTCCGAGCCGCCGAGCTGGGAGTCGACCTGCGCCGCGGCCACGAGGTCGTCGACCTCCGCCAAGGCCCCGACGGGGTCGAGGTCCACCTCGCCGACGGTACGCAGCTCACCAGTCGTTTCGTCGTCGGCGCCGACGGCGGCCGGAGCGCGGTGCGCCGCCTCGCCGGCATCGGCTTCCCCGGCGTCACAAACGACCGGTCGATCTCCCGTACCGCCACGGTGACGGTGCCTGCCTCATCCCTGGACCCCGAGACGGGCGGCCTGCGCGTCCCCGGCCTTGGCGTCGTCACGCCGTTCCAGCACACCCGCACCGCGCGTGGCCTGATCGCCTGGGCCCCGTTCCCCGGCCGCCCGGCGATCCTGAGCACGACGGAGTGGCCCGACACGCCAGCCAACGACGAGACCCCGATGAGCCTGGCGGAGTTCCGCGCCAGCGTCGCCCGGGTGCTCGGAACCGACATCCCCCTCGGCGCGCCCGACGGCCCCGGCCTGCTGAGGCGGCTGACCGGCCAAAACACCCGCATCGCCGCCCGTTACCGCGCCGGCCGGGTGCTCCTGGTTGGCGACGCCGCGCACGTGCACCCCGCAATGGGCGGCCCCGGTCTCAACCTGGGCCTACAGGACGCTGTCAACCTGGGTTGGAAGCTCGCCGCAACGGTGCGCGGCTGGGCGCCGCAGGGCCTGCTCGACACGTACGACAGCGAGCGTCGACCCGTCGCCGAACGGGTCGTCATGTCCACCCAGGCGCAGTCGGCGCTCATCGGCCCTGGCGACGAGATCACCGGCCTGCGGGAACTCTTCGCCGAACTGCTGCGCAAGCCGGAGGTGACCGGGCACGTCGCGGCGCTGATGTCCGGTGCGGACATCCGCTACCCCGCCGATCCCGCCGATCCCGCCGACCCGTTGGCCGGCCGCTGCGCGCCCGACGTGGTCGTGCACACCGACCACGGCGTGACACGTCTCGCCGAACTGACCCGCACCGCCCGGCCGCTGCTGCTGGACTCCACTGGCGCCTACGCCGGGATCGCCGCACCATGGCGGGATCGGGTCGACGTGGTCACCGGCCCGCTGGAGGGCACCACAGCGGCCGCGTTGCTCATACGCCCCGACTGCTTCATCGCCTGGTCCGCCGGGGACGCCGCCACGCTGCGCGCCTCGCTCACCCACCACTTCGGCCTCGCGCGATGACCGCGAGACATTTCCGGTCTGGCCTTCGTCAGCGTGTCTTGGCGTCGTAGACCTTCCAGTCCTCGATCGGAGTGAGCGCAACCGGTGCCGGTCGCTGTGCCGTCGTCGTCAGCTCGATCCGCTGGCCTTCGGCCGCCGACCGAAGCAGGCTGGTCATGGTTTCGAGTACGTGCAGTGCGACGTCGCCGTCAGCGCGTGGGGGACGCTCATCGTCGGCCCTGGCCAGGTCGATCAGACCGATGCCCCGGGAAGCCCCGGCGTAACCGGCACGCGGTTCGAGAGCGCGCCATTCGGTGTCGCCGAGCGCGAAGAGGCGGACCTCACCGTCGAAGTAGTTCGGATCGGGTACGGCGAGCGTGCCGGCCTCGCCGTGCACCTCGATGGGTGCGGCCGTCGTCCGGACGCCGTCGAAGCTCGTGGTAATTGTGGAGAGCGCACCATTGGTGTGCTCGAGTACGCCGGTGAGGTGGGTGTCCACCCCCACCGGGATCCGCTGGCCGGTGCGGGGACCCGAGCCGATGACGCGCTCGGCGCGCAGGCGGCTGGCGGCTCCGGTCACCGACCGGACCGGCCCGAGCAGGTGGATGAGCGCCGAGATGTAGTACGGCCCCATGTCCAGCATCGGGCCGCCGCCCGGGGCGTAGTAGAAGTCGGGGTTGGGGTGCCAGCGTTCGTGTCCCGGAGTGACCATGACTGCCGACGCGGACATCGGGCGGCCGATGAGCCCGCCGTCGATCGCCGCCCGCGCCGTCTGCGTACCAGTGCCCAGGACGGTGTCCGGCGCGCACCCGACGCGGACGCCGGCCGACGCGGCCCGATCGATGATCGAACGGCCGTCCGAGAACGTCACGGCGAGCGGCTTTTCCACGTACACGTTCTTGCCGGCGTCGATAGTGCCCAGCGAGATGTCGGCATGGGCCGCGGGGATGGTCAGGTTGAGCACTGTCTGCACGTCCGGGTGGGCGAGCAGACGCTCGACGCTCATCGCCTCGGCCCCAGGGATCGTGGCCGCGACCTCGGCTGACCGGGAGGCGTCGAGATCGGCCACCGCGACGATGTCGACCTCACCGTGGCCCGCGAGTGTGTCCAGGTACGCGCGGGAGATGACCCCGAGACCTACGACGCCGACGCGGTGCGGGTCGCCCACACCATCCCCCTTTCGATCACGGTACGGACATCCGGGTGCTCCAACACGTCGAGGCTGTGCCCAGGGGTCGTCACGACGATGCGCCCGGCACCCCACTGCCGGGTCCAGATCGCCGGTGAGGTGACCGGCCGGTGCCACGGATGCCACGCCTGCGTCGGGTGGGTGGTCACGGCCAGCACGTCGATCAGGTCGTCGTGCAGCACCCAGTACTGCTCGGTGACAAGGTCGAAGTCCTCGATGCCCGCAGTGATCGGGTGCTCCCGGCCGAGGTCGGTGACACGCACCGTGTGCGGCAGGAAATTGTCCTCCGGGCCACCGTGACGTTCACACGGCTCCCGGCCCGGATGGGTCGCGAACTGGCCGCCCACCAGGTGCAGGTATTCCGATGACGCGCGGAACGAGTCGACGATGCCGCCGTGCCAGCCGGTGAAGCCCGTGCCGGCGATGACAGCCGCGCTGAGGCCCGCCACCTGGTCCGCGGTGATCTGCGACATCGTCATGCACTGCACGACGAGGTCAATCTCGGCCATCTCGGCGGCGTCACCGTAGATCTCCGTCGACTCCTCGATGCGTACGGCATAGCCGCTGCCTTCGAGGAAGGGGAGGAACAACTCGGTCGCCTTGACCGGCTGGTGCCCCTCCCAACCGCCCCGAACCACCAGTGCTCTCCGCTGCGCCACCGTCGCTCCCTCCCACGGTCCGTCGCCACCGGGCTGGCCGATCCCGCCCCGACGACGTGCCGTCGGTGCCGGTACGTGTCGAGCATCGAAACCGTACCCTTGGTCGCCGACAAAGCCGACCTACGCCGGCCTGTGGATTCCACTGTGCACGGTCGGCTCACGCCGCAGCAAGAACACACAGGTGCCGAAACGGCGCAGAGGTTCCGGGCCGGCCGGGTCGAGATCGCGAGCGTCGCAGCGGTATCTGCTGATCAACCGCTACGGCGGTTGCCGTACTGGCGAGGGCTCTGGACCGAGCCCCGGCCGCCGAGGTGCTGACCCTTTCCGTGCGGTTGAGGCGAGGCGACCTTGCCCTTCGCGCGTCGGGCAGCCCGATTCGCGGGAACGGCAGGCTGCTCGGTCTCGGTCTCGGCCGGTGTTGAGGCGTCGGCAGCCACCGCGGGGTCGTCTTGGGCGGGTTCAGGCTCCGGCATCGGGTTCTCCCTTGGATTCTGTGGGCAGTGCGAGCCGTCGACGGCCGGCAGACGCGGACTGATCGACGCCGAGGTGCGCGCCTTGACGGTAGCGCAACGCCAGGCCCAGCCGAGCGTTCCCCCGCTGCAAACGGACAGTCGTCACCCGCTGCCTGCCGGCGCGGACCGAGCCCGAGGCCGCAACCGCATCGCCGCAACTGGATACTTCTCCTGGCCCGATCCGGCGCCCGATCCGGCGCCCGATCCGGCGTCCGTGCCGAAGCTCGCCATGGTCGCGTGGCCAGAGTTACGGCCCAGCTTGCGGAGGTGGGTGTTGGGCCGTCCGGAGAAGCCGGTGGATCCGACGGCGGGCCCGGTGCAACGGTTGGCGTGGCAGCTACGACGGTTGCGGGAGCACGCGGGCAACCCGAGCTATCGGCTCCTGGCTCGGCGCGCGCACTACTCGGCAAGCACGTTGGCGGACGCGGCGAAGGGTGGCCGGCTGCCGTCGCTGGAGGTGACGCTCGGATATGTCCAGGCCTGTGGCGGTGACCCGGCCGAGTGGCGGGCACGGTGGAAGACGATGTTGGTGGGTCCTACACCGTCGTCAGCGACCAGGCGGGTTATCAGGTGGCCGCGCCCGTCGGCAAGTACGGCGTCCTGCCATGCTCGCTGGTCTGGGGCGACGCCGGGCCGGGCACGCTGGCCCTCCAGTGGGCCCTGAACGACTGCTATCTCGCACCCGCGGGCAAGGCGCTGCTCAGCGATGACGCGGCGTTCGGCCAACTGACCTTCAACGCGCTGAAGTTCGCCCAGAGCAAGGCGGGCATCACCGCGGACGGCCAGTTCGGGCCGCAGTCACGGTCGTCCCTGAAGTTCCACCGCCTTCACGGGGCGGAACCTACGCAACCCCTACCTGTGCCCGACTCGGCCGTCCGCTGCCGTGACCGCCGCTGCGTAGGCCAGGCCGGCGGTGACAGCGCAAACGCTGTCACCGCCGGCTCAGCACGGTGCGCTGTGCCGGTGGACACGAATCCGTTGCTACACCGGCTTCGCGTTCCGGGGCCACTCCGCGGCCTCCGGGAGCAGGTCGAAGATGCGGTCCATGGAGTACGGCTGGTACGTCGTCTCGGACTCGGTGATCTTCTCCCAGTCCGAGTTGGTGAACTGGAACATCCACAGGGCGTCCAACTCGAAGTCACCGTGTCCTTCGGGAAGGTGTTCGAACTCCCGCTTCAAGGCGTCGGTATCGAGGCCGGCGCTCGTCGTGTGGCTCTCGAGGTGGGAGCGCGCTGCCTCGTCGAGCATCAGCAGCTCAGCGATGGTGTGTGGCACCGGCGTCACTCCCCTGGCCAGCAGGTCGCACAGGTCGACGCAGGTCTGCGCGAGCCGAACAAAGAATTCTGGCGGCTGCGCGATCAACGAAGCCGGAAACGCGACTGCGGGACCTTCGATCCCCCACATGAGGCCATCCGCCTGATCGACAAGGACCTCCGCCATACCGCACAACGACTGGTAGAGAGCAGCAGCCCAGCGAGGGCCGACGCCCCACGAGGGACATCCGCAAACATCTTCGTCGTCGTCCGAGCTCTCCATCAGGCAGCGGCACGATCCGCCGGGACCGCACTGGCCGCTGCCGGCGTCATCACGTCGGCGCTCGGCATACGACGGACAGCCGTCGCAGTAGTCGCACCCATCGGCGGGACACTGCGCGGCGGGAAACAACCGCGCCCAATCGATCTTGCTGCCATCCCTCGGCAGGTTGGGGGCGTCGAGTTCGCTCACGAACCAGGTGGCGAGGAACTGCCGTTCGTCGGTGACGTCGACGCGCTGTTGGGCTGCTTGCTCAAGCCCGGATCGGACGCTTGCCGGCAGACTGAGCCAGAGGCCGGAGAAGTTCTCCTGCCCCCTGTCTGGAGAGTTCAACAGGTTGCAGATGGCGACCGCCTGGTGTGGCCAGTCGAGCGTCGCGATGGCATCCAACTCGTTGCCGTTGCCTTTGTCGACGATTGCCATGACACGCGACTTGGTGGTGGTGTGTTGGGGCACGAAGGCGATGACTTCTCTGGGCACGACAGCTCCTCCCGGGCGCGCATGAGGGCACGCTGGGCTACGAGGTAGGAAAAGAGGTCCGCGCTGGTTGTCCCGGTGCTTCCGTGGACTCCGCTTCGCGGGACACCAAACTAGCATGCCGGTCAATTGCAGTACCGGTCCGCGGGCCGGAGCGGAGCCGATCGCTGAGGATCCGCGGCGGCGTACGCCCGGACGACTGGAATTGACGTGGTGCGTCCACCAGCGGCCGGGGGTGACACCGTCGGGAGCGTCGACCCCGAAAAGGTGCGGGCCGATGTACGTCAGGGAGCAGGCGCCGAAGCCGGAGGTCTGCCGCGACGCCACGAAGCGGCCCGCCGCACGGACAACGGCGGATTGCTCACAAGCAACCCGCCGTTGTCCGGCCTGGGAAGGCCACCGCTGAGCGGTCGTTACGTCCGGACGACCGTCAGACGGCGGTGCGGGACCACTGCTGGTTGGCGCCGGTGTTGCACGAATACTGCTTGAGGACGACCCCGTCCGCGGTCGCGGATGCCGGTACGTCCACGCACTTGTTGCTGTGCCGTGCCCGGAGCTGGAAGTAGCTGCCGTTGGCGACCATCTGGAACTGCTGGTTGGTGCCGGTGCCGCAGGTGTACTGGACGAGCTCGGCACCGTCGGCTGTCGATGCGCTCACCACGTCGAGGCACTTTCCGCTGTGCCGGCTGACGATGCGCCAGTAGCCGCTGCCGGCGTCCTGGAACTGCCACTGCTGCCACGCACCACCGCCGTACGTGTACTGGCCGACGCGCGCGCCGTTGTCGGTGTTCGGCTGCTGGACGTCCATGGCCTTGCCGCTGTGCCGCACGTCGATCCGGTAGAACGAGCCAGTCGATGGTGGGGGCGTGGTCGGGCCATCGCCGACGGCGTCGCCCCACGCGTACCGGATCCGGTCCGCGCCGGACGTGTTGCGGACGGTCAGGTTGAGGTCGGTGCCGCTGCCGCTGAGCGCGAACATCGAGTACCAGTCGTAGCCGATGGTGCCGGTCTTGCCACCGAGGGCGGGCCAGTAGGTGCCACCCATCTGGTTGTCGCGCATGACCTGGGCCATGGCGCGGATGTAGCGCACGAAGTTGTCGGTGCTGCCCGCGTCGGCGTAGTTGCGGCCGTCGTTCATGGGAGCGCCGAACTCGGTCGCGACCGCGCGGGAGGCGCAGTTGCCGAGGCGGGCCTGGATGTGGCTGCGGAAGGCGTCGTAGGTCATCGCGCCGTAGAAGAAGGCGTAGTAGTGGAAGGACAGCAGCGTCGAGTTGAAGCGGCTGTCGTTGCAGATGTCGCGCAGGTCCTGGCTGAAGCCGGTGCCGCCGATCAGCACCCGGCCGGGCACTGCCGAGTAGTGGTAGCTGAGCCAGTTCGCCGCGACGTTGCGCCACTCGGCCGAGCTGTAGCCGTGCGGCTCGTTCATCGGCTCGAAGTAGACGTTGGTGTTCGTGCCGTACGTGTTGGTCACGGTGGACCACATCGCGTTCCACGCGGCGAGGTTCGTGATCCTGCCGCCGGAGGCGGCGCCGTCCTCCCAGTAGGCGAGGATGACCTTGAAGCCGCGGGCGGTGGCCGCGTCGATGGCGCCTCGGTACGCCTCCCACCAGGCTGTCCCCACCGTGTGGGTGTTGATGGGCAGTCGGACGGTGTTGACCCCCATGGTGGACGCCATGTCGTCGTAGAGGGCGTTGGCCTTGGCCCGTACCGTCGCGTTGCTGTCGGACATGCTCAGGCCCTGCACGACGAGCGGACTGGTCTTGAAGTTGTCACCCAACATGGCCCAGTTCATGCCTCGGAACTGGTTGGTGGCGGCGGTGGCCGGCGACGACGCGACGGCGACGACGCCAACCATCGCCGTCATCGCGGCCACCAGGGCGGAGAGCACCCGTCGATGTAGTGCCACAGTCGGAACTCCTTGAAGAGGGACCAGGTTCAGCTGGTCACGCGGAAGGTGGCGTCGGCACGGCTCTGGGCGTCGGACACCGGATCGAGCCGGAGCAGGTAGCTGTAGTGCCGGAGGTAGCGGTCCGGGTGGCTGTAGGACTGGAACGACGTCCACGACGAGTTGGCGAGGCCGGCGACCTGCCGGAAGGTGGCGTCGGCGGCAAAGGTGGCGGTGCCGTCGTTGGCTTCCAGCCGGAAGTCGTATCCGTAGTGGCGCAGGTAGTGGCCCGGGTAGTTGACCGACTGGATGGAGACGGTGCCGGAGCCGACCAGGCCGGGCACCAGCCGCCACTGGCCGTCCTGGGCGGGGCTGACGTTCGGGTCGATGCGGGCGTCGTAGTCGTAGTGCCGCACGTACCGGTCCTGGAAGTTGTACGACTGGATCCGGTTGACCGCCGTGGCGGGCCAGCGGGCGAGCACCCGGTTCTGTTCGGCCGCGGTCAGGTTGAGGATCGAACCGTGCCGTTTCTTGGTGCCGCCCATCGCGTACGAGCCGGACGCCGGCAGTCGGTAGCTGCCCGGGCTCGACGGATCGGTGGTCAGGACCGGCAGGTAGCCGCGCCCGCTGGAGTACTGGTCAAGGTAGAGGACCCACTCGTTGCGGGCGTTCATCTTCATCCACATCGGGCCTTCGACCTGCGCGCCGGTCAGCCCGATGCCGGAGAGGTTTCCGAGGCTGGTCCAGGTGCCGAGGATGGAGTTGCTGCCTTCGATGGCGATCTGTCCGTCCCGGGAGGCCCGGACGTAGCGGTATGCGCCGACTCCGGTTGGCACCTCGACGATCTGGGTGTCGATGATCTCCTGGGTTCCCGGCCGGTTGACGAAGACCTGCGGCGTGGTGACGCTGCGGAAGTTCGCCGTGCGCGCGTAGTAGATGCGGTGCTTGGTCGCGCCGTTGAGCGGTACGTTCGTCGCCCAGTAGAGGACGTAGTCACCGGTGGCCGGGTTCCAGATCGCCTCCGGAGCCCAGGCGTTGCGTCCGTCTGGAATTGCGCCGGCGACGTTCAGCAGCCACGGCGCCGACCAGTTGACCAGGTCGGTGGACTCCCACACGACGAGGTTGCGACTGCCGTTGTTGATCGCGGTCGACCAGTCCTGACCGCAGCCGATGCACAGGTCAGTGGCGATGATCCAGTACCGGTCGCCGGCGGGCGAGCGGACCAGGGCGGGGTCGCGCACGCCGCGGGTGCCGACCGTGGACCGCAGCACGAGCCCGCCGTTGTTGAGGTCGGTCCAGCGTAGGCCGTCGGTGCTGTGGGCGAGGTAGATCTGCTGGTCGGTCGACGACTCTCCGGTGAAGTGCGCCATCAGGTAGCCGACGGTCGGGTCGAGCGCGGCCGCCTCCTTCGGTGTCGCCGCCGACCAGGTGGTGAACAGCAGGCTCGCGGCCACCGCAACCGCGCAGAGCCGGGCGAGGACTCTCGACATGTGTCTCTCTCCTTCGCGCAGGGGCTTGCCAGTCAGCTAGAGCGTCGGTACGACAGGCCGGATGGTGCCGTCGGTGCTGAACTCCATCCGGTCGATGGTGGTCTCGCGGTTGGTGCCGTTGCCGGCCGGTACGGCGAAGCGGTGGTAGGCGATGTACCAGGTGTCGCTGCCGGGTGCGCGGACCACCGAGTGGTGACCGGTGCCCTTGACGCCGATGTCGAGGCGCTTCTGCAGCACCACGCCGCGCCTTGTCCACGGCCCGAGGGGTGAGGAGCCGGTGGCGTAGGCGACCCGGTAGTCCTCACTGCGCGTGTCGTTCTCCGACCACATGAAGTAGTAGAGACCGTTGCGCTTGAACACGAACGGTGCCTCGTTGTAGCCCGAGGGGGTGACGACCCGCGTCTGCGTCGCGTCGAAGGAGACCATGTCGGTGTTCAGCCGCACCGCCCGAGCGACGCCCTGCCCCCAGTACAGGTAGGACTGCCCGTCGTCGTCGGTGAACACCATGGGGTCAATCGTCTGCCCGCCGGAGAACTGGTCGCTGCGGATCAGCGGCCGGCCCAGCGCGTCACGGAACGGCCCGATGGGGCTGTCGGCCACCGCCACGCCCAGCTGTTTGGCCGTGTTGCCGCTGGCCGCCCCACCGCTGAAGTACAGGTAGTAGCGGCCGTTGGCGCTGGCCACCGCCGGCGCCCAGGCCGAGTTGTCCGCCCAGGACACGTCCGGACCGTGGTCGAGGATCACGCCGTGGTCGGTCCAGTTGACCAGGTCGGTCGAGGAGAACGCCTTGTAGTAGGTGCCGGCCCAGCTCGCGTAGCCGTCGGTGGTCGGGTACAGGTAGTAGCGGCCGTTGAACACGGTGAGGTGCGGGTCGGCGAAGAGACCCGGGATCACCGGCCCCTTGGTGGTCCTGGGCGCCCAGGGCGCGACGAGACGAAAGGAGCTGTCCGCCCGGAACGCGGCCGTGTCCTGGTAGGCGTCGAGCCAGAGTGCGAAGTCGCGGTGCCGGATCCGCCGGTTCGGATAGTTGTACGAGACGAGTGCCACCGATCCGCCGACCGAGCCCTCCACGGCGCAGAAGGTGGCGTCGGCCCGGAATGCCGCGTCGCCGGTGTTCGGGTCGACCCGCAGCCGGTAGTCGCGGTGCCGGAGGAACAAGCCGCCCTTGGTCTGGAACGAGTAGCAGGTCGGCGACGCCAGACCGTTCACCACTGTGAAGGTGGCATCCAGCTTGGTCTGGTTGGCGCTGCTGGAGGTGACCGGGTCGAGTTGACCGAGGTAGTCGATGTGCCGCACGTACCGTCCGGCCTGGTTGACCGCCTCCAGCGAGACGGCGCCGGTCGGCAGCGTGGCGGCGTGGGCCGGTTTGTCGGCCACCACCACGACAGCCGCAGCGACCACGGCGGAGAGCACGAGGAGGGCACGCAGACGCATTGTCGATGCTCCCGACAGAATCGCCATCCCGGCCCCTCTCGTAAGATCATCTATGTTAGCGTTAACAAGAGCAGGCGGTATCCGGGCTCAGGCTTGAGTGGCCCTGGCGACGGGGTGGAGGGTTCGCACGTGGTGCCTCTGGTGCGTCACACGACCACAGACACAATGTGTTCGGTTCGTTAAGTTCGCGTTGCGGACAAGTGTTAGCGATCGCATCTATGAGTGTCAAGGGATCGACCATGGCCGCTCCCTCGCGACCCCGGTCACGCCACCCGTCATCCACGGTCCCGGTCAGACACTGCCGTCACCCTCCCGAAGCCATCGATGGACGACGGCGAAGTCCGCCTCGGTCAGGCCCGTGTACGGGTCGACGCGATGCAGCAGCGCCCGCGCCGGGTGGTGGGCCCTCACGAAGCGACGGTCGGCTTCGGTGATCTCGTCGTCGAGCCACACGAAGGGCGCTTCCTCAACTTGCCCGATCCGCATTGATCCGGACCGTGGTTTCACTGCCGGGATACTCGGCGTGAAGGTCGCCGTCGAACAGGCGCCAGCAGAAGTCGTTCATCCGGGCGGCTGCGGGGGCGTGTCTGGCGATGATCTCCCTCACGGGCGGCGGCACGTCCGGTGGGATGTCTCCGGTCGCACATCGGCGCACAAACTGGTCGCGGGCGATGGGACCGCTGTCGGCCGGCACGGGCACCCCGCACACCGAGGTGACCAGCCAGTTCACCAGCCGCATGGAAGCGTAGTCGGCATCGTGACCGGCATTGCGGGCAGCGAAGTCGCGCTCGGCGTCCGACAGGTCGAAGCGCGGTGAGGTGGCGAGCCCGAAGTCGACCAGGTAGAGCCGGTCGTCGTCGGCCCTGATGTTGCCGAAGTGTCCGTCCAAGTGCAGCAGCTCGCGGTGACACAGGAACGCCACCATCTCGAACAGCTGCCGCTCGACCGTCGCGGCTCTGCCGACCGGGTCGTCAAGCCAGCGGGGCAATCCGTCGGGGAGATATTCGAGAAACAGCACGAGGCTCGCGGTCGCGCCCGCCAGCGCTTCGAACCGGGCACGCACGGCCTGGTTACCACCGAACTGGGCGACGACGGCGTCGATGTCGAGGTGCTCGGGCGCGACCGGCGGGCGGCCGGGCAGCACCCGCCAGTGGTGCAACAGCGGGAACGATTCCGTCTCCCCGGCGAGGACGCCCTCGGTGACGCTCTGGTTTGCGGCCAGCTCGCGCCACGCGCCGAAGCCCGGACCGGCCAGGCGGTACATGCCGTATTGGCAACGGACCGGCAGGTCGAACAGGTTCGCCGTGCTGTGCGGATGATCCAGCTCCCGGTCGGTGATCGGAACCCGCTTGACGAACACGGGCGTGCCATCGACATCGGCGATCGAAGAGCCGCCTCCCACGCCTACACCCACGGGTGACGCGGCCTGCAACAACGCCGACAGTTCACCGTCGGCGCAGGCGGCCAACGACGCCGCGACGCGGTCATGAAGGGAACGGCGGGTAGGGAGCATCGCTGCATCATGCCATCGGGCGACAGCCCTCTTGGTGCAGTGCCGAGCGCCTTCCTGCGGCAGGCGTCGATGATGCGCCGAATGCGACGGTGACGGCGCCGCAAAGGTTGGAAGAGTACTGGTACAGAACGTGACGACTCACTGTCATGCGCGATCCGCGCGTCATCTCACGCCAACGATCCCTCGCCGCTGGCAACGACGGCGGGTTGCCCGGCTCACCCGGCGTCGCAATACCGATGGCCCGGGTGCCTCACGTTCCTGAGCGGGACGAGACTTCTCCGGAGGCCCCATCGGCATAACCGTGAGGTCCGCATAAGTCGCGTTATGCCGACTTCGGCATAACGGCACGAAGCCCAGCAGGTTGAGCCCTCGCCAACAGGCGGGGTCGCTCGCAGCCGGATCGTCGCGGTTCAGGCCGATGCCCCAGATCCGGTCGACCGGGCTGGCCTCCACCAGGACTCGCTGCCCGGTAGCCAGCAGAAACGCCCGGAGTGCGGGATGCTGATCGAATTTCGCGAGGTTGCCGGCCACCACGATCGCGAAGCGGTGTTCGCTCCAGGTCTGCTGATCGAAACCCGCGACGCGTCCCCCCAGCACCTTCGCGGCGTGGGGATGCGGCGCGGCGAGGATCTGTTCCGCCATCGCGCGGTCGCCGAACAGGGTGGCCTTGCGCCACATCATGTAGTGCTCCGCAGTGGCGAACCGCCTGTCGTCGGCGGTGAACGGCACCGGCCACCACTGGCTCAGGCAGCCTGCGCCGACGCCCCCGTCACGTTCAGGCTGGTGCCCCCAGAAGAACAGGAATTTGACCTCATGACCCTGCGCCTGCGCAGCGGCCAGGTCCGCGACGCTATGAACCGATGCCAGCATGATGGAGAGTCTGTGGCACCGGCGCTCCGCGTACCCCGCATTTTCGACCGCGACGACGTGTTCGCGGCCGCCGCGACGCCAGGCATGCCCACGGCGCTGTGACATATTGCCCACGTCCGGTGGCCATCGGATTCGACGGTCGATGCCTACAGTCGGACCATGAGCACCGATGACGGCGTGCGGGTCTGGCTCCGCCGGCAGGGAGCTGAGCAGATCGCCCATCCCGGAGGCAACCTGTACGCCCACCTCTGTCGAGTCAGCGAACGACTCGCCGTGCTCGGCTGCGCACGTGACGTGCAAGCAGCGGGCCTCACCCACGCCGTCTACGGGACCGACGGATTCGACCTCACCCTGCTGGATCGGGCCGATCGTGCGGTGCTGCGGGATCTCGTTGGCGCCGGCGCCGAGGAGCTCGTCTATCTGTACGGCGCCTGCGACCGTGGACGCAGCTGGCGGGAGCTGGCAAGGACCGGCGAGGTGTTCGACCGCTTCGCACGTCAGGTGCGGACGCCCGGCGAGACTCAACTTCAATCCCTGGTGGACCTGAGCATCGTCAACGAGCTGGACGTCATCGAGCACGATCCTGCGGTGGCGGACCGGCACGGGGCCTACTTCCGGAAGCTGTTCGCGTCGTGGGCCCCGATCGCCTCGGAGCAGGTCATCGGCGATGCGCAGCGGGTCTTGCGGCAGTGACACCCGAATCGTCGCGTCCGACAGCACGGGCCTCCGGCCGCGTACGGGTGCGAGCCGTCTACCCCGGCAGCTTCGATCCCTTCACTCCGGGGCATGCGAATGTGGTCAGCCGGGCACGTGCTCTCTTCGACGAAGTGGTCGTGCTCGTCGCGGTCAACAGCATCAAGCATCCTGGCAGCGACGAAGAGGCGCGGGCGGCCGCCGTCCGGGCCGTGCTGCCGGTCGAGTGGACCTCGGTCACCGTTGCGGCCTGGAGCGGGTTGACCGCCACCTACTGTCGTCTCCGGGAAGCAGGAGTGATCGTCCGTGGAGTGCGTAACACCACCGACCTCCGGGCCGAGTAACAGCTCGCAGCGATGAACCAGTCGCTGGGCGTACCCACGGTGTTTCTGCCGGCGCAGCCCGAACTGGCCGCTGTCTCGTCGACAGCGGTGCGCACGCTAGGGGCGTGGCGGGCCGAGTAGGGCGGCGATCATCGCTTCGGGCTCGATGGTGGTTGGTCGATCGCTGACCTGCCCGTCGGCGAGTTCGATGACCCGCCACACACCCGCGAGAGCGCCCAGGGCGCGGGTCGACCAGTCCGTTGTGCTGCGCATCGTCCTCCCTCCGCCTGGACCGCCGGCGGTGGCCGGCCAACGGACACTATCGATTCGAGTCGACGCGACGCCGAACACCCGGTGACGAAGCATCGACAGACCTGGGTCGACCAGTGCGGGGGTAACCAGCTCCCCAGCGGCGGTGGTGGTGGAGCTACGCGAAGGTGAGGCCGTCGGACCGGGCGCGTTTGAGCTCGGAGAAGGCCCGGCAGCCGGCGAGCAGGCGAGCGCCGTCGAAGACGCGGACGGCCTCCTCGCCACGAGGGATGGAGCTCAGCACGGGCCCGAAGAAGGCCACGTCGTCGACGACGACCGTCGGGGTGCCGAGGTCCTCGCCCACCAGTTGCTGCGCACGGGCGGTGCTGGCCCGCAGCTGTGGATCGAGGTCGCTGCGCGAGGCGGCGGCGGCCAGGTCGGCGGGGAGGCCGGCCTCGGCCAGGGCCAGCGGGACGACTGTGTCGAAGTCCTTGTCGCCGCCGTCGTGGATCCGGCGGCCGAGCGCCGGGTACAGCCGTGCGAGGGCGGCGGAGCCGTGTTGCGCCGCTGCCGCCACGCACACCCTGGCCGGGCCCCACGCCCGGTCGTTGAATTCGCGGTACCAGGGCTCCAGGTCACGATGCTCGTTGATCACCGCGAGGCTCATCACCTCGAACCGCAGAGTGAGCGGCCGCATCTTCGCCACCTCCATGAGCCAGCGGGAGGTGATCCAGGCGAACGGGCAGGACGGATCCACGTACGCCGTGACCACCGGAGCTGACGTTCGAAGGGAGTTATCTTCCACGGAAGACAACTTATCTTCCCTGGAAGGTAAGGTGCAACAGTGGCTGGAGACCGGATCGCCGACATCGTTGGGCAGTGGGGTCGCGAGCGACCCGACCTCGACCCCACCCCGCTGCTGATCATCGGTCGCATCCAACAACTGGCCGCCGTGCTCGATGAAGCCCTGCGGCCGCCGTTCGCCGCTGCGGACCTCGGCAACGGTGACTTCGACGTGCTCGCGGCGCTGCGTCGCGAGGGCGAGCCCTACACGCTCACTGCGGGCCAGCTGAGCCAACGAATGCTCGTGACCACCGGAGCCGTGACCAAGCGGGTGGACCGAATGATCGCCCGTGGCCTCGTGTCGCGCTCGGTCTCCGCGGCCGACGCGCGCGCCAGGGTGGTCGGGCTGACGCCGACCGGCGTGGTGTTGACCGACCGGCTCATCGAGCAGCATCTGGCCAACGAGGCGGCAATCCTGCGCGGCCTGACCGACAGCGACCGTCGAACCCTGGAACGCCTACTGGCGGCGATGAATCGGACCCTGGCCGACGGAGAGTTCGGACCCGGGGGCGGCGGCCACGACGGGTGACGTCTCCTCTCACGAGGGTCCAGTTCGCGGATTACCATTCGCTCATGGACGACACCACCGGCGGCGTACGCATCAGACGCGGTGGTCCGGCCGACGCACCCGCCGTACTGGACATGCTCGACTCCGCGGTGGTCTGGATGAACGACCGCGGCAACACCGAGCAGTGGGGCACGACGCCGTTCTCGGAGAAACCCGAGAGGGCCGAACAGGTCGACCGGTACCTGAGCGAGAACCTCCCGTTCATCGCGGAACTGGACGGGACGCCCGCCGCGGCCCTGGTGTTGGATTCCGGGCCCGACCCCCGGGCACCGATCGCGCCCGCGGACGAACCCGAGCGGTTCGTGCGCCTCCTGGTCTCCGACCGACGATTCGCCGGGCGAAAAATCGGGTCGACCCTGCTGGCACACGCGGTTGAGGAGACCCGGCGCGCCGGCGTGCGATTGCTACGGGTCGACTGCTGGGCGGGCGGTGGCGGCGAGTTGGTGGCGTACTACGAGCGCCAGGGGTTCACTCCCACCGAGACCTTCCTGGTGGGATCCTGGCCGGGGCAGGTGCTGGCCCAGCGGGTCGATTGAACCGTGCGCCCTCTGCCACTGAGGACGCGGCGGGGGCATCGGACTGATATCGGGGCGTCCCGCCGGGGTGCGTCCACTAGCGTCCCGCCTCATGGAGAACACCACCGTACGCACTGAACGCCTCGAGCTTCGCCCAGTGCGGGACGAGGACGTCGACCGGATCCTGGAGTACCGCAACCTGCCGCAGGTCACGCACTGGCTACTGCGCACGCAGGTCGACCCCGCATCCTTCCGCGCGGCATGGCGACGGACGGCCGCAGACCCCGACGACCACAGCATGGCGGCCACGCTCGACGGCGTGGTGATCGGAACCGTCTCGCTCGACGTCGTCGACGGCATGGGTCAACCCGGCATGCCACCACGGACCGAGGCCCAGCTCGGCTACATCTTCGATCCGGCCTACCGCGGAAATGGGTACGCGACCGAGGCGGTGACCGCTGTGGTGGCGCACGCATTCGACAGGCTGGGCATTCGCAGAATCACCGCCGGCTGCTTCGCGGACAACCTCGCCTCCGTGCGCATCCTCGAAAAGGTCGGCATGCGTCGTGAGCAGCACGGCGTCGGTGATTCCTGGCACGCCGAACTGGGCTGGGTCGACGGCTACACCTACGCTGTCCTCGCCGAGGCGTGGCATCGGGAGCCAGCACCGTCGGACCGGTCCAGCGGAGACTAAATCCTGATCTGTCCTCCTCCGGCGCAGTGCCCCGGGTGCGCCTCAGGCGGTCGCCAGCCGGACCTTGAACTGGCAACCGTCGGAGGTGTTGCGCACCTCGACCCGACCGCCGTGCGCCTCCACCAGGCCATGAACGATGGCCAGGCCGAGCCCTCCGGACGCCCCACCGTCACCGGGGCCAGGGGTCCGGGCCGGTTCACCACGGAACGCGATGTCGAACAGCCGGGGAAGGTCGGCCGGAGGGATGCCGCCACAGGTGTCGGCGACCGACAGCCAGGCGTGGTCGTCCTCCCGGCCGGCTTCGATGCGTACGGTGCCGTCGGCCGGGGTGTAGCGGACCGCGTTGAGCAGCAGGTTGGCCACGACCCGGGCCAGCTCCGGTTCACTCGCGGCGACAGTGGGCCACCCCGACTCGCTGGCAATCAGCTTGATCCGGCGAGCGTCGGCCAGCGGAATGGTGCTGGCCAGCGCGTCCGAGACCACCTCGCCGAGCGGCACCGCCGTCAACGACAACCGCAACGCTCCCGCGTTGATCCGGGACAGCTCGAACAGGTCGTCGACGAGTCGGGTCATCCGGTCGGTCTCCAGTCGGATGCGGCGGTGGTACTCGTCGACGGTGTCCGGATCACGCACCACCCGGTCCTCCAGCGCCTCCGCCATCGCCCTCAGCCCGGCGAGCGGGGTCCGCAGGTCGTGGGAGACCCAGGCGACCAGGTCGCGTCGTCCCTTCTCCAGTTGCCGTTCCCGCTCCCGAGCCTGGTCACGCCACACCGCGGCGCGGGCCAGTCGCCGGCCGAAGTGCCCGCCGACGGCGAG
Organism: Micromonospora sp. NPDC048986; assembly: GCF_040649335.1. Classification (NCBI taxonomy): domain Bacteria; kingdom Bacillati; phylum Actinomycetota; class Actinomycetes; order Micromonosporales; family Micromonosporaceae; genus Micromonospora; species Micromonospora sp. NPDC048986. The sequence continues at coordinate 506,629 of NZ_JBEZFJ010000002.1, forward strand.
GCTGACCACCGCCGCCGCCGCGACGGTGATCAGGACCACCTCACTGTCGTGCGCGGAGAGGAACATCGCTTCCGCGACCGCCATCACCCCGACGGCGACGGCGACCACTGTGGTGGTGAGCAGCACGCTGAGGTGCACGGTGATCGAGCTGCGTCGGAGCGCGCGGAGCAGCACAGCGCCGGCGAGACCGATGCCGAGGGCCGCGCCGAGGGCGATCGCGAAGATCAGGAGTACGTCACGCATGGGCCGGCTCGTAGCGGTAGCCGACACCCCAGACGGTCACGATCCGCTGCGGATCGGCCGGGTTGGCCTCGATCTTCTCCCGCAGTCGGCGTACGTGCACTGTCACTGTCGAATGGTCCCCGAAGTTCCACCCCCACACCTGCTCAAGAAGTTCGGCCCGGCCGAAGACCCGGGACGGATGCCGCATGAGATGGACGAGCAGGTCGAATTCGCGCAACGTCAGGGCCAGATCAGCACCGGCGAGGCGCGCGGTTCGGGAGGCCGTGTGCACCACCAGGTCACCGTCGGTGAGCGCCTCCGGCCGCTCCGGTGGCGTCCCACCTCCGGCGCGACGGAGCACCGAACGGACCCGCAGCACCAGTTCGCGGGGTGAGAAGGGCTTGGTCAGGTAGTCGTCCGCACCGAGTTGCAGCCCGAGGATCCGGTCGGACTCGTCACCGCGCGCGGTGAGCATGACGATCGGCACGCCGTCGGGGCGTACCCGCAGCGCCCGGCACACCTCCAGACCATTGACCAGCGGCAGCATCAGGTCGAGCACCACCAGGTGCGGCGCCTGCCGCTGCACTGCCGCCAGTGCCGCCGCACCGTCCGCCGCGAGGCTCACCTGGAAGCCGTCGTTCTCGAGGTAACGACGAATGACGTCGCTCACTGTCTGATCGTCGTCGACCACCAGCACGCGCTGTGTCACGGGCATTCCCCGTTCCGCCCCGTCAACGTCTCCCCCAGATGTCCATCGGCCCAGCGTAGCCACGCACCAGCCACCGCCCGCACCAGCAAACCTTGCGAGGTTCTTACGGCTGCGTGCGGAAACCCGCCCCGGCGTACGCGGGGTCATACGGTGACCGGAATGCGGATACTTGTCACCGGTGCGGCCGGCTTCATCGGCTCACACGTCGCGGACCTGCTCACCGACGACGGGCACGAGGTGGTGGCCCTTGACGCGCTCCTGCCCGAGGCGCACAGTGCGACGGCGCCGCCCTGGACCGAGCGGCACGACCTGGTGGTCGGCGACGTGCGGAACACGGAGTTGCTGACCCGGCTACTGACCGGGGTCGAGGCGGTCTGCCATCAGGCAGCCATGGTCGGGCACGGCATCGACCCGGCCGACGCCCCCCGGTACGCCGCGCACAACGACCTCGGCACCGCCACCCTCCTCGCGGCGATGCACGCCGCCGGGGTACGCCGACTGGTGCTGGCCAGCTCGATGGTGGTCTACGGCGAGGGCCGCTATCACTGTCCCACCCATGGAATCGTCAGGCCCGCCGGCCGCCGGGTCGTCGACCTGGCCGAGGGCCGGTACGAGCCGACCTGCCCTCGCTGCGAACAGGCGCTCTCCCCCGGTCTGGTGCCCGAGGACGCGCCGTTGGAGCCGCACAGCACGTACGCCGCCACCAAGTTGGCCCAGGAACACCTCGCCGGCGCCTGGGCCCGGCAGACCGGCGGATCGGTCTGGGCCCTGCGCTACCACAACGTCTACGGTCCGAGAATGCCCCGCGACACCCCGTATTCGGGGGTGGCGTCGATCTTCCGGTCGGCCCTGGCCGCCGGACGAGCGCCCCGGGTGCTGGAGGACGGCCGGCAACGGCGCGACTTCGTGCACGTGACCGACGTGGCGGCAGCCAACCTGCTGGCCCTCACGACACCGGCGCCGGACCCCCTGACCCCAGTCAACGTCTGCTCAGGCGAGCCGCACACCGTCGGCGAGCTGGCCCACGAGCTGGCGTCGGCGATGGGTGGGCCAGCGCCGGTCACGGTCGGGGGCGGGCGGGCGGCCGACGTACGGCATGTCGTGGCCGATCCGGCGCGCGCCACCCGGCTGCTTGGTTTCACCGCCCGGGTCGGCTTCGCCGCTGGCATCGCCGACTTCACCACAGCGGTCATGCGAGACCCGGCATCGGTCACGACACCGTCCACAGTAGGTGGTTGACGGCCAGAGCCGTGGCGGCCTGGACGGCCAACCACCACCGCCGGTGACAGCGGGGCAGGTGCGCGGTGGCGACCAACAGCCAGACGGCGAACGGTAGCCAGATCCGCTCGACCTCCGCCTTGCTGAGCCCGGACAGGTCCGCCGCGAGCACCGCCACCGTCGCCGCGATGGGCAACCACACGGTGGGCCCGGCGCTGGCGATCCGCTGCCGAACGGCCGTCGCGAGCGGTGGGTGCGGCGCTCGGATCGACACGGCGGCCACCGCCCGCCGCAGCGCCGGCCCGACCACCGGGCCGGCCGAGAGCAGCAGGGCGGCGAGATTCGCCCAGACCCAGTAACCGTACGGGCGTTCCGCCGCCCAGCCCTGGTAGTACCGACGTGCCACCAGGTGGTAGCCGTCCAACCACCAGAAGCCGGCGACCGTGAACGCGGCGACGACGGCCGCGACCGCCGTCGCCGCGACCAGGAACACGCCGAGGCGGTCCCGCGCCCGGAGCAGCACCACTGCCAACGCGAGCAACCCGACCAGGACGAACCCGTACGACAGGTAGAGCGCGAAACCGAGTAACAACCCGCCCAGGACGGCCCCCGATCGGCCACCCACCGCCAGCAGCGCCAACCCGGCCGCTACCACCGCGGCGAAGATCCCGTCCGCGGACGCGCCCACCCAGACCGCCCCCGGGAGCAGCACCAGGAACGGCCACACCGCACGGGCAGCGTCCTCGGCGCCGAGTGCCCGCAGCGTCACCGGAACCGACACCGACACCGTGGCGCCGAGCAGCACGCAGGCGAGCCCGGCGGCGGTCCCACCGCCCAGGCCGATCCGCTCCAGCCAGACGAAGAACAGCAACGCTCCCGGTGGGTGAGCGGCAGCGTGGGTGGACCACGAATCGGGCTGGAAGTCGAGAATCCGGTCGGCGAAGCCGGACACCATGGTGCCGACGTCCGTCACCCGGGGCACCTCGTGCAGGTACTCGGCCTGCACGGTGAGCCGCTCGGTCAACCCCGCGGACCAGCCGTCCACCAGAGCCAGCGACAGCGTCCAGAGCAGCGAGGCGACGTAGCCGACCACCAGCAGCCGCGGCCACCGGGTGTCGGTTCCCCAGCGCGTGCCCCGCCAGACGAACAGCGCCGCGACGAGAAACGCGACGGGGGTGCCGGGCCCCAGATGGGGCTGCCAACTCGCGTAGAGCGGCGCCGCGTCGGCGTGCAGTCGTACGCCCTGATGGTTGAGCAGGGCGCCGACGGCGACGGCGACGGCGAGCAGTGCCACCTCGACGCCGAGGACGATCAGGTCGGCGGACCGGGTTCGTCCCGGCCGGGTCATCATGGTCATGGTGACGGCCGACGATACGACCTCCCACCAGGCATTCGACTGCCGCACGGTGAGACGTCAGAGAGTCGTAAGATCCGGTGCCGTGTAAGCGATTCGTAAGGAGCAACAGCGGTCCGGACGGCCGGTGGCGGGCCTAGCGTCGCCGGTATGCACACAACGATCGACGTGGTGCTGCCGTGTCTGGACGAGGCGGCCGCACTGCCTGCCGTACTGAGCGGGCTACCGCCCGGCTACCGCGCCATCGTGGTCGACAACGGCTCCACCGACGGTTCGCCGGTCGTCGCGGCGGAGCACGGGGCGCGGGTCGTCCACGAGCCGCGACGGGGGTACGGAGCGGCAGTGCACGCCGGCCTGCTGGCGGCGGAGACGGATCTGGTCTGCGTGCTCGACGCGGACGGCTCGTTCGACCCGGCCGAGTTGCCCAGGCTCGTCTCGGCGGTGCTCGACGGGCAGGCCGATCTCGCCGTCGGGCGACGTCGGCCGGTCTCGGCGGACGCCTGGCCGTGGCATGCCCGCGCCGGGAACGCGCTGGTCGCGGCCCTGCTGCGGCGTCGCGGCGTGCCGGTGTACGACATCAGCCCGATCCGGGTCGCCCGCCGGGCGGCGCTGCTCGGACTCGGTGTCGACGACCGCGCGTTCGGCTACCCCCTGGAGTTGCTGCTGCGCGCGGCCGGAGCGGGCTGGCGAATCCTCGAACTGGACGTCGCGTACGCGCCGCGGGCCGCCGGCACCAGCTCGAAGGTCTCCGGGTCGGTCCGGGGCACGCTGCGGGCGACCCGGGACTTCGCCGGAGTGCTGCGCGCCGACGCCGCCGGTGGTGGCCGGTGAACGTCCTGCTCCTGGTTGCGAAGGCACCGGTCCCCGGGCAGGCCAAGACACGCCTCTGCCCGCCCGCCGATCCCATCCAGGCGGCCCGGATCGCGGCGGCGTCGCTGTTGGACACCCTCGCGGCGGTGCGCGGCACCGCCTCGACCATTCCCGTGCTGGCCCACACCGGTCGGTTCGCCGATGCCGAGTACGGCGCGGAACTCACCGCCGCGTTGGCGGGCTGGCACCTGCTCGCGCAGCGCGGCGACACGTTCGCCGACCGTCTCGCGAACGCCCACGCCGACACCGCTGCGGCATTTCCCGGCCGACCGGTGCTGCAGATCGGCATGGACACCCCGCAGATCCGGCCGGTGGTGCTCAGCACGGCCCTGGACCGCCTCGCCGAACACCAGGCGGTGTTCGGACCGGCGCTGGATGGCGGCTGGTGGGCACTCGGGTTACGCGATCCCAGGTACGCGAGCGCGTTACGCGACGTACCCATGTCGACCGGCGACACCGGGCGCCGCACCCTCGCCGCGCTGCACGGGCGCGGCCTGCAACCGGCGATCCTGCCCGTACAGCGGGATGTCGACGACTGGTCGACGGCGCTGGCGGTAGCGGCCGACCTGCCCGGCACCCGGTTCGCGCACGCCGTCGCGGCAGTGGACCGCCATCTGCTGAGCGGGCACCCCCGGTGACTTCGACGATCAGTCTCGACGGTTTCGCCGTGGTGCTGGGCAGACTCGGCGGGTGGTCCGCCGAGTCTGACGCCTACGCCACGCCGGTCGGCCCGAGGCCCGCGACCCAACCCGACCATTGGCTGGTGCACACCGACGGGCGACGTGACCTGTTGCCGGTTCGGCGCTGGCACGGCCCGCCCGAACCGGCGATCGAGTCCGTCGCCGCGCGCTGCACCGGGCCCACAATCGATCTCGGCTGCGGCCCCGGCCGGCTGACCAGGGCACTCGCCCAGCGCGGCCTCGTCGCACTGGGGGTGGACATCTCCGCCGAGGCGGTACGTCTGACCCAGGACCGCGGGGTCATCGCGCTGCGACGCGACGTCTTCGAACCCCTTCCCGGCGAGGGGAGGTGGGCGCACGCCCTGCTCATCGACGGCAACATCGGCATCGGTGGCGACCCGGTCCGCCTGCTGCGCCGGTGCGGCACCCTGATCGCGGCGGACGGAACGCTGCTGGTCGAGGTGGAACCCCCGGGTACCGGGCTCTGGCAGGGGCAGGCGTACGTGGTGTCCGGGTCGTCCGGCGATCGGGAACTGCGCGGGCCGGTGTTCCGCTGGGCGCGGGTCGGAGCCGAGGCGGTGCCCGGTGCCGCCGCCGCTGCCGGCCTGCGGGTCGTCGACCGTTTCCGGTTCGGTCCACGCTGGTTCGCCGAGTTGGCGCGTCCATGATCCGCCGGCCACGCGTCCCCGTACCCGAGGACTTCACCGCGCCCTCGCACTCACCACAGGTCACCGCCCGGCTCGGTCTCTGGCTCGCTGTGGCGTTCGGGCTGTGTTTCGGCACCGGACTGCTCAGTCACTACATCCAGCACCCGCCGGGCTGGTTCACCTGGCCGACCCGACCGGTGAACCTGTACCGGATCACCCAGGGCGTCCACGTGCTCTCCGGTGTCGCGGCGATCCCGTTGCTGCTGGCCAAGCTGTGGAGCGTCTACCCCCGGCTGTTTGTCCGTCCGCCAGTTCGTCAGCCGATCCGGTTGTCCGCCCACGCCCTCGAACGGATCTCCGTCCTGGTGCTGGTCTGCGCGGCGTTCTTCGAACTGGTCACGGGCCTGTTCAACGTCGCCCAGTCGTACCCGTGGGGGTTCTTCTTCCCGACGGCGCACTACGCGGTCTCCTGGCTGGTGGTGGGCGCGCTGCTGCTGCACGTCGCTGTGAAGCTCCCGGTCGCCCGCGCGGCGCTGAGCACGCCACTGCGACGCAGCGGAGCAGCGCCGGCGGCGACGCCGGGGCCTGGCGATCGGGGCTCGTCCGAGCGAAGGGCGTTCCTCCGTACCTCGGCGGGCGTCGCCGGCATCGCCGTGCTGGCCACCGCCGGGGTCACAGTGCCGTGGCTACGTCGGGTGTCGCCGCTGGCGTGGCGTTCCGCGTCCGGGCCGCAGGGCGTACCGATCAACCGTACGGCGGCTGCCGCGCACATCGCCGTTCCCCCGGACTGGCGGCTGGAAATCGTCTGGGCGGGCGGGCGGAACAGCCTGTCCCTGGCCGACCTCGCCGCCCTGCCGCAACGCACAGCGGAACTGCCGATCGCCTGTGTCGAGGGCTGGAGCGCCTCGGCCCACTGGACCGGCGTGCCCGTCGTGCAGTTGCTCCGCTGGGCCGGCGCGCCGACCGGCCGACCGGTTCGAGTCACCTCACTGGAAACCGACGGCCTGTACGCGGCGAGCACACTCCCCGCGGCCCACGCCCGGGACCCGCTGACCCTGCTCGCGCTGCGGATCAACGGCGAGCAACTGTCGCCCGACCACGGTTACCCCTGCCGACTCATCGCGCCGAGCCGGCCGGGGGTCCTGCAGACCAAGTGGGTGGCCCGGCTGGAGGTGCTGCGGTGAGAGTCGCCAGACTGCTCCTGCTCGTGGTCGGCGCCGCGGCCACCGCGTACGGCTGTTGGTTGCTCCTGCCCCAGCTCGGCACCGCCCTGCCGTGGCTGATCGGCGGTCCGGTGCTGCACGACGTCCTGGTGGCGCCGCTGGTCGGACTGGTGGGGATGGCGCTGGGTCGACTGGTGACGAACCGGTTACGTCTGGCCTGGATCGTCGCCGGTCTGATGGCCAGCGCCACGTTGCTGCTGATCGCCGTACCCCTGCTGTGGCGACCACCCTCGGCGCCTCCGAACCCGGGCCTACCGGACCGCGACTACCCGCTGGGGCTCGCTGTCGGGCTGGCTGTCCTCTGGGCCGCGATCGTGGTCGTCCTGGTCGTCGCCAGCACGCTCGACCGGCGCACCGGCCGTCGGTGAATTCGCTCCACGCGTTCCCTACTCGTCGCCCAGGAGGGGCATCCATGTCAGCAGGAGAGATCAGCCCACCCGATGGCGCGCCGGTCGCCGTGATCGGCGGATCGGGGTTCTACGAGTTCCTCGACGACGTCGCCGAGGTCACCGTCGACACACCGTACGGACCGCCGAGTGACGCGCTGTCCGTCGGTAGTGTCGCCGGGCGGCCGGTGGTGTTCCTGCCCCGCCACGGACGTCGACACACCCTTCCCCCACATCGGATCAACTACCGGGCCAACCTGTGGGCACTACGCGCACTCGGCGTCCGCCAGGTGCTCGCACCGGGCGCTGTGGGCGGCCTGCGACCGGATCTGGGCCCGGGGACCCTGGTCGTACCGGACCAACTGGTCGACCGGACCAACGGCCGGGAGCAGACCTACCACGATGGGCAGCCACGCGCGGACGGGAAACCCCCACAGGTGATGCACGTGCCCTTCGCCGACCCCTACTGTCCGGTCGGACGGGCCACGGTCCTCGACGCCGCCCAGTCGGCCGGTTGGCAGCCGGTCGACGGCGGAACCATGGTCGTCATCGAAGGGCCCCGATTCTCCACCCGTGCCGAATCGTTGTGGTACGGCCGGCAGGGCTGGTCGGTCGTCGGCATGACCGGCCACCCGGAAGCGGTGTTGGCCCGCGAACTGGCGCTGTGTTACACAGCGCTGTCAGTGGTGACCGACCTCGACTCGGGGGTCGAGGCCGGTCAGGGCGTGACCCAGCAGGAGGTGTTCACGGTCTTCGCCCGGAACATCGATCGCCTGCGTCTCCTGCTCGCCGACGCAGTGAAGACGTTGCCGGAGGACCAGGGACCCTGCCCGTGCGGACGGGCGCTGGCAGATACCGAGCGGTGAGCGTCGTAAGAGTTCGGAAAGGGTTCGCGAACAGTTCGACAACGGCTGCGGCCGTACGCTGCGGGGGTGAGAGAACGGATGTTCCGGTCGCCGGTGGTCCGAACGGGTCTCGCCGCCGCTGTCGTCGTGGCGATGCTGGCCCTCTACTGGTTCCAGCCGTGGAAGCTGTTCACCGACACCTACGTGGACGAAGCGATTCCCGGCGCGGGAACGGCATCGGCCGCCCCGATCCCGGCGTCCGCGACGGCGGAGTCCTCGACGCCGGCCCCCGTGACCTCGGCGGCCATCCCGGCGGCGAACGAGATCCTGACCGCCGGCGAGTTCGTCACCCATGAGCACCGGACGACAGGCAGTGCCGAGGTTCACCGGCTCGCCGACGGGCGCCACCAGCTCGTCATCCGGGACCTGAACACGTCGAACGGCCCGGACCTGCGGGTGTGGTTGACCGACCAACCGGTCATCCGGGGCCCGGCCGGCTGGCGGGTGTTCGACGACGGCGTGTGGGTCGAGCTGGCGAAGCTCAAGGGCAACAAGGGCAACCAGGTGTACGAGCTACCGGCATCGGTGAAGCCGGGCGACTTCCGAAGCGTCTCCATCTGGTGCAAGCGGTTCGCGGTCTCCTTCGGGGCGGCAGATCTCACGAGGGCCTGACCGGCTCGACCGGGTCGCAACCCGCCGGACACGGCATTGACATATTTCACTACACGACCTAGCGTCGGAGCGAATCGATTCGACGCTGAGCCAGGTGCTCCGGCACCGTCGGGCGAACGGTCACGTGGTGTTCGGGCGCACGGTGTGGCCACCGTCGATTCGACAAGCGGCTGGTCCTGCGTGGGCGGCGAGACCAGTGGCGCAGACCTGTGCCAGACCTGTGTCGACAGCCGGCCGGGGCGCCGTCGGCACATCGCGTCTTCCGGGTTCGTCCGCGGCCAACGTGGTCGATGGGTGTGACCTGCAGCGGCGCGTCGTGGCGGCGTGCAGGTTGCCATGGACCCCTTTCAAGAAGTTCGTGCCGAGTGGCGGGAGCCCCTTCATGACAAGACGTAGACCCATCCTTGGACTGCTTGCGACGGCGGCGGCCGTCGTCGTGACAGTGAGCGCGGGGGCGCTGGCCGGTGGTCTGAACACCACCGCGTCGGCCGCGAACATCGGAGCGGCCGCGGCGACCGCCGGGTGCGGCAAGGCGCCCACGTTGACCAGCGGCCAACGGTCCATCCAGAGCAACGGCCAGAACCGTAGCTTCATCCTGAGGATTCCTGACAACTACGACAGGAACCACCCCTACCGGTTGATCTTCGGATTCCACTGGAACGGTGGCACCGCCAACGACGTCGACGGCGGCGGTTCCGACGGTGCGGCCTGGTCCTACTACGGGCTGCGGCAGCAGGCGAACAACAGCACGATCTTCGTCGCCCCCCAGGGCAACGGCAACGGCTGGGCCAACCCCGGCGGCCAGGACGTCACCTTCGTCGACAACATGATCAGTCTGATCGAAGCGGACCTCTGCGTCGACACCACCCAGCGCTTCGCGCTCGGCTTCAGCTACGGCGGCGGCATGAGCTACTCGCTGGCCTGTTCCCGGCCGGGTGTCTTCCGCGCTGTCGCTGTCTACTCCGGCGGGCAGCTCAGCGGGTGCAGCGGCGGCAACCAGCCGGTCGCGTACATGGGGATCCACGGCATCGGGGACCCGGTGCTCAACGTCTCCGCCGGGCGGTCCCTGCGTGACACGTTCGTGCGGAACAACGGGTGCACCGCACAGAACCCACCCGAGCCGAGGGCGGGCAGCCTGACCCACATCACCACCACCTACTCCGGCTGCCGTTCCGGCTACCCGGTGGTCTGGGCCGCCTTCGACGGCGGGCACACCCCCGGCCCGGTGGACGGCGGCGGAGACAGCGGCGCCAGGACCTGGACCAAGGGCGAGGTGTGGAAGTTCTTCACCCAGTTCGGTAGCACCGATCCCACGACGCCGCCGACCACCCCGCCGCCGACGACCCCGCCACCGAGCGGCACGTCGGCCCTGCGCAGCACGTCCTCCGGACGGTGCCTCGACGTCAACGGCGCCTCACAGACCAACGGCGCAGCGGCGATCATCTGGGACTGCCACGGTCAGAGCAACCAGAGCTGGACCTCGACCGCCGCTCAGGAGCTGCGCGTCTTCGGCGGCAAGTGCCTCGACGTCAACGGCGCCGGCACCGCGAACGGCAGCTCGGTGATCATCTGGGACTGCAACGGCCAGTCCAACCAGAAGTGGCGGCTCAACGCCGACGGCTCGATCACCGGAGTTGGTTCGGGCCGGTGCCTGGACATGGTCGGCAACGGCACCGCCAACGGCACGCGCGTCCAGATCTGGGACTGCACCGGCGCGGCCAACCAACGCTGGAGCCGGAGTTGAGCCCGACGAGGTTCCCGGGGAGAGGACCGGTCCAACGGATGTTCAACCACCCACAAGGAGGCTCCGCCGTGCCACTTCGCAAACTCTCCGCCCCCTGGCTGGGGGCAGCCATGGCGGTGCTGGTCCTGATCGCCGTCGGAATGTACGTCCTCACGACCGTCACACCGGCGGCCGCTGCCACCACAGCCGGCTGCGGCAAGGCTCCCGGACTGAACAGCGGCACCCACACCATCCAGAGCAGCGGGAAGAGCCGCAGCTTCATCCTTCGGCTGCCGGACAACTACAACAACACCTACGCCCACCGGCTGGCCTTCGGGTTCCACTGGTTGGGCGGCACCGCCAGTCAGGTCGCGTCGGGCGGAACCGACGGAGCCGCGTGGGCCTACTACGGCATGCAGTCGCAGGCGAACAACAGCACCATCTTCGTCGCCCCGCAGGGCCTCAACAACGGCTGGGGCAACTCCAACGGTGAAGACGTCACCTTCACCGACGACATGATCCGCGTGATCGACAACGCGCTCTGCGTCGACACCACACAACGCTTCTCGGTCGGGTTCAGCTACGGCGGCGCGATGAGCTACTCGTTGGCGTGTTCCCGGCCGACGGTGTTCCGGGCGGTCGCGGCAATCGCCGCACCGGGCGCTATCAGCGGATGCAGCGGCGGCACCCAGCCCGTGGCCTACCTGGGCATCCACGGCATCAACGACAACATCCCCAGCGGACGATCGCTGCGCGACAGGTTCGTCCGTAACAACGGATGCGCCGCGCAGAACCCGCCCGAACCGGCGGCCGGCAGCCGCACCCACATCACCACCGCGTACTCCTGCCAGCCCGGATACCCGGTGCTCTGGGCAGCCTTCGACGGCGGCCACCAACAGGGTCCGGTGGACGGGTGCGCCGGCTGCGAGAGCGGCGCGCGGAGCTGGGTCAAGCAGGAGGTGTGGCGGTTCTTCACCCAGTTCGGATCGGACGTGCCGCCCACCACTCCCCCGCCGACGACCCCGCCGCCGGGCCAGCAGAACGTGCTGATCGTGGGTAGCCAGTCCGGTCGGTGCATCGACATCCCCAACTCCAGCACCAGCAATGGCGCCCGCCCGCAGCTGTGGGACTGTCACGGTGGCACCAACCAGCGTTGGACCCACACCGCCAACCGCACCCTGACCGTCTACGGCAACAAGTGCCTGGACGCCAGCGGAGCGGGCAGCAGCAACGGCACAGCGGTCCTCATCTGGGACTGCAACGGCCAAGCCAACCAACAGTGGAACCTGAACTCCAACGGCACCATCACCAGCGCCCAGTCGGGGCTGTGCCTCGACGCCGTCGCATCCGGAACGGCCAACGGGACCCAGCTTCACCTCTGGGCCTGCCACGGTGGCGCCAACCAGCAGTGGGCCAGGCGCGCCTAGTACCACACCAGGCAACGCCCGCCTTGTCGGAGACGCGCCGCTCGGGTCCTGTCCCGGGCGGCGCGTGGCCGTCACGCGGCGGGACGGCGGAGACCGAGACGTGCGCGGAGAGGGTCGATCAGCCGGCAGCGGTAGCCACCACCGAGACGAGCGGCAGGCCGGCGAGGATCGTCATGACCCGGCACCAGCAGCCCGTCGAAGATCACGCCGACGCCGGTGACCGCATCGCGGCCGACTGTAACGGCGGGTACACCTGATCACCGACTCGCGTTTGTCGCCGGCAGGTCCAGGTCCATCCCGGCACCGGTCACTGCCAGCAGGTAGGTGACGCACGGAGCGGCAGCGTGGAGGGCCAACGTGACCTCGGCAGACTCGGCCGCGCGCTGTGTCCGCAGCAGAGCGCTGATGCCGTGGGCGCTGAAGAAGGTCACCCCGGAGAGATCGAGCACCAGACGTGCGGGTCGGCCTGTGATCACGTGTTCGGCCAGCTCGCTGATGAGATGCGCGGTGCTCATGTCGACCTCGCCGGAAACGGTGATCATTGGCGCATGCCGGTCGTTGTGCAGGTCGAGCGTCATGATCGGCTTGGCGGGCTGAGCGTGACGCCGGATGGGTTGAGCGTGCTGCCGGGTGGGTTGTTCGAGGATCGACATGACGCCTCCCGATCTGGTGCATCGGTGAGTCGGACCCTCCCGCGGCAACGAGACGCGGGCGGCGGACCTGGGCGCATGTCTTGACCCGCGAAACACCCTACCCACGACGTTCGCCGCTGACACCATTCGAGAGCGGCGGCGGAGTCTCGATCCCGGCGGCGACGTGCGGCTCCTCGAAAAGGTGCTGCCTGTCCGGTTCGGTCCGCCGGCCCCGGGTAGGGCACATGCTGAAGGCCTCGCACGCCCCAGCGGGTGCGACGACGCTGATCGTGAGCCCGGAAGGAGGACATCGTGGTGGACCGGATCGCCGACCCGTGGGGAGAGCGGACCCCGTACGGGCCGGAACAGCAGTGGCCGGTGCGGGTGGATCGGTACCTGGCCGACGGCCGGACCGATTCCGACGTGGACCGGTGGGTGCAGTCGGCGTCGGTGCTGCACTCCAACGGCGACGCGCTGGACATCGCGGTCGCCGACGGACGGATCGTCGGGGTGCGCGGACGGGCCGTGGACCGGATCAACAGGGGTCGGGTCGACCCGAAGGACCTGTACGGCTGGCAGGCCAACCACAGCCCGGACCGATTGACCCGACCGCTGGTCCGCGACGGCGGCCGCCTGGTCGAGACAGACTGGGACACGGCGATGGGCCGGATCGTGGCCCGGTCGAAGGAACTCCTCGACGGGCCGGGTGGGTGGGGGCACTTCGGCTTCTACACCAGTGGGCAACTGTTCCTGGAGGAGTACTACACGCTTGCTGTGATCGGTAAGGCCGGTCTGGGCACGCCGCACATGGACGGCAACACCCGGCTGTGCACCGCCACCGCGGCGGCGTCGATGAAGGCGAGCTTCGGCACCGACGGGCAGCCCGGCTCGTACACCGATGTGGACCACTGCGACGCGATCGCGCTGTGGGGTCACAACGTCGCCGAGACGCAGACGGTGCTGTGGATGCGGATGCTGGACCGACGCCGTGGCCCCAACCCCCCGGCGATGCTGGCGGTGGACCCGCGCGCAACCCCGGTCGCTCGGGAGGCCGATCTGCACCTGGCGGTGCGTAACGGCACCAACGTGGCCCTGATGAACGGCCTGCTCCGGGAGATCCTTCGACGCGGCTGGTACGACCATGACTACGTCGACGCGCACACAGTGGGTTTCCAGGAGCTGCGTCGGATCGTCGACGGCTACCCGCCGTCGCGGGTCGCTGACATCTGTGACGTGCGGGCCGCCGATGTGGAGCGCGCCGCCGAACTGCTCGGCACCTCGCAGCGGTTGCTGTCGACCGTGTTGCAGGGTTTCTACCAGTCGAACCAGGCCACCGCCGCCGCCTGCGCCGTCAACAACCTGCACCTGGTTCGCGGCATGATCGGTCGGCCCGGCGCCGGGATCTACCAGATGAACGGCCAGCCCACCGCCCAGAACAACCGGGAGACCGGCGCCGACGGCGACCTGCCCGGCCTGCGTAACTGGGACAATGAGCGGCACGTCGAGGAGTTGGCCCGGCTGTGGAACGTGGACGTGGACACCATTCCGCACTGGGCGCCGCCGACGCATGCCATGCAGATCTTCCGGTACGCCGAGCAGGGCTCGATCAAACTGCTCTGGATCTCCGCCACGAACCCGGCCGTCTCGCTGCCGGAGCTGCATCGGATCCGGCAGATCCTGACCAGGCCGGAGTTGTTCGTGGTGGTCCAGGACCTCTTCCTCACCGAGACCGCCGAGTTGGCCGATGTCGTGCTGCCCGCCGCCACCTGGGGCGAGAAGACCGGCACGTTCACCAGCGTCGACCGGACCGTGCACATCTCCGACAAGGCAGTCGACCCGCCTGGGGAGGCCCGTCCGGACCTGGACATCTTTCTGGACTTCGCCCGCCGGATGGACTTCCGCGACCGCGACGGCCAGCCGCTGATCGACTGGAGTGAGCCGGAGGAGGTGTTCGAGGCGTGGAAGGAGTGTTCGCGGGGTCGGCCGTGTGACTACACCGGCATCACCTACGAGAAGCTGCGCGGCGGCTCCGGCATCCAGTGGCCCTGCACTGACGAGCACCCCGACGGCACGGAGCGCCTCTACACCGACGGACAGTTCCACACCGACCCCGACTACTGCGAGACGTACGGCCAGGATCTGGCCACCGGTGCGGAGTTCACCGAGGCGGAGTACCGGGCCAAGGAACCGGACGGCCGGGCGTTCCTGCACACCGTCGACTACCAGCCCTCACCCGAGGTGCCCGACGACGGGCATCCGCTGCTGCTCACCACCGGCCGCACCGTCTACCACTTCCACACCCGCACCAAGACCGGCCGTGCCCCACAGCTCAACCAGGCGGCACCGGACGTGTGGGTGGAGCTCAACCCCGCCGACGCGGCCCGGCTCGGCATCATCGAGGGCGACCTGGTCGGCGTCTCCTCGGCGCGCGGCGCCATCCAGGCCCGCGCCCGGCTCTGCGGCATCCGCCCCGGCGTCGTCTTCCTGCCGTTCCACTACGGGTACTTCGACCAGGACCCCGCCGACCGCACCCCGCGAGCAGCGAACGAGCTGACCATCACCGCCTGGGACCCGGTGTCCAAGCAGCCCCTCTTCAAGGTCGCCGCCGTCGCGGTGACGAAACTCGCCGACGGGCGGGGCGTACCCTCGCCGGCGCCGACCGTCGGCGGCAGCGCACCACCAGCGGACGCTGACGTGCCGCCCACCGTCGGTGGGCCGGCAGCCGCGGCCACCAGCGGGAAGGAGTGAGCTGTGCACCTCGCCCACTACCTCGGTCTACTGCACCGCGCGCAGGTCAACCTGGCGGGCGCGTTCCGGCAGGTCGCCGACGCGCACGCTGAGGAACCGGACATCGAGCACCTCTGCCAGCAGCAGGCGAAGCGCTGCGACGCCCACGCCGAACAGTTGCACCCGTTCGTGGTCCGCTACTCCGAGGACGCCCCCGACGAACCCGACCGGCTGCACTCGCAGCTGTTCACCGGCACCCGCACCGGCGGCATCGGCCTCCTCCGGGACCTCCAGGACCTCTACCTGATGGCCGCCGAGTGCGACATCACCTGGACCGTCGTCGGCCAGGCCGCCTACGGTGCTCGCGATGAAGAACTGCTCGCTGTCGTGCGACGCTGCGAGGGAGAAACCGCGATCCAGCTCAAGTGGCTTCGTACCCGGATGAAGGCCGCCGCGCCCCAGGCGCTCGTCGTCGCCGACTGATGCCCCGGGTACTCTGGCGGGCCTGTAGCTCACATCCGCGTAACGGATGTGACGAATCGACGTCGAACACCTGGCGTTGGTCCCGGCTCCACCCCGTTGGGGTCCGTGCAGCGGTCCGCGGTCCGCGGGCTGCCATCCGCGCCCACGCCATTGTGATCTTCCACGTCCCGACGGGCGCGCCGGCCGTGAGGACCTGGTGCCATGACCCACTCGCCGACGGACCCCGCCGAAGCCTTCGCCGAACTCGGCCGCATCAAGCTCGGTGAGACCAGCCTCGACGACGTTCTGCAGCGCGTCGCGGAGCTGGCCAAACGGGTGCTGGCAGCGCCTGTGGAGGTGTCTGTCACGCTGGTCCGCGGCGGGACCGGGCACACCGCGGCGTTCACCGATGAGCTGGCTCTCGACATGGACGAGCGCCAGTACGCGAGGGGAAGCGGTCCATGTCTGGCCGCCGCCACCGCCGGCGACATCCTCGCCGTATCTGACCTCACCGGCGAGGATCGTTGGCCCGACTGGGCCGAACGCGGCCGCAAGGTTGGAATCGGCAGTTCCGTCTCGGTCGGCATGCCGATCCAGGAGGCGGTCGTCGGCGCGCTCAACGTCTACGCCCGCACCCCCCACGCCTTCGACGACGACACGGTCGCCGTGCTGGAGACCTTCGCCGCGTACGCCGCCGTCGCCCTGGCCAACGCCCAGCTCTACGAGAGCACCGCGAACCTCGCCCGCCAGATGCAGGACGCGATGGCCAGTCGCGCTGTCATCGAGCAGGCGAAGGGCATCATCATGGCTGAGCGCCGGTGCACCGGCACCGACGCGTTCAACATCCTGGCGAAGGTCTCGCAGGACTCCAACCGCAAACTCCGCGACGTGGCCCAGGCCCTGGTGGACCGGGCGGCGGGAGAACCTGGGCGCTGACCAGGGCCGCGGGCGCCTCGGCCCGCTGGTCTCGCGGCCACCCGCGACTATCCGGTCATCTCGTCCTCCTTGGGCGGTTCTGCCTCGCCCCGTCCCGCTACCCGGAGATGCCTCCCACGCACCCCAGCCCGCTACTCCTCCGGGACGCGCGGCCCAACCTCTCCCCGCCTCAGGTGCTCCGCGTTGCGATCGGCCTCGCTGTCGGCGTGGGCGGCCCCGGAGCCTGGATCCGTCGTTCGGCGTCCCTCGGCGTCCTGATACACAGCGCCGGTCTCGAGGTCTCTCTCCTGCTGACTCTGCTCAGGCGTGGTCATGAATTCGCACTACCCTCCGGCTCCACCAGCAAACGGTCAGGCCGGTGCTGCCCCGGTCGGCCGGCCGCAGCGCCGCCCGACCGGCAGTGATCATGGCATCAGGCGACGCAGAACTCGTTGCCCTCCGGGTCGAGCATGACGACGTGACCGAGGACGTCGCCGTACCACTCCTCGCGGACCACGGTCGCGCCCGCGGCAACCAGATGGGGCACTCGCTGCCGAATCAACCGGGCGCGCTCGGCCATGTCCCCGGAGCCCGGACCGGCCACCCGGACGTCGATGTGCATACGGTTCTTGGCGGATTTGCCCTCGGGGACCTTGAGGAAGCTGATGGCAGGGCCCTGACCGTCCGGATCGACGATGGACGCGTTGTCGGGACCATCGAAACCGGGTTCCTTGACATAGCCGAGGGCCAACGCCCAGAAGGCGGCGATCCGCTGGGGATCGTCGGCATCGCATCCGAGGGTCCAGAGAGTCGCCACAGCGCCAACGTACGTCAGGGATGACGCGCTGTCACCGACCTGACCGGGCGTTGCCGGCTGACGCCCGAGGGCAGGCCTGCCCCACGTACGGCGGTGGCCTAATGTCCCCGGAACGCCTCCTCCAACCACCAGGAGCCGCGCGCGGCGCTGACCTTGGCGTCGATCACCAGCGGCCGGGTACGGGGACCAGCGAGCCAGTCGCGTACCGGTTCGAGGTCGTCGACGGTCCGGACGGTCAACCCGTCACAGCCGTAACCACTGGCGATCGCGGCCAGGTCGGTCTCGGGGAAGGTGACCGTCTCCAACGGGTGCCCGTCCGGGCCGAAGTGGTGCACCTCGGCCCCGTACGCCGCGTCGTCGTAGATCACCACGAGCAGGGGTAGCGCGAGCCGGACGGCGGTGACCAGTTCGGTCGCCGACATGACGAAGCCACCGTCGCCGACCGCGGCGACGGTGAGCCGGTCCGGTCGGGCGACCGCCGCACCGAGCGCACTGGCCAGACCGAGCCCGACCGACTGGAACGCCTGGGTGAAACAGAATCCGGCCACGTCCGGCACGTCGAGCCACATCGACGGGTAGCCCATGAAGTTGCCGGAGTCGACCACCACCGTCCGGTCGCCCGGCAGCAGGTCGTCCAGGGCGGTCGAGAGCGTCCTCGGGTCGATCGTCGCCGGGGTTCCGGCCCGCGCCGATTCGCTCTCGTCCCGGTACGGTACGGCCCGCCAGCGGCCGTGCTCGCGGATCCGTTGTGCCAACTCCGGCGTGCGCCACAGGCCGGTGGTGGCGTCCCCGGCCCCGGTGGTGCCGACGCTCAGCCGGGCGAGCAGCGCTTCGGCGACCGCTGACACCTCGCCGGCCACTGTCAGGTCGACCGGGCGGTTCACTCCGAACGCGGCCGAGTCGCGGTCGACCTGGACGACGACGGCGGCGGGCGGAATCAGTTCGCCGTGCCGGGTGGTCCACATGTTCAGCGTGCTGCCCCAGGCGACGACCAGGTCCGCCGCGCCGATCAGCTCGGCGGCCAGCGGGGTGGCGAAACCGCCGGCCACGTCGAGGTTCCACGGGCTGCCGGTGAACAGTCCCTTCGCCGCGGCCGAGACCGCGAGCAGCGCGCCGCACGCGTCGGCGAGCCGGATCAGCGGTTCCCGGGCCGACCGGGCGCCCCGACCGGCGATGAAGACCGGTCGACGTGCGGCCTGGAGCGCGGCCAGCAACGGCTCGACGTGCGGGGCTCTTGCCGGGGCCGGCGCGGCCGCGGGGACCGGGCCGGACCACGGTTCGGTCACGGCCTGCTGCACCTCCAACGGAAGGCCCAGCACCACCGTCGCGCCCCGGGCGGCGGCCCGGTACGCCGCGCCAGTGTCCTCGGCCGCGTGCGTCGCGCGTACCCGGTGGAAGTCGGCCCCGACCGCGGCGGCGAGCGCCGGCAGGTCGATGAAGAAGTTCGACCGCGGCGCGGTCGCCTCCGGGGCCAGGACCACGATCGGGGTACGGCTCTTCGCGGCCTCGGTGAGGCCGGTCAGCGCGTTGGTGACGCCTGGGCCCTGGTGCACCGAGAGCAGTCCGACGGTTCCGGCGGTGCGGGCGTACCCGTCGGCCATGCTCGCCGCGCCGCCCTCGTGGGCCGCTGCCACGAACCGGGCGCCGGCCGCGACGAGCGCGTTCGTGACGTGGAAGTTGCCACTGCCGACCACCCCGAAGACGTGCCGTGCGCCGTGTCCGTACAGGACCCGCCCGACCACCTCGGCTACCCGCATCGGTTGTCGGCCTACCGTTCGACAAGCGCGAGGACCCGGCACGGGCTGCCCGACCCGGAGACGATCGGCAGCGGCCCGGCGATCACCACCGCGCCGGTCGCCGGCAACTGCGCGAGGTTACGGAGCTGGGTCAGGCCGTACTTGTCCTGGCCGAGCAGGAACGAGTGGCACGGGAACGGCGGGTCGAACGAGTGCGCTGCCCCCGCGTCGGTCCCGACCGTCTCCACCCCGACGCCCTGGATCGGCGACTCCTCGGCCAGCCAGCGGGCGCACTGCACGGAAATGCCCGGGGTACGCCCGGCGTTGGCGTAGCGCTGCGGGTCGTCGCCGTACGCGTCCCAGCCGGTGCGGTAGAGCAGCCAGCCGCCGCTGGGCAGGGCGCCATGTTCCGCCTCCCATGCCTTGACGTGCTCGACCTCGAGCAGGAAGTCGGGATTGTCGGCGGCGTCGGCGGCGTGGTCGATCACCACCGCCGGGGCGATCAACTGGCTCACCGGGACCTGTGACACGTCCACGCCCTGTTGACCGGTGACCCAGTGCACCGGGGCGTCGAAGTGGGTGCCGGTGTGTTCGCCGGTGGAGAAGTTGTTCCAGTACCAGGCCGGACCTCTGTCGTCGTACCGGCTGATCTCGCTGAGCTGAAACGGCCAGGTCTGGCCGAACTGCTCGGGCAGACCCAGGATCGGGGTCTGGTCGGAGAGCGGAGCGGTGAGGTCGACAACCTGGATACGGCCGTTGGAAAGAGCGGCGACGAACTCCTGCAGCACCGTCATGCGGCGACGGTACACCCGCTCAGGTTCCACGATGGAGCGCCGATCGGTGCCATTTGGCACCCTGTCATCCACGGCGTGCCGCCCCCTCCCGGTCAATCCGGGGCCGCGCCGGCGGCTGTTATCCGAAAGTACCGCCGGTGCGTGCCGCGATGCGGATGGTGGTACCCGCGGATCCGCTGTCGACGAGGAGGTAGTCGGCCATCTGCCCGACCACCCACAGGCCCATTCCTCCGGTGCCGGACAGGGGCGGTCGCTCGGCGCACGGGAAGTAGCGAGCGGTGTTGAAGCCCCGACCCTGGTCAGTGACCTCACAGGTGAGCTGACCGTCCAGGAGCAGGCGCAGGCCTCCTCTGCCGCCCCCGTGCCGAATCACGTTGATCATCAGTTCGTTGACGGCGATGACCCAGTTCTGCACCTCGTCGGGGTCGAGGCCGCACCCGCGACTGAGGGCCTCGACCTCGTGTCGGACACGGTTGAGGTCGGCGAGGGTGAACGACGTCGAGAGCAGGGGTCTCCTGGCGGTGGGGGCATGGTGGTCGAGCGGTGGGTTCACCATCGATTCCCCTCCCTGTCGGACGTGGGGCCGGTGACCTTGCCGGTGGCATGGGGATGGGTAGCTTCCCGGAACGGGTTCACCAGGCGACCATTGCAGCAATGTGACAGGGGAAGGTACCCCACGTCGGAGGCACGACACCGGTGATCTCACGCCTGATGTCCCGTCGGCGGCGTGCCGGCGTCTAGGCTGCCTGGGTGGCCGATGCCAAGGTGGTGACGAACGAGGAACGGCTGCGACGTATCGAGGCGATCACCGACGCCGCCCTGTCGGGGCTGAACATCGCCGAGTTGCTTAACGAGCTGCTCGAACGGGTCCGGGACCTACTCAAGGTCGACACCGCCACCATCCTGCTGCTGGACGACCACACCGGCGAGCTTGTCGCGACAGCCGCCAAGGGCCTGGAGGAGGAGGTACGCCGCGGGTTCCGCATCCGGGTCGGACGTGGGTTCGCCGGACGGGTGGCAGCCACCCGCGCGCCTGTCACGATCTACAACGTCGGGCCTGACGACGTGGTCAATCCCATCCTGCTCGCCACCGGGATCCGTGCCCTCCTGGGCGTGCCCATGCTCGTCAACGGCAACCTCGTCGGCGTGCTGCACGTCGGCTCCCTGGCCCTGCGCCGGTTCGGCTCCGACGACGTGCAGCTGTTACAGCTCGTTGCCGACCGTGCCAGCTTGGCAGGTCAGGCCCGCGCACAGGTCCTCGATCGGCAGGCAGCGCTGGCTCTGCAACACAGCCTGCTACCCGGCCGGCTACCCGACATCCCCGGCCTGGACCTGGCCGCCCGGTACGTGCCCGGCCACGACCTGGGCATCGGCGGTGACTGGTACGACGTGTTCACGTTGCCCTCGGGCTGGCTGGGCGCCGTCATCGGTGATGTCTCCGGCCACGGGCTGCCATCCGCCGTGGTCATGGGGCGGATCCGCAGCGCACTGCGCGCCTACGCGCTCGATTCCGATGATCCCGCGGTGGCGCTGACCTCCCTCGACCGCAAGATCCACCACTTCGAGGCAGGCACCCTCACCACCGCCGTCTACGCCCTGATCGCACCCGACCGCGCGAGAGTGCACCTCTCCTCCGCAGGCCATCTGCCACCACTGCTGGCTGTCCCCGGCCGTCCCACCCAGCCTGTCAACGTGCCGGTGGACAGGCCACTCGGCGTAGGTCGACCATCGACCAGTCGCCGCACCACAGTTCTCGACCTACCGCCGGGCTCGGCGCTCGTCTTCTACACCGACGGCCTGGTCGAACGCCGCAACGAACTGATCGACACCGGCATCGAACGCCTCGCCGACGCCGTGCAGTCCGGGCCCGCCGAGGCGTTGTGCGACCACGTCATGAGCACCACAGCAGAGGAGCGTCCAAACGACGACATCGCTCTGCTGGTCATCCGCCGCCTGAGCCGGTGAACGCCACCGTCTTCGCACGGACAGCCGGGCCGGCAAGGGCCGGTGGGCACCAGGGCCGAGCTGATCGGCAGACCTGAGCTGTTCCCCACCTACGACGGCTGCGGCGCCTGGCGGGACTGCGCACGGCCGCACATCCTCGGTCGCTGGCGGCGGACATGGCACGATGGCCGTGTCCTGCGCCGCCGGTGGCCGGGAACGACACTGATGGAGTCGGGATGTCAGAGCTGGCCGGCCCGCCGGTGCCAGGGTTGGCGAAACTGTGGACGCACGACCCGGTCGCTGCCGGCCCGTACCGGCTGCTCGGCCGGCTGGGTGCGGGTGGGCAGGGGGTCGTCTATCTCGGTGAGGACGACGCCGGTGACCGGGTCGCTGTGAAGATGGTCAACGTCGATCTGAGTGATCCACGGGCGCGGTCGCAGTTCGTGAAGGAGATCGCCGCCGCCCGCCGGGTCGCTCCGTTCTGCACCGCGCAGGTGCTCTTCGCGGAGGTGGACGGCGAGCGGCCCTACGTGGTCAGTGAGTTCATCGAGGGCCTGACCCTGCACCGGCACGTCCGCGAGCGTGGGCCGGTGACCGGTAACGCCCTGCACCGGCTCGCGGTCGGCACCGTCACGGCACTCGCCGCGATCCACAGTGCCGGAGTGGTGCACTGCGATCTGAAGCCGGACAACGTGGTGCTCGGTGAGGACGGTCCCCGGGTGATCGACTTCGGTATCGCCCGGGCGTTGGGCAACACCGAGACGGCGTCCAGCCGGGTCATGGGGACCACCGCGTACATGGCGCCCGAGCGGTTCCGCAACGACGCGATCGGTCCGCCCTGCGACGTCTTCGCCTGGGCGGCCACTATCGCCTTCGCCGCCGGTGGTCGGCCGCCCTTCGGCAACGATTCACTCTTCGCCGTGATGCACCGCGTGCTGCACGATCTGCCGGACCTGCCGGCGATGCCCCCCATTCTGGACGAGCTGATCCGGGAGTGCCTGGCCAAGGATCCGGCGGACCGGCCGGCTGCCGAACGCGTGCTGGTACGGCTGCTTCGGCAGGACGGCAGAGTCACCGAACCGCTACGTCGGGAGAGCCTGCTGGAGGTCGGCAACGAGACCGCAGGCGCGCCCACGCCGGACCATCCGCTCCCCCAGGTCACGCCGACGACGCCGCAACCGGGCGGAACGCGGCCGCAGGTGCCGGCCCGGGCGGCGGTGCCGGCCCAGGCCCGGCCGACCCAGCCGGCGTACCCGCCGGTGTCCGAGCCCGGCGTCGGTACGGCAGGCGGCGGCGCGTTGCGGCGGCTGCGTCGTGAGGCCGTCGACGCCTGGGGCATCTCGACAGCGCTCTTCCTCGGTTCGGTCGGCGCCGCCGCAGGGTACGTCGCGTCGAGCGCGCTCGGCCCGTCCGCCGCGGTCGGTGCGGTCGCCTTCGTCGTGGTCTACCTGGTTCGGTTGCTGGTCGCGACGGCCCTCGGGAGCCGGTCCGAGCACGGGTGACAGGTGCGCCGGGGTCGGGCTCGCCGACTGGCGCCGCATCGATAGGTTGACTGCCACCAGCCGCCCGCCGAGGAGGACGTCCCGATGGCCCCACCCGCTACGCGTACCCGGCAGTGGTTGCCGTACACCGCCGCCGTCACCGCCGGGCTGCTGGTCATCGCCGGGGCGTTCGTCTTCGTCCGACAGCGCGAAGCGGGCGACGACTGCGCCATCATCCTCCAGGTCAACTCCTCGACGGAGAAGGCGGCGCTGCTGGTCGACCTGGCCGAGGCGTACAACCGCAGCGACCGGTCGGTCGAGGGCGGCGGCTGCGCCCAGGTGCACGCCAGCGCGTTGAACTCGGGCAAGGCAACCGAGGCGCTGGCCACCGGCTGGACGCACACCGGCCTGCCGCAACCACAGGTCTGGCTGCCGACGTCGAGCCTGTGGACCGGCCAGCTCCGGCTGCTCGACGAGGCCGCCGGCCGGGAGTTGCAGACTCCCGACCGCTACCCGTCGATCGCCAACAGCCCGCTGGTGATCGCGATGCCGCAGCCCAAGGCCGAGCTGCTCCGCAAGCGCGGGTCGCTGGGCTGGGGAGAGATCCTGGGGCTGTCCGGGCGGGACGGGTGGGCGGACTTCGGCAAGCCGGAGTGGGGCCGCTTCACATTCGGCAAGGACAACCCGAACCTGTCCACTTCCGGGCTGGCGGCGACCATCGCCACCTACTACGCGGCGGTGCAACGGGCCAGCGACCTGACCCGGTCCGACCTGGCCGACCCGGCGGTCACCCAGTTCGTCCGCCGGATCGAGGCCAACGTGTCGCACTACAGCGACGACTCGGTGGACCTGCTGCGCAGCCTCGCCGAGGCGGACCTGGCCGGCGGGGCGGGCAGCACCGACGACATGAGTGCCATCGTCCTGCAGGAGGAGCTCGTGGACCTCTACAACACGGGTGCGCTGAGCCCTCGGCAGGAAGGGCAGGAGCGGGGCCGCCGGCCGAACGTCCCGCTGGTCGCCGTGCATCCGAAGGAGGGCACGTTCAACCTGGACCACCCGTTCGTCGTGCTGCCGTCCGCCGACGAGCGGCAACGCGCGGCGGCAACCGACTTCCAGAAATTCCTGACCGAGGACACCCAGCAGGAGAGGTTTGCCCGCCTCGGCTTTCGGGACCATGAGCGCCGCGCCTCGGCGGAGTTGCTGGCCAGCGTCGGCGCCGAACCCAGCGGTGGGTTGAGCTACTTCGAGCCGCCGGACCCGGAGGTGGTCGGCGCGATGCTGGACGGCTGGCGCACGCTCCGCAAGAAGGCCAACATCCTGATCGCCCTGGACACCTCCGGGTCCATGCTGGCGAAGGTCGGCACCCGTACCCGTTTCCAGGTGGCCTCGGCGGCGGCGGGCAAGGGCCTCGCGCTGCTCAACACCGAAGACCGGGTGGGGCTCTGGTCGTTCTCCTCGGAGACGCAACAGCGGCCGAAGAGCCCCTATCGCGAGGAGGTCCCGCTCGGCGGGTTCGACCAGAAGCGGATCAACAGCAAGATCGCCGGCTTGCCGGTCGAGGGCGGCACCGCGCTCTACGCGACGGTCCGGGCCGCACACCGAGAACTGCTCGACCGGTACGACCCGGAGCGGATCAACGCGATAGTGGTGCTGACCGACGGCAAGAACGAGTACAGCAGGGACAACGACCTGGCCCGGTTGCTCGCCGAGGTTGCCCTGGACCCGCAGCGTCCGGTGAAGGTGTTCTGCATCGCCTTCGACCGGGAGTCGGACTTCGCCACCCTGGACCGGATCGCCAAGGCGTCGTCGGGCAAGGCCTTCGACGCCACCGATCCCGCCAAGATCGACGAGGCGTTCGTGAAGCTGGTCAGCAGCTTCTGACCCTCCCTGGCGTCAGCTCGGCGTCGCGCCGCCGCCCGACCAGGCGGGCGGGTGGCGAGCGCCCTGCTGCTCTCGTCGAGCCACGTCAAGGCCCCGGACGACGACGACTTGGCGATGGGTCTCGCCGACGTCGCTACAGGCCGAGGCCGCGCAGGGTCGGTACGGTCTGGCCCACCCAGGCGAGGTCGACGTCCTCGCGAGCGCCCTGGGTGCGTTGCGTGCCGGCCAGGAACCACAGGAAGTAGGTGGTGTAGCCGGGTGCGCTGACCACTGTGTGGTAACCCTCGGGCATCATCTGCATCACATGGTCACGGATGGTGACGTTCTCCTCGTACCCGTCGTCGGTGTAGACCCGGCTGATGCCGAACCCGTTCGCCGGGTTGACGCGGTAGTAGTACATCTCCTCGTGTGCGGCCTCGGCGGGCAGGTCGTCGACAGTGTGCCGATGTGGCGGGTAGGTGCTCCAGTTGCCCGAGGGCGTGTAGGTCTCGCCGACGATGAGCCGGCGGGCGGGCAGGTCCGGCTGGGAGATCTCGGTGAGGATCTGGTGGTAGGTACGGCCGAAGTTGGCCGCTCCCCAGCGGCCGGTCGCTACCTGCTCCGGTGCGATGACGTAGGGGTCTGTGGCCAGTTCGCTGGGCGCGCTGGGTAGGGCTATCTCCACGGCGGTGACCGCCTCGACGGTCACCGGGGAGCCGGCCGGGATGTAGACCGAGTGCGGCTTGCCGGAGAAGACGTCCGGTCGTTGGCCGACCTGCGGGAAGTGGTGGCCGGCGACGGTGAAGCTGGCCGTGCCACCGAGGACGACGGCCAGGATCTCCCGGTCACCGGACTCGCCGGTCCAGGACTCGCCGGCCGACAGCCGCAGCAGTGTGAAGTCCAGCAGCCGGCAGGGATTGAAGGGCAGCGTGTTCCGGCCGTCGAGGGCGGGAATGGCGCAGTGGTAGCGGTAGTCCATGGTCACCTTTCGGGATGCGGGGTGGAGCGGGTCGGTGCAGGGTGGTCACCAGGGGCTGGTCCAGCCCGCGACGGTGGCCCGGGTGAGGGCTTCCAGGTAGAAGTAGTCGCCCCAGAGGGTTCCCTCGTCGACGCCGATGCCCTTGGGCTTGTCGTAGACGCCGTGCAGGATGAGCGCGTTGGAGACCTGCTGGCCGTCGGTGGAGTAGTGGCCGATGAGCGAGCCCAGGATCTCGGCGGCGGCCTTGCGGTACCGGTCGGCGCTGGCCGTGTCGGTGAGGCCGTCTGCCAGTTCGACCAGCCCGCAGGCGGCGATGGCCGCGGCCGAGCTGTCCCGCTCCTGACCGCTGCCGTCACCGAACTCCAGATCCCAGTACGCGACGTGGTCGTCGGGCAGGTGGGCGAGGAAGCGGTCGGCGCAGGTCCTCGCGGCGGCGAGCAGCGCCGGGTCGCCGATGTGCCGGTGGTTGAGGCTGAACCCGTAGATGCCCCATGCCTGCCCGCGCGCCCAGCAGGAGTGGTCGGAGTGGCCCTGTTCGGTTTCTCCGCGTAGCGGCGCACCGCTGTCCGCGTCCCAGTAGAAGGTGTGGAAGGTGGTGCCGTCCGGACGAAGGATGTGCTGGCGCAGCTGAGCGGTGTGCCGGCGGGCCGCGGCGGCGTAGCGGTCGTCACCGGTGGTCTGGCTGGCCCAGAAGAGCAGCGGCGTGTTCATCAGGCTGTCGATGATTGTGCGCCCGCGTTGGCGTGGGTCGTTCAGATCGCCCCAGGCCTGGATGATCCCGGCGGGCTCGAGGACGCGCGTCATCAGGTGGTCGGCGGCGGCGAGGGCCGCGTCTCGGGCCTGCGGGTCACCGGTACGGCGGGCCGGGGTGACGCAGGCGAGCGTGTAGAGGAACCCGAGGTCGTGGGTGTCCAGGTCGATGCCGTGGGTCATCCGGGCCGCGAAGCTGTCCACGTGGGAGAGCGCGGCCCGCAGGTGGCGTTCGTCGCCGGTCAGGTCGTGTGCCAGCCAGAGCATGCCGGGCCAGAAGCTGGTGGTCCAGCCGACGTTGGCGCCCTCGGGTTGGCCTCCGCTCGGTGGCCGCAGCGGGTAGCGGTTGGCGTCGGTGGTGTCCGCGGGGTAACGGTCGCCGAAGGTGGCGATGTTCGCGTCGACGGTACGTATCGCGGCGGCCACCGCGGCCGCCGTGGCCTCTGCGTCGGAGCTGGGACGGACGTCGGTCGCCGTCATGGATGCTGTTCTCCCTCGTGGGTCCGGTCCGGTGCCGGGCAGGTGTCTCGTCGGCGTCCCGGCTCGTTGGCCGGAACGTGGTGCTCAGGCGCTCCGCGGTGCGGGCGTCGGTGGGTCGAGGGCGGCGCGCAGGGTGAAGCGGCTGTTGGCCCACACGACGTAGAGCAGTGGCGCGGCGGCGAGGCCGAGCGCGATCGCGGGGCGGGCCGCCAGGATCTGTGCGAGCAGCACGAGGACGAGGAGAGACACGGCGCTGAGGTACCACCGGCGCACCGCCAGATACAGGCAGGCGCGGGCCACCTCACGCAACCGGGCGGTGGGTCGCTCGGCGACGGTCACCAGCCCCAGCAACGTGGTGGCGACGGTGAGGACGATGAGGGTCGCCAGCACCGGCAGGGCGAGTGCCCCGACCCGGTGGCCCCACGCGGCGCGGGCGTCGACGGCGAGCACCACCAGGGCAGCCATGGCTGCCGCCGTCCAGAGCATCGCCGGCCGGGCGGTGGCTCGCCAGGCACGGCCGTAGGTGCGCAGCACGCCGCCGGTGTCGCCGGCCGAATAGGCGGACATGACCGCGAACACCGCACAGAGCCCCGGCGCGCAGAGCGGGGCGGTCAGCGCGTACAGCGGCCAGGAGCGCGCCGCTTCGGTGGTGAACGCGAGCGTCACCAGTGGCAGGCAACCGAGCACCAGCAGCAGGTTGCTGACGAGCGCGACATAGAACCCGTCGAAGACGGCGGCAATGGTGTTGTGGCGCGAACGCATGGGCCTCAACCCTTCAGTCCGGTCGTGGCGATGCCCTCGATGAAGTAGCGCTGGCCGAGCAGGAAGATGACAGCGACGGGCAGCACGGACAGCACGGAGCCCGTCATGATCAGGGCGTACTCGGCGTTGTACTGGGAGATGAAGGTGTTGAGCCCCAGTTGGATGGTGCGCAGCTCCGGACTGCGCAGGTAGATCAGCGGGCCGAGGTAGTCGTTCCAGGTGGTCACGAACGTGAGCAGGGCCAGGCTGGCCAGCGCCGGTCGGGACAGCGGCAGCATGATCCGTCGGTAGATGCCGAGCTCGCTGAGCCCGTCCACCCGCGCCGACTCGCTCAGCTCCTCGGGGATCGTCTCGTAGAACTGCTTCATCAGGAACACGCCGAACGCGCCGAAGGCCTGTAGCGCGACGATCGACCACAGCGTGTTCGACAACTGCAACTTCGACATGAGGATGAACTGCGGAATCATGTACGACTGCCAGGGCACCGCGATCGTCCCGACGTACGCCAGGAAGAGCGCGTTGCGGCCGGGAAAGCGCACCCGGGCGAAGCCGTAGGCGGCGAAACTGCCGGTCACCACCTGTAGGAGGCTGACCACCACCGACAGCAGCAGCGTGTTTCCCAACCAGGTCGTCATGTCCGAGCGCTGCCAGATGTCGAGGTAGTTTCGCCACACCACGGGATCGGGGAGCCAGGTGATCGGGATGGTGAAGACGTCGCTGTTGGTCTTCAACGACGCCACCACCATCCAGTAGAACGGCAGCAGCAGCCCGGCCGCCGCGAGCAAGAGGGCGGCGTACCCGACGAGCCGCCAGCCCCGGGACTGGATCGATCGGCGGGGCGCGTTGCGGTTTCCGGGCGCGGCGACGGCCGGGGTGGGCAGGGAGAGGTCGGTAGCGGTCATCAGCTGTTCCTCCGCTTGTTGACCATGAACTGAATGACCGTGATGCTGAAGCAGATGGCGAACAGGACGATGGAGACCGCCGAGGCGTAGCCGAACTGGTTCTCCTCGAAGCCCTTCTGGTAGATGTACTGCGAGAGCACCAGTGTCGACTGGCCCGGTCCGCCGCCGGTCATCACGAGGATGAGGTCGAAGACCTTGAAGCTCTCGATGGTGAGCAGCACCGTGACGAAGAAGGTGGTGTGGCGTAACCCGGGGAGGGTCACGTGCACGAACCGCTGCCACGGTGAGGCGCCGTCGGTCTCGGCCGCCTCGTAGAGCTGGGCCGGAATGGTCTGCAGGCCGGCCAGGAACAGCAGCATGTAGTAACCCATGTACCGCCAGGTGCCGACGATGATGACCGCCGGCATCGCCCAGGTCGACGACGTGGTCCAGCCCGGGGCGTTGTCCACCCCGACGGCGCCGAGGAGAGCGTTGACCGGGCCGTACTCCGGGCTGAACAGCTGGTTCCAGACGATCGCGATCGCCACGATCGAGGTGATGTAGGGGAAGAAGGCGACGGTGCGGAAGAACCGTACGCCGCGCAGTTTGCGGTTGAGCAGCAGCGCCAGCCCGAGTGACGCAGCGAGGGTCAGCGGGATGTGGAAGACGGTGTAGTAGACGGTGTTGCGCAGAGCGGTCCAGAAGCTCGCGTCGCTCCACATGCGCCGGAAGTTGGCGGTGCCGGTCCACTCGGCCACCCCGAAGACGTTCCAGTTGGTGAAGGCCACGTAGAACAGCACGACGACGGGTAGCAGGGTGAGCACGGCGAAGCCGACGAAGTTGGGCAGGATGAACGACCAGCCGGCGACCGTGTTGCGCGACACCAGCGGCCGGTTCCTGGGTCTCGTGCGCGGCAGTGTTGCCATAGGGAGTCTCCGGAAGCGTTCGGCATGGTGGCGGGTCCGGCGTGCGACGGAGGCGCGGCGGACCCGCCATCAGCTCACTGGTTGAGGACCTCGTTCTTGGCGCGGGCCTGCGCCTTGCTCAGCTCCGCGTCGACGCCCTTGCTGTCGGAGAGGATCGCCGAGTGTGTCTCGTTGAGCAGGTTCTGCAGGCCGGCGGTGTGCTTCGACACCGGGTTCTCCGGCTTGATGGTGTGCTTGGCGTAGGCGAACTTCGACAGGTCGTCCTGCGGTACGCCGTCCAGCCCGAACAGCGTCGCGGTGACCGCGTCGGTGACCTGGGCCGGGGTGATGCCGATCCCGGCCAGCGCCTTGCCGGCTTCCGGGCCGGCCGCGTACTGGAGGAAGGCCTTGGCCGCGGCGGTCTTGGACTTACTGATCTTCGGGTTGATCCCCAAGCCGGTCGGATCACCGAAGGTGACAGGCGTGGCGGAGGTGCCGGTGGTGGACTTGTCGAACTGCGGCGCCGGGGCGATCCCCCACTGGAACTTGTCGGCGTCACCGCTCTGTCGCTGGTTGAGCAGCGTGGCCACGTACCAGGTGCCCATCAGCAGCATCGCCGACTGCTGCTTGCCGAACTGCGCCTGGTAGGTGAGTTTGTTGGTCTTCGCGGTGCCGAAGGTCGGCTGCGCGCCGGCCGCCTGCAGGTCAAGTGACCGCTCGTAGTACGGCTTCAGGTAGCTGTAGTCCCCGGAGAGCAGGTCCGCGTTGGGGGTCTGGGCGAGCGCGAATCCCTGCACTGTCGACTGGAACGTGTGCTGGTACGCGCCGGTCGCGTTCGAGCCGGCCCCCTTCAGCCCGGTGTGCAGTCGCTTCGTCGCGTCGGTGTAGTCGTCCCAGGTCCAACTGCCGTCCGGCGGTGCCACCTTCGCCTTCGCGAACAGGTCCTTGTTGTAGAACAGCACCCACGAGTCCTGCCGGTACGGCGCCGCGTACGCCTTGCCATCCACCTGGTACGACGCGAGCGCCGGGCTCGAGCCGAGACCGGAGGTGACGTCGGAGACGTCGAGCAGTTGACCACCGCTCTGGTACGTGTAGAAGTTCTTGAGGTTCTTCATCACGTAGACGTCAGGGGCGGTGCCGGCGGCCAGGTCCGTGATCATCTGGGTGTCGTAGTCGTTGCCCGGGGCGTACTCCTTGAGCTGCACCGTCACGTTCGGGTGGGTCGCCTTGAAGCCGTCGGCGAGCGTCTTGAACTCGGGCGTGGACGACAGACTCCAGCCAGCCAGGGTGATCGTCACCGGGGCGTTGGGGTCGACTGGCTCGTCTCCGCCGCCGCAACCGGCGAGAACAAGCGTCAGGGCCGTCGCAGCGCTGATGACGGCTGGTATCGCACGCTTCATCACTCTCTCCTTGGGTCAAGGGGCCCGGACGGGCCCGCACTGCTACCAGGACGCCTGGTGGGCCTGGCATGCTCCGTGCCCAGACGGGTCGACGTGCTGATCCCGTCGGGCCAGTCGACCGCCAGGTGGAGGCCGTGGCCGTCCTCGTCGAGCACGGCCCGGCATGCCTGCCCGGCCGTGGCCACCGCCACCCTGGACAGCTCGGTGAAGGCGGCGGCCCATGCGCCCGGCCGAACGGGGTGTTCCAGCCATGGCACGACCAGCCCGTCGGCCAGGGGCCCGCCGTGCGGAACGGCGGTGACGCCGGCCGTGCCGCCGCCGTGAATGCTGTCGAGCCGGCTGGTCAGGTCGGCCCGGGTCACGACCGCCACACCGCCGCCGACGGTGACCGCCGCATCCCCGGCAATGGCCCAGCCGCCGATCCGTAGCCTCAGCGCAGCCGCCTCGACGCCGTCGGCGAGGTCGTCGACGCGGGTCAGACGTAGTTCCCAGGGGCCGCGGACCAGCGAATACACAGTGAGGTGCCCGGCCGGTCGGTACCGGCCCACCCAGCCGCCGCCGTGGTCGCGCTGACCCGGATCCGGGTCGACCCAGTGAGCGAGGGCACGTGACCCGGCCACGCCCACGCCGTCGCTGTCGACGTGGACGGTGAGCAGGCGCATGCCGGCGCGGTGGGTGACCCGGCCCGCGTCGTCGACGAGTGTGACGGACTGGTCGAGCGGACTGGCCCAGCCGCTGTCGTCGAGAACCGGGGTGGTGGCCGTGGAGTAGCCCAGTCGGGCGTAGAGCGGGGAGTCTGAGACGGTGGCGCCCTCGACGGCGTGGTCGGTGCCGTGGTTGACGACGCGGACGATGCCGTCGGCACGGGTACCAGAGATCAGCCAGCCTGGCGCGCGTATCGCCCGCACCGCGTCGCGCTCCTCGACCGGTAGCGGCTCCTCGGGAGTCGTCCAGACCGGATGGTCGGCGGGTAGCGCGATGCCGAGCAGGCCCTTGCTGGCCCAGTACGGCGAGCCCGGCCCGGAGTACGACTGCGCCAGTCGCGGCCACGGCCCGTGCCAACCCAGGGTGAGCAGGCCTCGTTCGTCAAGGGCGCCGTTGGCGACGAAGTGACGCACGATGCGAGTGGCCGCGCCGCGCAACCGGCCGATGCTGACCGAGGGCACGCCGGCGATGGCACCGACCCAGAACGGCGCCGCCGCGGCGAAGCGGTAGGTCAGGCTGCGCCCCTGGATCAACGGTGATCCGTCGGCGCCCACGAGCGCGACCGCGTCGCTCAGGAAGCGGTCGAGGCCGGCCAGGTCCCGTTCGCGGCGCTGCTCGGCCAGGTCCGCTGCGCCGGCCATCCGAGCCCACAGCGTCGGGTAGAGGTGCAGGGCCCAGCCCACGTAGTGGTCGTAGGCGCGGTCCGGCCCGTCGGACATCCAGCCGTCCCCGCGGACGAAGCCGTCATGGGTGGTCAGGTCCTCGTTCATCTCGTCGAGCGAGTGCGGCCCGCCCACCGAACGCAGAAACGTCTGTACGACCAGCCGGAACCAGACCCAGTTGATCCGTGGGTACGTGTCGTCGCCGACCGCCGGGCGCAGATAGTCCACTACCCGCTCGCGCACCACGGGCGGCAGTCGATCCCAGATCCACGGGCGGGTCATGTCCAGGACCAGCGCGATGGAGGCGGCCTCCACCTTCGCCTGGGGGTGCTCGTCCAAGCGCACCCAACGGTCTGGAGAGCTCGGGTCGGTGCCAGCGGTGATGCCCGCCGTGTAGCGGGCCACGAGCTCGTCCAAGCCCACTGCCCGGGCACCCGCGATGCGGAACCCAGCCAGCAGGAAGGTGCGGGCGAAGCCCTCCAGTCCGTCGACGGCCCGCCCGTACCCGCCCTCCGAACCGGGGAGGGTGACGAGGGAGTGTCCGGGTGAGGCGAACGGTCGGGCGGCGGCGAGCATCCGGTCGGCGAGGGCCAACCAGTCATCCCGGCTCCAGGTCGCGGCGGTAGCGACATCCGAGTCCGTCGCCGGTGCCACCTGGCCGGTCGTCCCGAACGTCATCGGTGGTCCTGTCGCATCGATCGGTCTCCGTCGACTGTGGCGAGCGGGGGGGTGCCCATGAATGTGACGTGCAGGCATCCGCAGGGTTTCCGAAGTAAAACGCTCACAAAGGAGCAAGTCAATGCCCTTCCCAAACCGATGTGAACACACTCGATCAAAAGGACGCACGATGCGCCTCGGAGCACGTGCGAACTGGGCTTACTGCTAGCGGCTGAGAACGGAGATGAACAGACGAAACGTCCAAATAGGGCGGACGGGCCACCGCCTGCTGTCCAGCCCGGCGGCACTTGCTGCGCTCCCGCCCGCACCTCGACCGCCACAACTGCTCTGATACGATCAGAAACGTTCACAGCCGCTCTATCAGTCCGAGGAGCCATGACCGGCGCAGACCGCTTCGCAGGCCCTCTGGCCGCGACGCGGCCGGGGCGGGCTCGGTTGGCAGCCGGCATCGGCGGCCTGCGCCGCGACACACCGGCGGATCACGGATCCTCCACCTCCCGACGTGTGGAAAGAACTGCTGATCCGGCTCACGATCGACGTCACCGCGTTCGGCCCGGCCGGCGCGGTGGCCCGCACCAGGTAAGAGCTTTCGCCGCACGAAGCGTTCCTCGGAGGTCCCCATGACCAAGGACAGCCCCGTCGTCGCCACGGCGGAGGCCTCCCGAGGGCCGCTTCAGGTCGCCCGCCGCCAGCAACTGTTGGCAGCCCTGCAACGCGACGGCTCGATGCGCATCTCTGACCTGTCCCACGTGCTCGGTGCCGCGCCGGTCACCATCCGGCGCGACATTGCCGACCTCGCCGCCGAAGGGTTGGTTCGCCGGGTCCACGGTGGGGTCGCCCTGATCCTGCCGGACGACGTCCCGGCAGCCGAAGAGCCATCCGCCGCCGGGCCGGACCCGCTGGTCGGGCGCGCCCTCGGCATGCTCGTGCCGTCCTTGGACTACTACTGGCCGGACGTGGCTCGCGGCGTCGAGGGGGCCGCCCGCGAGCTGGACATGCGGGTGGTTCTGCGCGGCTCCTCCTACGACAGTGAGGACGACCAGCCACAACTGGCCCGCATGGTGGGGCGGATGGGCGTCGACGCGCTGATCATCGCGCCGAGCATGGACGCACCGACCGCCGAACGCACCATCGAGTGGCTCGACCAGGTCGGCGTCCCGGTTGTCCTGCTGGAACGCACCGCCACCGTCGGCAGCCACCACGCGGTCCTGGAGTCGGTGGTCACCGACCACGCGCTCGGTGCGGCAATGGCGGTGCGTCACCTCACCTCGCTCGGACACCGCAAGGTCGGCCTGGTGCTCGACGCCAACAGCCCCACCAGCCAGCACGTGCGGCGCGGCTGGCTCGACGCCGCTACCGAGTGCGGCCTCGACCCGGACGCCACGGTGCTGGCTGTGGTACCCGGCACGCGGTCGTCCGAGCGAGACACGGTACTCAACGGCATCCTCGACCAGTGCCAGGTGACCGGAACGACGGCGCTGCTGGTGCACGCTGACGCCGAGGCGATAGCGCTGGTGCAGCACTGCGAGGAGCGGCACCTGTCAGTTCCCGGCGACCTCTCCATCGTGGCGTACGACGACGAGGTCGCCGGGCTCTTCAGCCCGCCGCTGACAGCGGTCCGACCGCCGCGACGCTCGATCGGGCGAGCCGCCGTGCGTCTCGTCGCCGACCGGCTCGCCGATCCCGAGCGTCCCACCCACCGGATCGTCATCAGCCCATCGCTGCGGATCCGAGGGTCGACCGCGCCGCCACCCGCGTAGGGGGTCTTCCCCGGCCCGAAACCTTCGGCCGAGCAGGCCGGAGTGATCCCGGCCGTTCACCTGACCCGGGCGGGTCGGCCTAGGAGCGCTCCCATCACCGGATGCGATTACGTGAGCACATCGCTACGATGGGTCAGCAATCCAGAGGGAAGGGGTCGTGCTCGCGTGCGAAGTCCCGTCACCGAGACCGCGTCGGCGTCTGCGCCGGGCCGATCCGCGCCGCTTGTGGCCGGCCGGCTGCGCAGTTTCGCCCGGCGGCTGGTGCTGATCGCGGCCGCCGTCGGGGCCGGTTTCGTCGTGGCTACCCTGTTCCAGGGGCCGGCCGCCGCCGACGGGACGCGCAGCGGGTCCGGTGACGAGCCTCATCGGAGGATCGGTGCGCTGGTCGAGTCGGTCGCGCGGCTCACGGTCACCGAGCGCCCCGACCAGGACCGCCAACAAGCCGTGACTGCCGACGACAGTCGCCGCCACAGGCCCCGTACCCCGCTGGCAGAGCCCAGCGACCCCGGCGAAAATCCACTCTCGACGAAGCCTCGACTGTCGACGGCTGCGTCGAGGCTCGGCGCACCCTTTTCACCCGGCTCGGCGGCGGAGCGCGAAAAGCTCCGGCCGACCTCCGTACGCCGTGCGGCTCATCGTGTCGGGCTGTCGCAGCCGGCCCCCGATCCACCACGAAAGCCAGCCACCGTCGCACCCAGGCCACCCACGCCGCACGGACCAGGCGATCTACCGGTGCTGGGCCTGATCACCGCTCCCCTGCCGCACGTCGTCGACATCGTGAGCACGGTGCCGATCAGGCCCGTCGTCATGGGCCTCCTCCGGGTCGCCGACGCCGTTCTACCACCCCCTCCCTGCCCGGTGATCGTTCCGGCGGTGACACCTGTACTGCCCGCTCCCCCAGCGCTCGGGCCGACCGCCGTGCCGGTGACCGAGCCAGCTCCCGTGCTGACGGGTCCGAGGCCTCCGGCAGGCCCGGCGCTGACCCCCGTACGCGTCGCTGCGCCGCCGATCCCGGCCGCGCCACCCCCGATGTCCGTCGTCCGCCCCGCGTGGGCCACGGCACCGACGGGGCACCTCGCCGCACGCCCGGCACCGGTGCTCCCGCCGGGTGTGCTTCCCGGTGAGCCCGTCGCACCCGCCGACCAGGACGCCGCCGGCATTGACAACGGATCGGCGCCTGCGCCAGGGCTGGTCCGGCCGCTCGACCGGCAGTCGCACCTCGATGCCGGGCAATCCTGCGATCTCGTGCCGCTTCTGGTCGAGAGCCGAACTCCGTCTGCGATCGCCCGCCCAGGCTGAGGCCTGTCGACCGACAGCGGTTGCTGGCCCGAGCGGCCTGCTCCACCCGCTGGTCGGTCGATCAGTGCCCGCGCCCGTCCGCCGCGACGATGCCGCGGGCCGATGCCCACACGTCTGTAGCGCACGACCCCGCACCAACCCGTGGACGTTCCGGGATCGGTGGCCGTCGTGGCGCATACCGGAGATCGGAGAAAACGTGGTGATCCACGTTGTTGTCGCCGAGGACATGGGTTTGCTCCGCGGGGCGCTCTGCGCCGCGCTGTCCCGTGAGGAGGACATGGAGGTGGTCGCCGACGTCGATGGTGTCGGTGAACTGTTGACTGTGGTCCGGCGGTGCCGACCACAGGTGGTGGTGCTGGCGCTGACACCGGAGCTGCCCGACCCGGTGGAGGTGGTCGCCCGGATCGACGTCGAGGCGCCGCACGCCGCCGTGCTGGCGATGAGCCCTCGGTGGAGTCCGGCGCTGGTGGAGGCGGCGCTGGCAGCCGGCGCGCGCGGCCTGGTCGGCAAGGACAGCTCGCTGGCCGAGTTGGTGCGCGCGATCCGCGCGCTCGCGGCCGGGGAACGGGCGATCGACCCGGCCGCGGCGATCGCGGTGCTGAGTCCCCCGGAGATGCCGTTGACACCTCGGGAGATGGACGTGCTGCGGATGGCAGCCGAAGGGCTGCCACTGAAGGAGATTGCCGTCCGTCTCTACCTGGCGCACGGAACGGTGCGCAATCACCTGTCGGTGATTCTGCGCAAGACGGGGGCCCGCAACCGGTTGGAGGCGGTGTCGCGCGCACGGCGTAACGGCTGGCTGTGATCGTCGAGGGCGGGTCCGGTGGAGATGACCGACCCGCCCTCGTCGCCGTGCGGCCCCACCGGATGCGTGTTTGAATGTTGACGTTGTGTGATCACCATCGGAGTGCGGGAAGGTTCATCGTGATCCGTACCTTGCTCGCCTTGGACGGTGCCCTGATTCTGGGCGCGCTGTCGTTCGTCCTCGCCGCCGAGGAGGACATCCGCGTCGTGGCGGAGGTGGATCGCGGCGACGCGGTCTCCGCGGCCGTCCACGCTCAACGCCCCGACGTCGTGGTGGCCGACCTCGATCTCGTCGAGCAGGTCGATCCCGACCGCCTCGGCCGGTGCCCCGTCCTGGTGCTGGCTGACGCCCATCGGGCCCGGCGGCTGCGAGGCATGCTGTGCCCGAGCAGGGCGGTCGGCATCCTGCGCAGTGACGCCGCCCCCCAGCGGGTCATCGACGGGATCCGCCGGCTCGCCCGCCGGGAGCCAGTACTCGACGCGGATCTCGTCGTCGCGGCGCTGCACTCGGACGGCCCACTGACCAGCCGCGAGACGGAGGTGTTGAGGCTGACGGCGGCGGGTGCGCCGGTCGCGGAGGTGGCGGTGTCACTCGGGCTCACCCGTGGCACTGTCCGCAATCACCTCGGGCGCATCGCCCGCAAGGTGGGCGCGCGTACCCGGGTGGAGGCCGTACGGATGGCCGGCGAGGCGGGCTGGATCTGACCGGCGCCGTCGGCGCGGCTGCGCGGGGGTCAGCCCGGCCGCGCCGACGCCGCCGGGGACGACACCATCTTGTCGTCCCAGCAGCCGACGAGCGCCCGGTAGGTGGCCGAGCGGGTCAGCAACTGTTCGTGCGTCCCCATTACGGGCTGATCGCCGTCGAGGACCAGCACCCGGTCGGCCCGCAGCGCGGAGCTGATCCGGTGCGCGACCACCACGAGGGTGCCGGGCCGCCGGGCGAAGGCGGCCTCGACCGTCGCTTCCAGCACCGGGTCCAGGTGACAGGTCGCCTCGTCGAGGACCACCAGCGGGGCGGGTGCCAGCCAGGCCCGGACCGCCGCGATGAGCTGCCGCTCGCCGGCGGAGAGCAGGGCCGGCGCGACCGGCGCGCCCAGGCCGCCCAGGCGGGTCGCCAGCGGACGCGCACCGAGCGCGTCGAGGGCGACCTCCAGCGTGTCAGCGTCGGCGTCCGGCCGGAGGTAGCGGAGGTTGTCGGCGAGACTGCCGGTGAAGACGTACGCCTCCTGGGGCACCAGCACTCGCATCCGGGCGAGAACGGCCGGCTCAACCTCGGCGACCGGCGTGCCGGCCAGGTGGACCGTGCCTGCCTGCGGCGGCACCAGACCGGCCATCACTGCGGCCAGTGTGGACTTTCCCGCACCGCTCGGGCCCACCACGGCGAGATGGTCGCGGTCGGCCAGTGTCAGCGAGAAGTTCTGCAGGACGGGCCGGGCGCGCGGGCCGTAGCCGAAGGTCAGTGCCCGTACCTCGATGGCTGGCGGACGATCGGCGGGACCGGCGACTGGTCGGCGGTGGGGCGTCCCGGCGGTGCGGGCTGGCGGGCGCCGGTCGTCGGAGACCGCACAGGTGCGCAGGATGTTCTCCAGGGTTACCGCGTAACGGAGCCCGCCGCCGCCGAGGCCCTGCACCAATGTGTGCAGCGCGGGTTGCAGCCCGGTGGAGACGTAGATCAGCGCCCCCAGCACCGCGCCGGCGGTGAGACCACGCTCGACCAGCCACGGGGCGGTCACCATCAACAGCAGCAGTGGCAGCCAGCCGCCGATGCCGAGGCTGAGGCTGCGGATCGCCGCCATCCGGGCGAGCATGCGTTCGGCGGCGGCCTGCTCCGACACCCACAGTGCCACCTCCGCCGTCACGCGTGTCTGTGCGCCGCACGCCAGCACGTCGCGGTGACCGGCCAGTGCGGTCGCCGCCGACTGGCCGAGCTGTTCACCGGCCCGGACGTAGGCGCGCTGGTGCGTGACCATCGCCGGCAGCGCGGCGAGAAACACGACCAGACCGGCGACCAGCGGCGCGACCGCCAGCGCCGCCACCACCGGTGCCAGGGCGAGCAGGCCGAGCAGGGCCGCGCCAGCGGAGAAGAGGAAACCGCGGGTCACCATCAGCAGCCCGGCGAAGGTGTCGCGGATGATCTCCATCTGGTGGGTCAGCCGGGTCACGGCGGCGCTGTCCGGACGGCCACCCGCAGTGGTGGCGTCGCGTAGCGCGCCCCGGATCACCTGAGCGGCCACCTCGTCGCGGAACGGCTCGACCACGGCACCGAGGCTCCGGTACGTCCGACCGGTGGCCGCCGCGCCGACCAGTACTGCCACCGCGAGGACCCCCAACCAGGCCAGGCCGTTGAGCAGACGTCCGGCCAGAAAACCCTCGTCGACGGCACGGGCCACCAGGTAGCCGGCGAGCAGCGCGGGCAGCGACTCGACAAGCGACCAGCCGCCGAGCCCGGCGAGCTCCCGCCGCCGGGCCCGCAGCGCATGCCAGGTCACCCGGCGTACGCCGGTACCGCTCACGACCCACCGCCGGCCGGCTGGAAGACGGCACGGTAGTCCGGGTCGGCCCACAGGTGCCGGTGCGGCGCCAGGCCGCGCAGCCGACCCCCGTCCAGCCAGGCGACGAGATCGGCCGCCGCGGCCGCCGCGCTCCGGTGGGTGACCACCAGTCGGGTACGCCCCCCGGCGTGCCCGAGAAGCGCCTCGGTGATCCGGTGCTCGGTGGCGGTGTCGAGGCTGGACGTCGCGTCGTCCAGGATGAGCAGCCGTTCGGCGGCGAACGCGCGGGCCAGGCCGAGGCGTTGGGTCTCGCCGCCGGAGAGCGGTGTGTCCACCAGCGGGGTGCGGTAACCGCCGGGCAGACGGTCGATCACGTCGGCGACCGCCGCCATCCGCGCCGCCCGCAGAACGGCCGGTGTGGCCGGGCTCCGATCGGCCGGCGGCGCCGCCGCGTCGACAGGCAGTGCCAGGCCGATCGCGTCGTGGACGGTAGCGCCGATCAGCACCGGCCGGTCGAAGGCGTAGCCGACGGCCCGGCGCAGCGCCACCGTGTCGAGGTCCCGCAGCGGCACCCCGTCCAGTCGCACCTCACCGCCGTCGGGGTCGTACAACCGTCCCGCCACGGCCGCCACCGTCGACTTGCCGGCACCGGACGCTCCGACGACGGCCACCGTCGCGCCGGCGGGCACGTCCAGGTCGACACCGTCCAGGATGGGCCGGCCGTCGTCGGCGTACACGCACACCCCGCGCAGCCGCAAAGCGCCGCCGCCGGGGGGAAGGGGCCGATCACCTGCCGGCGTGGCGGGCTGCGTCAGCACCTCGGCGACCCGGTGTGCTCCCGCGCGGCTGCGGACCAGGTGGTTCAGGGTGGCGAGCACCGCACCGAGCCCGGCGCCCATTGCCGCGTACCGGACTGCCGCAACCAGTTCACCCGGTGTGAGCCAGCCTGCGGTCAAGGCGTACCCGCCGACCGCGATGACGCTCAGGTTCAGCAGCGGCGCCACGGCCGAGGTGCGCGCACTCGCCCGGGCCAGCAGTCCCCAGGTACGCCGGCCGTGCCGGTCCAGCTCCGGTAGGGCCGCCAGCACCCGGTCCTCCTCGCGACGGGTGGTGCCGGCGGCGGCGATGGTCCGGGCACCGGTCAACGACTCCAACAGTCGGCCGGCGATGCTGCCGAGCACCCGTTGGTACCCGGCGGTCGCGGCAGAGGCGTCGGCCACGAAGGCGCGCATGAGGACGGCGAGCAGGCCGAGACCGGCGAGCAGGGTGACCCCGAGGACCGGTTCCATGATGGTGAGCGCGACGACGCTGCCGAGCGGCGGAAGCACCGCCACGATGGTCAGGACCATGGCGTTGCCGGCCTGTCCCGCGTCGGCGGCCTGGCCGACCAACCGGCCGACGAGATCACCCACCGGGTGCCGGCGGGTGGCGCGGACGTCCATGGCGAACAGGTGACGCAGTAGGCGCCGGCGCAGTCCGGCGGTGGCACGCGCCGCACCGAAGCCGCTGGCCAGGTCCGTCAGGGTGTCAACGCAGATGAGGACGACGACAAGGGCGCAGGCGGACACCGCCCACCAGCCGGAGCCGCCGGCGAGGGCGGCGTCGACGGCGCGGCCGAGGGCCGCGGGTAGCAACAGTTCGGCGGCCGCGCCGAGCAAGGCGACCGCCGCGAGTCCGGCGGTCCAGCCGCCGCCCGCCAGGACCGTCTGCCGCAGCAGCCTGTCCCCCACGGCGAACGTCGGCATCGGTCCTCCCGTTGGTACGCGGTTGCCCTGGGTAGGCACGTCTACCCACCCAGGGCCCCACGTGTGCGTGGATCAGTTGCAGGTCGTGACGGAGAGCGAGCTGTCGCCGCAGAGCAGCAGGCTCGCCCGGCTACCGCCACCGGTGCGGTCGGCCGGAGCCATCTCCAGGCCCTGGAGGTCCAGAAGTGCCATGTCGTTCACCTCCCTTCCATCCGTTCGCCGAACTGGTCGCCCCCGCTGTCGCGAGGGAGTCTGTTCGCGCCCGGCAGGGGCGCGAGGAAGGGCAGCGCCGGCGGCTGGTCGTGCTGCGCGCTGGCCAGCGCGTACAGCACGCCGGCGGTGCCGGTGCCGAAGTCCATGGAGAGCCGCAGCAACTGCTCACCGGGGAATGCGGTCCCCTCCCGGTACGGCAGCGCGTGCCAGGCCAGCCGGTCCACCTGCGCGCGGAGTTCGCCGCGGTCGGCGTCGTCGGTCGAGGCGGCGAGGTAGGCGATGATGCCGGCCCGGCCGGTGAAGAGCCCGGACTGTGCGTAGAACGGTGAGCGCGCCGCGCGGCGGACCCCCGCGCTCGCCTCGGCGAACCGTTCGTCGGCCCGGTGGCGCAGGTACTGGTCGAGGACCAGCCCGATACCGACACTGCCGTGGGCCAGATAGGGCATGGTGCGCCAGCCCTCATTGACCTCCAGGGCACCGTCCGGACGCAGCACACAGCGGCGCAGATCCTGACGCAGTGCCGTGGCGGCGGGCCCCAACAGCTCGGCGTCGCCGCTGAGCTCGTAGAGCCGCAACAGCATCAGCGCCGGTCCGGTCCGGCCGCGCAACAGCCCGGCGTACGGGTTACGTCCGCCGCTGACGTCCGGGCCCGGATCGTCGGCGAGCTGCCCGATCACCCGCTCGGCGGCCCGCCAGGCGGCGTCGCGCAGCGACACCTCCCCGGTGCGTGCGGCCAGCTCGGCCAGGTTGAGCGCGATCCCGGACAGCCCGCTGGCCAGGCTGTGGTCGAGCCCGTCCAGGGGTTCCCGCAGGCAGATGTCGAGAACGTCCAGCGCGTCCTGCCGGCGTCCGAGGTGCTCGAGTGCGTACGCGACACCGTGCAGCCCGTCGTAGAAGCCGCAGCGGGTGCCGGACGGGGGCGCTGTCGCCCGCCGCACCAGCCAGTCCTCGTGTTCGGGCCACCGCCCGGCGCCGCTCTTGTCGAGCGCGTACAGCACCCCCGCCGCCCCGTGGGCGAGGTTGAGGCCGCCGCTGCGGAACTGCTCGATGTCGCCGGGAAAGAGCCGGTCGTCGCGCTCGGGGGTGGCGCTGGCCACGATCGCCGTCGTCAGCCGGTCCCGCGTGGTGCGCCAGTCGTCCGCGTCGAGATTCCCTCGCGGTTCCGCGGTGACGCGCGGCTCACCGGTGATCTCCTCGACCGCCGGATCGAGGAAGGACCTCGGCACCGGGAAGTTCGCGGCGATGATGTCGGCCAGGTGAGTGACCTTCGCCGGGGCGAGCCGGACCAGCTGGGTCAGTGGCAGGAACAGGGCCAGCCGCAGGCACGCCAGGGCGTACCGGTCGACCGCCGGCCCGCTGCGGTCCCGCGGTGCCGCGAAGCCCTGATTGCGCAGCCCGGGTCGGCGGTGCCCGGCGATCGGGGCGGCCACCTCGAAGTCCACCAGAGCGACCCGGTCGTCCGGCCGGATCATGATATTGAACAGGTGCAGGTCCCCGTAGACCAGGCCGCGCTCGTGGATCGCCGTCACGACGGATTCGACCTGCTCGTAGACCTGGCGGGCCCACTGGGCGTACGCCGCCCGGTCGCCGTCTGTCGCGTCGGCGTCGATCAGCGGGTACCTGTCGACCAGCACCTTGTTCAGCGGTCGGCCCTCAATGAACTCGAGGGCGAGGAACCGGTGCTCGCCGAGGGCGAACTCGTCGTGTACCCGGGGCACCTGCGGAAGGTCGGCGAGTTGCCGTAGGGCCTGCGCCTCGCGGGCCAGCCGGGCGACGGCGTCGGTGCCGTCGGCGTCCAGGCCGGCGTGCGGCCGGGCCTCCTTCAGCACCACCTCGGTGTCGGTACGCAGGTCCCTGCCCACGTACAGGCCGCCGCCGTTCGAGAAGTGGATCACCCGCTCGATCCGGTACGGCACCTCGTTGGTGCTGGTGTCGTTGCGGGCGGCCAGGTGCGGGCCGAGGAAGTCGGGCAGGGTGACCCAGGACGGCACGTGGAAGACGGGCTCCCGGCGGTCCGGCACCAGCGTGCCGGAGTCGTCCTCGATCGCCGGCACCACCTGGCCGTCGGCTGAGTGGCAGTAGCGGGCGGCGAAGCCGCCATAGCGCACGTAGACCGGGCCGGTGCCGTAGCGGAGATCACTGAGGATGTACGGCCCGGTCTCGCCGGCGAGCAGTTCGTCGAGTTCCTTGCAGGCCAGCTCCAGCTCCGCGTCGTCGCGCGGATAGACAGTGATGAACTTGCCGCTGGCGGCCCGGGCGGCGTACTTGGAATTGCGCAGCAGCAGCGTGCGCGGCCCGCGCAGGAACTTGAAGGACAGGCCGCGGG
Organism: Micromonospora sp. NPDC048986; assembly: GCF_040649335.1. Taxonomy (NCBI): domain Bacteria; kingdom Bacillati; phylum Actinomycetota; class Actinomycetes; order Micromonosporales; family Micromonosporaceae; genus Micromonospora; species Micromonospora sp. NPDC048986. The sequence goes on from NZ_JBEZFJ010000002.1 coordinate 550,814, forward strand.
GGACGCAGTAGTTCCAGACCGCGTCCAGCACCCGCTCGGCGTTCGCCAGACCGGCCGAAACGTGGATCTTCCAGCCCTGCTGCGGCAGCGAACCGCCGTCGGGGCCGTAGATCAGCCAGTCGTCGAGGGGCTCGCGGCGCCAGCCGGTCGGCGTCGGCCGGTCGGCGGCCGGGAAGGCGGGCTGGGCGACGGCGCTGCCGAGCGAGTCGTAGAACAGCCGATCCGCGGCGCAGTAGCTGTCGTAGCGTTCGTCCACCGTCTCGCCGCCCCTCGAACTCGGCCGGCTGTTGTTCCGGCGTTGAATCGAGTCTCATCGACGGGACGTGGTGGGCTCCAGTGCGCTTAGTCATGACCTTCGATGCAGGGCGCACAGGTACTCATGACATTAGTCAGGGCCGCGCACCGTAAACGGCGGCGCCCATCGGCTTGTCGACCTCCAGGTCGGTTACCGCGGCGACCCGGGCGATCATCATGTACTGCCCGATCACCATCAGGAGTTCGACCACCTCACGCGGGGAGAGCAGTCCGATCAGCGCGGCGGTGGTGTCGTCGGGCGGGCGGACGTCGCGGACGACTTCGGTCGTGAAACGCAGGACGATCCGCTGGTCTGGCGTGAAACAGTCGTCCCCGATCTCGTCGCGCCCGAGCGCGTGGATCATCTCGTCCGTGACGCCGACGGAGCGGGCGATGGGCTCGTGCTGAGCCCACTCGTATGTCACGTCGCTCAGCTGGGCAACTCGCAGGATCGCGATTTCGCGGAGCAGTGGGTCGAGGGCCAGGTCGTTGAGCAGCGTTCCGCCCCAGCGCATCCACTCGGGAAACGCCGTCTCGGCGTGGGCCATGACGCGGAAGAAGCTCAGGGGAAGCGCGGCCTGCAGCGCCTCGCGGACCGGAGCCGGGGCCTGGGCCGGGTTCACGTACGGCAAGCGACTCATGTTTCCCCCTAGAAGCGGCAAATCGGGTGATCCGGACCATATCCCGATCCGCGCTGGGCCCGCCGCCGATCCGTTCGGATGCCGCTGCCGAGACCCGGTGACGGTGGTCATCGGGCGAGCGATGTCAGCATTTCCCGCAGCCAGGCGATCTCCGTGCGGCTGGTGGCGGTGGCGATGCGGAACAGCCCCTGACGAAAGGGGGCGTCGGGGAGGTCGTTGGCGCGTAGTGGCCGCAGCAACTCCGCCGGCCCGGCCGGACTCAGGGTCAGCACGTGTCGTGGTGCCGCCATCTGTCCAGCCTGCACGTCACGGCGCGGCAGGCCCGCACGTTCCAGGCGTTTGATCGTCGGATACAGCGTCCCGTCCGCGATCGGCCGGACATCCGCACCTTGTCTCCGCACTGGTCCTCGTCGACGAGCCGAGAGGCGCGCGCGCCCTGACCGGTGCCGGCGTGCGGGTGGTCGCCGTGCCAGAGGCTGGCCACAACATTCTGCTGGACAACCCCGACGGCTTCGTCGCGGCCGCAGAGGCGGCGTTGCGGGGGCGGCGATCCTTCAGCCAGTGGAGCGGCTGACCGGGCCGAATACACGCTGATGCCCGTCGATGTTGCCAAAGCCGATCCAGACGTGCTGGAATGGCTCATATCGCCGCAGCGCGGGGGCAACCGCGCTGGGAACGGCCAGCACGGGAGCATCGCAGCGCCGGCAGCGCGCCGCCTTGGCGGACGCTCGCCTGGCGGATCGCCGGGCCATCTCTACGACGGCGGGCACCTTGCCGGGCAATCATTCTCGCCCGCCGTCGGTAAACCCCGACACGTGTCCCCGACGGTTGACGCGCTCGACGCCTGACCCGCCGGGGGCGTCCGATTCGGCCTGCCAGCACCAGAACCGGCGACGAGGTGAGAAGCAACAATGATTTCCCGAGAGATTTTCGCGGGTTGGTACCGGAACCGCTTCGTGTGGGTAGCGGTGATTCTGCTGGTGGTGTCGGCCGGCACCGTCGTACTGGTCAACCGGGCCGACCCGGAGGCGAAGCCGGCGGATCTGCAGTCGCAGGTCATCGCCCGGATGCGTACCACGCTCGAACAGGCGGACCCGGGGCAGCACAACCACGCCGGACACGGTGCCCAGCAGGCGGCCAGCACGGCGAAGCCGGCGGTGATCTGCGGGGTCCGCGTCTACGGCTACGAGCCGACCGGGGCCACCGCGCTCGCCGACGTGCAGACGGTCTACGGCTTCCACCTCTGCGGGGTCGCCGAACAGAAGCGCCCCTGGGACGTGGCGGTCAAACTGGCCGGTCCCGTGATCATGGACATGTCCACCGAGCCTCCGGGCATCCAGGTGGTCGAGGCGACCGCCGAGGTCATGTTCACCGACCGGGTGCGGCAGATGCTCCCGCCCAAGTACGCGGATCTGGCGCTCAAGGAGGCGCTGTCCGAGTCGGAGATGGCCGACCAGCGCCGCCGATACGACGCCGCAGCCGGCCTGTGACCATGCTGGCCAGCCGGTGGCGTGGTCATCGCCCCACCGGATCCGAACCGGGGCGGCTGCGGACAGCACGGTCAGCTCGATCCACATCCGACCATAGATAGATAACGATTGATATTTACGGCGATAGATGCAACAGTTGGTTTGGGAGCGTTCCCATTCTGATCTGTAGTCCCGATGAGCGGAGGATGAACAGTGCGTTCACTCAAGTCCGATCGATCCGGCGGACGATCCCGGTCACCAGTCCGTCGGTCGCTGCGAGCATTCGTCATGGTGTTCGCCATCGTGGCCGGCATGCTGCCCTTCACCGGGGCAGCCCAGGCCCACGGCACCATCATCAACCCGATGAGTCGCGCCTATCAGTGCTGGAAGGCCTGGGGCAACCAGCACATGAACCCCGCCATGCAGACGCAGGACCCCATGTGTTGGCGGGCGTTCCAGGCCAACCCCGACACCATGTGGAACTGGATGAGCCAGCTGCGCGACGGCCTCGGCGGCCAGTACCAGGCTCGTACCCCGGACGGGCAGCTGTGCAGCAACGCCCTGTCCAGGAACGACAGCGTCAACCAGCCCGGAGCGTGGAAGACGACCACCGTCAGCCGCAACCTCACGGTCCAGCTGTACGACCAGGCCAGCCACGGCGCTGACTACTTCCAGGTCTACGTCACCAAGCAGGGGTTCAACCCATCCACCCAGAAGCTCGGGTGGGGCAACCTCGACCTGGTCACGACGACGGGGCGCTACGCGCCGGCGCAGAACATCTCGTTCAACGTCTCGCTGCCGTCGCGCAGCGGGAACCACATCCTGTTCGTGCTCTGGAGGGCGTCGCACCTGGACCAGACCTACATGTGGTGCAGCGACATCAACGTCACCTGATGGGCACGACCGACAGCTAGAGAATCGATCCGGCTCAGGGCGTTCGCCCTGAGCCGGATCGCTGTTCCGGTCTGGCCTCATCCGCACCCCCGCGCACTCGTCCACCCTCCGGTTTCCACCGCGATGTCGACCGGTGTGACCGGCCACCGCCGCGTCAGTCGAGGCGGATGCTCGCGAGGGCCAGTCGTTGGAGAGGTTCGCTCTGGTGCCACTGACTGTCCTCAGTGATCCAGGACAGGCTGTAAGCGCGGGTCCCGCTCTCGTTGACCAGCAACCGGCGGGCGTGCAGCCGCGTGCCGCCGGCCTGGTCGCAGGTGTACTCCCACTCCGCCGCGCCGCCCGGGCGGATGACCGGCCCAATACTGATCTTCTGGTAGCCGGCCAGCGCCCTGGTGGTCAACGCGTCGCGCTCGGCGGCCTCCCACCGCTTCGACGGTACGGAGGAAGCTGTGGCTGCGGGGTCGACGGCGATGGCCCGCACCTCGGCGGGGTCACGGAAGCACACCAGTGCGCCCTCGGTGTGCCGGGTCCATCCCGCGGGCACCGCCAGCAGAAAGCCGGCGGTGTCCCGGTGCCACGCCCACCCGTTCGGCAGGGCGTACGGCACCGGTGCGCCGAACGCCTGCAGAGGCTCGGCCTCGCTGGCGGCGGCATCGTCCAGGCACGGATGGGCTGGCGGTGCCGTCGCGGTCGGCTCCACCAGGCCGGCGGCCCCGCCGCCCGGTCCGGCCGCCGGAAGGCTGTCCTGGCCACGCCAGCCGCCGACCACGGCTCCGGTTGCCGTGATGACGACCGCCACGACCGCCAGCAGGCCCACCACGGCGCCAGCGAACGCCCAGCCGGTGGTCCGATCGCGGGTGGGGGGTGCCAGGACCGGAATGACCATTGTGGTGATCGCGTCCGCAGCCGTCGGGCCCGTCGGCGTGCCGGCTGGCGGCCGACGGCGCGACGTGGCGCGCAGACCAGGCCAGCGGCGCGCTCGCGGTGCCGGCACGGGCGTCGCCGCGGCAACCTGCTCCAACTGGTCGCGGGCCTCCTGCGCGGAGAGGCGTTGGCGGGGGTTACGCAGCAGAAGGCCGGTGATCGCTGGTTCGAGTGGCCGGACGGTCATCCGGTCCGGCGCCTCGGTGGCCAGCGCGGCGAGCATGGCCAGTGTCGACTGCCGAGTCCACGGGAGGCGGCCCTCCGCGGCCAGGTAGAGCGTCGCGCCGAGGGCCCACAGGTCGGTGGCGGGGCTGGACCTGCCGTCGCGGGCACGCTCCGGTGCGGAGTACTGGACCGTCGACAGGCTCGCCGCGGTCACTGTCGCCGGATCCCGGATGTCGAAGATCGACAGACCGAATCCGCCGAGCATGACCCGCCCGTCGTCGGCGAGCAGCACGTTCTGCGGCCGGACCTCCCGATGCGTCACTTCCCTCGCGTGGGCGGCACCCAGTGCGGAGATCAGGTGCAGACCGACCCGCGCCACCTCGGCCGGTGCCAGCGGACCATCGGTGGCAACCACCTCGGACAGAGGCCGGGAGGCTACGTGCTCCATGACGAGCCACAGATATCCGTCGGTGCTCAGCACGTCCCACATCCCGACCACGCTCGGATGGTCCAGACCGGCCAGGCCGCGTACCTCCCCGAGCGTTTTGTCCCGCAACCGGGCCCGCTCGGCGTCGCTCACCCAACCCGGCAGGGTGATCTGCTTGAGCGCGACGTGCCGGTCCAGCAGTTCGTCGCGTGCCAGCCAGACGCGCCCCGGGGTCGCGGTGTCCCCGCTCAGCAGGAGCCTGCGGTACCGGCCGGCGAGCAACTCGTCATCCATGCGAATGATTCGGAGCGGTCCGCTGTCCGGATGGGTGGGGTGACCAGAAGCACCAGGGCTCGGGCCGCGGCCGGGGTTGGGCCGGCCGCCGGTGTGCCGGCAGCCGGCCCGGCTCAGCTCAGCTCAGCTCAGCTCAGCTCAGCTTGACGGTACCCACGATCCGCGTGGGGGCAACGGAACCACCGACGGGCTCGTTGGAAACCCCGAACACGCCCGCCTCGCCGACCGGGCCGATGACGGTGGTCGAACCCCTGTCCCCCTCGGCGAGCTGTCCCACCTTGCGGGGCTCGCTGCCCCGGATGAGCCAGAGCTCGTAGATCCGCCCGGCACCGGGGGCGGGCAGGTCACGCAGCAGCACCACACCCCGGTCGCGGTCACGGGAGAGCACCACCGTGGCGGCGCCGCCGGGCGGCAGCGACCGCTCGAACACCCGGGCGTCCGGGGCGTCCAGAACGGCGGTGATCTGCCGGGCCTGGTCGCTGCTGGCCTGCTCGTCGCTGATCCGATCGTTGCTGACGGTCCAGGTGACGGCGCTCGCGCCACCGGCCACGAGGACGGCTGCGGCGGCGGCCACTGTGAGCTGTCGCCACCTGCCCGCCTGCCGTCTGCCGCCGACGCCCGCGGCGCTGACGTGCAGTTGCGGGGTCCGGGCCGCCTGGGCGAGGGTCCGCTCCCGCAGATTCGGCGGAGTCGCCTCGATGACGGTGTCGTCGGCGAGGCGGGCGACGGTCTCCCGCAACTCGGCCACCTCGACGCGGCACGGCTCGCACTCGGTCAGGTGCCGCTCGAACGCGGCCCGCTCGACGTCGTCGACCGCGTCCAGGACGTACGCACCAGCGAGGGTGTGAACATCGGCGCTCATGCCCGTCCCTCCATCTCGATGCCCAGGCAGTCGCGCATCCGGATCAGTCCGTCGCGCATCCGCGTCTTCACCGTCGGCAGCGGCGTCTGCAACTTCTCGGCGACCTCTCGGTAGGTGTGACCGCCGTAGTAGGCCAGGGTCACCGACTCCCGCTGCACCGGCGTCAACCGGCCCAGGCACCGGCGGACCTGCTCCCGTTCCAACCGGGCCGTGACGTCCTCGACCACCTCGTCGTAGGGGACGTGTGTCTCGGTCGCGGCGACCTGCAGGGCACGGTTGGTGTGGGCCTGTTCGGAGCGCACCCGGTCCACAGCGCGGCGATGCGCCATGGTCAGAATCCACGCCGAGGCGGAGCCCCGGCCGGCGTCGAAGCGGCCGGCGGTGCGCCACACCTCGACCATCACCTCCTGCGTCACCTCCTCCGCCTGCGCCGGATCGCGGACGACCCGCCGGGCCAGCCCGAGGACCCGGCCCGCCACTGCGTCGTACAGCGTGGCGAATGCCACCTCGTCGCCCCGCGCCACCCGCTGCAGCAACTCGTCGGCGTTCGGCGGGGTCGCGGTGTCCGGCGGCACCGAACGCAACCGCCGCCCCTGTTCCGGGTCACCGCTCATTCTCGGCATGTCCTCTCCCTGTGCTGTCGACGGCTCGGTGTGCCGCCGCACTCGTGTCTAGGCGGGATGAGCGTGGGCGAGGCGCGCGTAGACGATGACATTGTCGCGGTAGTGCTGGGTGGTGTCGTCGAACTCGCCGCCACAGGTGATCAGGCGTAACGCCGCGTGGTCGGTCGCCCCGTACACCTCGACGGTGGGGAAGCGGTCCTTGGGATGCTGCTCCACAGCGGTGACTGTGAACGTCGCGGTGCTGCCGTCCTGACGGTCGACGGTGATCCCCGCGCCGACAGACAGCTTGCCCAGGTCGAAGAACGTCCCGCGGCGGCCCTTCCAGTTGACGTGCCCGGCCAGCACTGCCGGGCCGAGAGCGCCGGGCGTCGGCGCCTTGGTGAACCAGCCCACGTCGGTGGCGCTGTCCGGCACCTGCATCGCGCCGTCGGCCCGCAGGCCGAGGGCGACGATGGCGGCGGTGGCCTTCAGCGACGGGATCGACACCCGCGTCGGCGGTGAGCCGGCCATCAGCGGCCCCGTGGTCAACTCACCTGGCCTGGTCGCCGGGGCGGGCGACGCGTTCGCGGCCGGTGCCGCAGCGGACGCGTCAGGTCGGGGTGGATCGCCGCCCCGGTTGGCGACTGCGACACCGATCGTCAGGGCCGCCGTCACGGTGAGGACGCCGGCCGCCGCCAGGAGCGCGTGGCGCCCCCGGCGACGGCCGACCGGCACTGGTGTGTCACCGGTGTCCATCACTGTCGCCGCCGGCTCAACGCTCGCCGGCGAGCCGGCGTCGCGCAGCCACCGCACCGGCGGCACCGAGCAGCGCGAAGCCGCCCACTGCGTAGATCATCATCGGCGATCCGCCTGAGGTGCTGCCGTCGCCGGTGGCGACGCCCCCGGCGGGTACGGAGCCGGCGGCCGCGCCGCTGACCATGCCGCACGTCGCGGGGTCGGTGGCCTCGGCGGGGATGCCGTTGACGCCGACGGACTTGGCGAACGTCGACTCGCCGAGCGCTTCCATGTCGTACTTGCCGTTCTTGTTGGCGTCGATGCCGTGCTGCACGAGGTGCAGGTCCTTCAGGTGCGCGATAGTGCCCTTGGGCAGTTCCGCGGCGGGGATGGTGCGCTCGTAACTGAGGTTGCCCTTGGCGTCGGCCGTCGGCATCCGGTCCACCGCCAGGCCGCTGGCCTTGGTGGTGTCTCCGGTGGTGGTCAGCGAGATGAAGATGTCGCCGTACATCTTGAGGCCCTCTTCGGTGCTGACGTAGCCGTTGCCGTTGGCGTCGGCGGACTTGTCCGGGCAGTGGAAGTCCATGCCGTTCGCCGCGCCGTGCACGTGCTGGGCGTGCGGCGAGTTCGGCGTCATGCCCTTCGACCGGATCATGACTTTCAGGTCACCGCCGCCCGTGGCGGTCAACGTGGCGGTACCGGTCGCGCCGGTCTCGTTGAGGTCCTGCAACTGGACCTGCACGCTCTCGTCGGCGTGCGCGACGCCCGGAAAGGCGAGGATCAGGGCTGCTGCCGGCACGGCGAGCAGGGCTCGGGACAATCTCACAACAAATCTCCGTCTCCGCCTGGGTGCGGCGTCGATGCTCAGGTGCTGTCGTGAGGGATTCGTCGCCCCTCGCGCACCGGATTGGTCCCGGCCCGGACTTCTTTTCCGGCCCGGACGGTGACCGTCGGACGCACCAGCTCAGGTGATGGTGACCGTGGTGCTGTGCCAGCCGGTCGCGCCGTCCGGGAAGGGCGCGGCCCGTTCGTCGGTCTGGGCGACGCCGGTGGCATCGGTGGCCCGTACCCGCAGGGTGTGGCTGCCGGAGGTGGCGTCCCAGCGGTAGGTCCACTGCCGCCACAGGTCTGGTGACGGGCCGTCGGCGAGGCGGGCCTGCCGCCACGGCCCGTCGTCGATCTGCACCTCGACGGCGGTGATCCCGCGACGTTGCGCCCAGGCGACACCGGCGATCATGACGGGGCCGGCGCGTCGGCTGGCGAAGGGTTTCGGGGTGTCGATGCGGGATGCGGTCTTGACGGGCGCCTCGGCGGCCCACCCGCGTTGCACCCAGTACGGATCGAACGCGTCGAAGGTGGTCACCTGCATTGAGGTGAGCCACTTGCAGGCGCCGACGTAGCCGTAGAGGCCGGGGACGAGCATGCGGACGGGAAAGCCGTGCTCCAGGGGCAGGGGTTCACCGTTCATGGCCACGGCCAGGAGCGCGTCGCGGCCGTCGAGGATCGCCTCGAGCGGGGTGCCGATGGTCATGCCCTCCACGGAACGGCTGACGAGCTGGTTCTGCCCGGCCCGGATGCCCGCCTCGCGCAGCAGCGGCGCCAGCGGGATCCCCGTCCAGCGGGCGGTGCCGACGTAGGGCCCGCCGACCTCGTTGGAGACACAGTTGAGGGTGATGTCGCGCTCCACCAGACCGCGGCCGAGGAGGTCGTCGAATGTCCAGCTACGGGGCCGGTCGACAGCACCATCCAGAGTCAGCCGCCAGGTCTCCACGTCGACCTGCGGAACGGTGAGGGCGGTGTCGACCCGGTAGAAGTCCCGGTTGGGGGTGAGAAACGCCGACACCCCGTCCACGCCAGCGGAGACGCCGCCGGGTAGCGGCGGCGCGGGTTGCGCCGGCGGCGGTATGCGAACCGCAGCGCGGGAACGGGCGCCTGCGGCGTTGCGGCCACCGACGGTCTGGCCGATGGTTGCCGTGGCGCCGGCGGTGAGCGCCGCGCCGGCCGTCGTGGCCAGAAACTGACGGCGGTTGAGCAGCCGCGGCCGACCCGAGCCAGGAACCGGGGACGTCCGAGCGGCGCGCGCCACCACAAGCATCGCGGCCATCCCGATGCCGGTGCCCGCCACTACCGGCAGGACGTCCACCAGCGTGGCCGTCGGGCGGGACAGGGCGGCTGCGACACCGACGGCAGCGAACGCGGCTAGGCCCGCCAGACCGTAACGGCGTCGTCGTAACGTCGCCGCGCCGAGCAGGACCGCGCTCAGGGCCAACAGTGCGTAGACGCCGCCGAGGAGGACGATCTTGTCGTTGGTGCCGAAGGTGCGGATGGCGAATGCCTTTACCGGCTGCGGTGCCAGGTCCACAGCGGCACTGCCGACCGCCAGCACCGGGTCGGCGGCCGGATCGACCAGTGCCGCCACGAGGTGGGCCACGCCGAGGGCAACCCCGGCGCTCAGCACACCGACGACGAGGCCGCGCGCGGCGGTGATGCTTCGGGGCGGCCCCGGCCGGCGAGTCGCCGGCCGGGGCTCGATGGGGGTGGACACCCTCAGCTCCTGGGCATCAGGACGCTGTCAACGATGTACACGGTGGCGTTGGCCGTCGAGACGTTCCCGCAGACCACCATCGAGGTGCCGTTGACGGTGAACGAGCTGCCACCACCGGTCACCGTGACGTCGTCACCCTGCAACGTCTTGTGGGTGCCGGCCAGGGTGTCCGGGGACAACTGGGTCGGCACCACGTGGTAGGTGAGGATCTTCTTGAGCATGGCGTCGTCGGCCAGGACCTTGTCCAGGTCCGCCTTCGGGATCTTGGCGAACGCGTCGTTTGTCGGCGCGAACACCGTCACGCCCTGCGCGCCGTTGAGCGAGTCCACCAGGTTGGCCTTCTTCACCGCCGTCACCAGCGTCGACAACAGTGGGTTGCCGGACGCCGCGGTGGCCACCGGCACCTTCGCCATCGCCTCGAAACTTTCCGGGTTGGACGGATCGGTCGGCACGGCCGCGCACCCCGAGCCGAACTGACCCGACATCATCATCGACGGCGAGGCAGAGGCCATCGGCGCGCTGGCCGACGTGCTCGGCGTGCCGCTGGCGGTGTCCTCGCCGTCAGTGCCGCCGCAGGCGGACAGGGCCAGCACGGCGATCACGCCGACCGTGGCAAACAGGCGCCGCTTCATAGGAACTCCTCAGATGCTTGTACTCGATTGCTGCTGTCATGAGGCATTCGAGGCCGACCCGCAGACGGATGGGTACAAGATCGGGAATTGTTTGTCGCCGACGATGACGAGCGCCCGGCCGGGCAGGCGACCGGCCCACTGTCGGCCTCGGCGGACGCGGGGCCTACCCCTGCGACAGCCCGTCGTGCGCGGTGGCGGCGCGCAGCTCCGTGAGCACGTACGTGGCGGCCCTCTCGACGACGCGGATGCCCTCTTTCCGGCTCACGTGATGGTCGGAGAGCACGGCGATCAGCCAGTCATGACGGGCCTCGACGATCCGTCCGATGCTGTTGACCAGCCAGCGGCCGCCGTCGGCATCGGCGGTGTCCCAGCCGTTCTTGACGTAGTCGGAACGACTGGCCGCCTCCCGTGCGGCGGGGACTCCCCATCGCTGCTCGGGGATCACCTTCTTCATCAGGCCCATGATGAAGGTACGGTCCTGCGGGGTCAGCGGTCCCGTCGGTGACGTCACCGCCGTCAGCAGGCGAAGCTGGTCGGCGACAGTGGTGGTGGTGAGCCCCCAGTGCGAGTTGGGCTTGGTTTCGCGCAGACCGAGCGCGCGGTTCGCGGCGTTGAGGCCGCGCGAGCCCCCGATCCGCTGCCACAGGGCGACGGCCGCATCGTTGTCACTGGACACGATCATGGCCTCGGCCAATCGCCGGATCTCAGTTCCCAGGGCCTTGCCCGGCGGGTTCTGGCGCAGCAGCAGAGCCGCGAGGATGTTGACCTTGACGATGCTGGCGGTCTCGAACCGTTTGGCGCCGACAGTCACCTCAGCCGTTCCCAGTCGGTCCACGGCCGCGACCGCCAGGTGGCCGTCGTACCGCTTTACATAGGCAGTGATGCGCGTTCTCGCCTGGCCGATCCAGTCGATGGCCGGCGTCGTGGGGATCGGACTGGCAGGGGAGGAACCGAGCGATGGTCCGCCTCCGCCTCCCCCTCCGTCGCCGTCGCGGGTGGCACCGAAGGCGGCCGTCGCAGCGCCGGCCAGCGACATGGTGACCGCGGAGATGACCCAGCGTCGCGGCAGCTGCCGCCCTTTCCGCTCAGCCAAGGCGGGCCACCGCCCTCGCCGCGATCGAGTCCACCACGGCCCGGCTGCCCGGATCGGGCAGGCGGACCGTCGAGACCGTATCGCCTCGTTTCACCACCACGAAGTACGTGATGGTGTTCGGGGTGTCCGGATGCGCGATACGACCTCGAACGAGGATCCCGGCGCCCGCCAGATAATGCGGATCGACGACATCGAACGAGACATGCGATCCGAGGACCGGGTAGCTCGCGCACCGCAGAAGGACCCGACGGACGTCATCGACGTTCCGCTCGGCCCAGCCAGGTTCGTACGTCTCCACGACGTGGTGGGCCGGCGACGAGCCGTCAGACAGCCGGTAGTAGCGCTCCACGGCGGCGCGCCGATGCGACTTGGCCAGGTAGTCGCTGCTCCGGTAGTTGGGGCAGCTGTCCTGCTCCCACGGCCAGGACGCCAGACCGGTTCGCGCGTCGTCCTCATGCCACTCCGCTCCCAGATCGCCCGCCCCCAGCAGCGGGCTCGGATCGCCCCGTTCCGCGTTCACGGTGTGCGGCTCGTCGGGGCCGACACCGGACTCCCCCCGATGGCACCCCGCGGCCATCACCATCAACGCCGACACGACCACCGGCACGACCGCGAGCGAACCTCGGCCTCTGCCGCGAATCCGGCCTCGGCTCGTCCTGCTGCTCGATACGGACACCGAAAACCTCCCCAACGCAGGTACTTGCCACCGCAGGTGGCGCTTCAGGCGACGACGCCTGGCGGCACGTTCGTCGCCTCCGCAGCACCGACGCTGCGGTTGCCGGCCGCCGGGCCGACACCATCGGGACCCGCCACACCCCGGCGGCGGACGGCACCGGTCAATGGCGTTCCTCGGCGAACAGCTCGGAACGGGTCGCGCCGAGCAACTCACGCAGGCGGTTGAGGGAGCGCATGCTCTGGCTCTTGACGACGGCGGTGGAGACGCCCACGACCTCGGCGGTCGTCTCCACGCTCAGGTCGTCCCAGTAGCGCAGGACGATGATCGCCCGGTCCCGCAACGGCAGGGTGGCGACCGCGTCCAGCAACGTCATGCGCAGCTCGGCCGGATGTTCCTCGCCCCGCTCCGGCGGCGCCGACATCGCCAACTCGCGGCTGGAGCGACGCCGCTGCTGGTCGATCATGCAGCGCAGCAGTATCTTGCGGGCGTACGCGTGGGGGTCGTCGGCCCGGCGGACCCGCCTCCAGTTGGCGTAAACCTTGGCCAGCGTCGTCTGGGTGAGGTCCTGGGCGAGATGCCAGTCGCGGCACATCAGGAACGCCGCGTCGCGCAACCGGCCGGCGGCCGCCTGCGCGAAGTCCACGAAGTCCTCGTCAGCCATTCGACCGGGCCAGCTTCGGGAACCTCTTGGTCCCGTTGCGGACGTACTCGGCCGGCAGTTTCGTCCCCCACATCGGGTTGGCGGCGATCACGGTCGCCTCCTTCACGGAGAGCACGGGCGGTGCCGGCGAGGTTCCCTTGGGGTCCCAGGCCAGACAGGTAGCGATCATGAGATCGACCTGGAGGCCAGCGTTGTGGTGCACGGTGACCGTCTGGCTCTGCACGCAGTCGCCGGGTACTTCGGTCAACTCCACCGTCCCCGGGACAGGGTCGCCGCCGAGGCGGTCGCGGTAGATCGAGAGCCGCACCATTCCCGCTCCATCGCCTCGGTCCAGGTAGAGCTGGACGTACGGCATGCCGGCGCCTGCCCCGCGGCTCGGCAGACTTGCATAGCCGCCGGTCTTCCCCTGGGGCAGCAGCCGGGTCAGCAGTTCCAAGGCGCCCTGCGGCGTGGTGGTCAGCAGTTCGCCGTCCGGCCCCGGCCCCATCCTCACGGTGTCGATCACGGTGGTCGAGGGAGTCGGCGGGACCAGCCCTCCCCGCTCCTCCTCGCCGGCGCCCTCCTCCAACCGGACCGGGGCGCCAGCCGAGGGCGCGGCCGGGGACGGCGAGGTGGTGTCGACCGACCCGCCCGGCAGACTCAGGTTCGGCCCCGCGGGCTGACCGGCGTCATCCGCACCGACGCCGAGCGGCCCGGCGGCCAGGCCGATCACGAGCAGCATCGCCAACGCCGATCCGCCGGCGCCGAACTGCGCCAGGCGGCGTTGGTGACGAAGTCGGCGGCCCTGCACCACCGACTGCTGGACCAGGTCACCCAGTGGCGGTGCGGGATGTTGGGCCAGTTCGTCAGTGAAACGCCCACGCACGTCGCCCATGTCCCTTGTTCCTCCTCGGCTGACCGCCTCGGTGGCGATCCGTCATTGACCTGACGGGTTGGCCAGCCGATTTGGTTACCGAGTTTGGGCGCGAATTTTTCAATCACCCGCGTCCGCGCGGGTGGTCTCCGCAGAGGTGACGATGGCCCGCAACTATGCCCTAAAGCCGGACGAACTGGCCGCCGGGTACGTGCTGACCTGCCAGTCGAGCCCGGTCACCGACAATCTGGTCATCGACTACGACGGTTGAGCCCGCGAGCACCGGGGTTCCGCGTCAGCGGTCGGTCGATCACCGGGCGCTTAGGCAGCGGACCCGGGTGATCAGCGCGTCCGGCCCACCGGTGCCTCCGCGCACATCCACCACCATCAGCTCGACCTTGGCCCCTTCGGAGAGCGGAGCCAGGCAGACGGGTGTTCCTTCGTGGTGGGTCTGACCGGCGTAGTCGACCCACTCCACCGGGCCCAGTTGATAGCCATGGCCGCCGTCGTCGGCCTTGTTCGCCGACGGTTGCCGCCCATCGGGCCGGATCACGAACGCGTTGGCGTCGGCGTCGACCGCCACGACGGTGCCCGTGACCGCGTGCGGTACTCCCCAGCGGGGCGTCAACAGGGAGTAACAGGCGAAGGCCCCGAGTACGGCGCCGGTCAATCCGGCGACGGCGACCAGTAACCACTGTCGTGCCGACAGGCGCGAGGCGGACGGACGCGGATCCGGATGAAGGGTCGTCGCCATATCATCGACTGTATCCCAGGTCTGGTTTTGTGGCGGTACCCGTGGGGTCGGACAGCGTGGTGGTGTGGCATCGCAAGTGGCGCCGTTGCCGAAAGTCGGCAACGGCGCCACTTCATGCGGGCGGTCGTGTCATTCGATAGCCGGATCTCCGGCCACCGGGTCGATCAATTGAGGACCACCTTCAGGCATTCGGTCAGCCCTTGAAATGAACCGTGTGACCGCTCGGTCGAGTCGACGAACCTGGTTTTCGTCGTGCCGAAATGCTCCCGGACCAGGCGATACGGTGTGACGGCATCGCTTGGTGAAGCCGCGATGCAGCTCTTCTTGGCGACTGTTGCCCGCTGGGCGGGCGCCGGGGCCGCCGGGCATGGCGCGAATTGCGCGGTCAGCAGATCCGTGACCGTGCGGATTGCTTTCAGCGGTGGGCCCGTGCCTACGAGCGGACACATCTCGTCCAACTGAGCCAGCATTCCGGGCGACAGAGAGGACTCGCCATACCGTTTCCAGAGCTGGTCGGAAAGGCTTCCGATCAGGGCCTTGTCCTGGCCGGAACCGACCGCCGCCGCATCCTGCCCGAGCGAGGCATCTGAGACGTAGCCCAGTGCCACCGTGGCCGACAGGCGATCGAACTCGGTGACCTTCTGCGACCGCCGCTCGTCGGTCGTCGCCTGGGTGGCGCCGTTCGGCTTTATCGTGGCGAGGGTCCGAGCGCGCTCCGCGATCAGCGAGGCTGCGTCGGTGCCGACCGGAAACGGCCTGACCAGGACCGAGAAGTCGAGGGAGGGAACATCCAGGTACGTCAGGCGAGCGGAGCCCCAGGAATGGCCGACGAACCCCTTCAGTTGCAGGTTGTGCTGAGTCGATATCGCGCTGACGAGATGGGCGTACGACGTCGGGGTGAATCCCCAGTCGCCCTCGCCGAGCCTGCACTCCCGGTCCAATTCATTCGTGAAGCGAGCGGCGCCCTCGGCATCTCCGCCGTGGAGACGTAGATAGTAGGAGCTGAGTGCCGAGGAGCAGGCATCGCTCACCGGCCGTGTCACCCAGGGTTCTTCCACCACGAGGATGTTGAATTTGCCGGAGATCTCCGGAAAGGATTCCTGGAACGAGGACAGGCTCTTCGTGCCGGACAGTGCCGCCTCACCCGGCCCACCCAGGTCGACGAGGACGGTGTCGCGGGTGGGTGACTTGGGCGACAGCAGGGCGTAACGACGCACCATGCCATCCACAGAGATGTCCTGGCAGGGCTCCCGTACCGGTTGCTCCTTGCAGGTGGAGCCGACGAAGGGTTTCTCGGACGGGGCTTCCGGTGTCGCTTTCGGGCGACCGGCTTCCGGCGTGGAATCGGTACAGCCGGTCAGGCCGGCGGTGAGCGTGACGACTGTGGTGAGGACGAGACCGGCGGCGCGGGCGCCAAAGAACCTTGGCGCCCGCACCTCCCGGACATGTCGTCCGGCTAGCCAATTCACCAACCACTGTCCTTCGCGACCCACTGCTCCGAGCCACACACGCTGGGGCTGCAGAGCCTGAGCTCGACCCAGTTGTAGTCGGCCCAGAGCAAGGCCGTGGTGGCGTTGATAGCACTGAAGTCGCCCGCCACGTCCATGTACATCTGACCGGACCGCGACCCGTCAAAGTCGATGCCGATCTTCTTCGCGCTTGCCGTGATGTCCATCCGGTACTGCTGACAGACGTTGATCGGGATCGCGACGCTGCCGTTGACGCCAGCGAAGGTGCCGCCCAGGGTGAACGTCGCCTTCGTGTCGCAGGCCGAGGTGGGCGCCCGGGGGGCCCAGTCGTTGAGTGAGCGGAACCTCGACGCGTATCCGCTCCACGGCCGTGCCGCGACGTAGAAGTCCACCGTGTTGGCGCTCAGTCCGAACGGCGGCGGCGCGGGGCTCCAGAGTGCCCAGCGGTTGTAGACGAAGTGCACCGTAGCGTTCTGTTCCCACTGCTCGAAGCAAGAGGTGATCTTGTGATCCCGGCTGCTCGAGTACGAGGGGACAAACCAGGTGTCGGTGCAGTAGTTGTCCGTACGTATCATGTTCGAGCTGTTGAACCCGGCCGCGTAACCCGAGCCACCCGAACTACCCGCAGTCGCCTTCCGGGGGCGCTCCTTGACGGCCTCATTCCCGCCAACCTGCACACCCATGGCGACGTCGGCGGTGCCTTCGGCGTTGTCGCGTCGGGCGTATCTCACCGACTCCGGCGCCTTGTCCCCGTCCCAGGCCAACTGGATGGTCGCGCCGGGGGTGAAGGGGTCCGCAACCGTGGACAGGTGGGTGTCCAGCGTGTCAACCAGGCGGCCGTTGCGGGCGGCGTCGTCGAGGTGCTCCTTGAGACGCTGTCCGCTCTTCACGTCGGCGGTCGAGTTGATTGACTTCGCTGCCACCGTGCCCTGCCGCAGTGTCGCGCCGTCGATCTGCGCGGTACGGACCGAGGCGGGCCGCGCCTCGGCGGAGGCGACCGGCGCCGCGAACGCGGCCGGCTGAACAGCGATGACGGTGGTCGCGGCCATTGCGGCGATGGCGAGAGACGCCACCACCGTTCGGCGGCCGGGCGACCATCCCTGGGGCGGATCGGCGGTTAATCTGGTCTTTGGCAGCATGGGTCCCCGCTTTCGGTCGGTGATTTGCGGTCGTCTACGTGACCGCCATCAATACGTTAAACGACCTATCGATTACCTCGAACCCGATAAACGGTTTCGTTACCTAAGCGTTACCAAGCTATCGGCGGCTTCGACGGCGCTTTTTCTGAGATTGATCACCGTCTGTGAGTAAGCCAGTCCGAATACCGCCGTCTGGCGGCGGTTGATATTACGGAAAGCGATCTCACCCCGTTCGACCTAACGTTCGCTGGCGCGATGGCGATCGGACCGGAAAAGTCGTCCTGCTGCACTCGCCTCAATGCGCCAATTGGGGCACCGGCGCGAACCAGTGGCGCCGGACCTGGGGCGGAACGCCTCTGGACCGTCGCTTGGGACGTCGCTGCCCCAGCCTCCATGAATGCGCCGCCGAGTCCCGTAACGGTATTATCGGCAGCCTGAACCGCAGATTATGGTTGGATCGTCGATCAGCTTCCCGAGACGGTTTTACCGGCGACCTGCACCTCGCTCTCCAGGCGATCCTTGACCGCCTTCAGCCGCTCGAGGTTCTGCTGAATCAGGCCGCTCTGGTAAGCAACCTCGACGGCGAATGACACACCGATCAAATTCGTTTGGTTCTTGCAATCTATGTCCGTCAGTGCCGTCCTGATCGAGCTGGCCGAGGACGGATTCGTGGACCTGTCCGCTGCGTCGAGTGGATTAGGGAAGTCGTAGCCCTCCTTCTTCATGCACTCCGACCAGGATTTCTGGACGGCCACGACGCGGTCGTCGGCCGAGGACTGGTGGTAGGCGTTCGCGTCCAGCTGTCGCACGATCTCCGGCGTGTCATATTTCTCGTCCTCGCCAACGAGTGCCCTTGATGCCTCGCTCTCGCATCCGCCGGGCGGCACGTCCGCTCCGCTGGCGGTCTTCACGGAGGGCCGCTCCGCGTTAGCGGGAACCTGGCCGTCGGGCCAGCCGGTCAGCACGAGCAGGAGAGCGGGGTTCCGGTCATCGGCGCGCCTGGGGCGCACTGCCGGTGTGGCGCGTGGCGCCGTCGCGTACCCCCACTGGGCGGCCACCGCACGGTCGGTGATCCCGTATCGCCGGCCCAGCGGGTTGCGGTCCTCCTGCGCCACCGGGACTGGGAAGTCGTACACGAATCCGAATCTTGCCAGGCACTTCTCGATCAGTAGCGCGCGCGCCTGCAGCACGACCTGCAGCTTCTCCTCGCTCAGTGCGTACGCGTCAAGCGGCAGGGACAGGCCGTCGGTCGTCGACAACGTCGTGATGTGTGGCACCGCTGGTGGTGCGGTCAGCGTGAGGTTGCTCTCCGCGGCATCACTGGCCGGCTCCTGTTCGGTGCAGGCGGCGACCCCCACGCAACTCGCCAGCATCATCAGGACCACCGCTGTTGATCTGACAACAAATGGCATCTGTTACTCCCGCTGTTCGAATAATCGAGCGAGGTGGCGCCGCGTCCGATCACAACGCGGCGCCATCGAACACAATGGTCGAGCCGCTCCGGCCGGCGACAATGAATCAGTCGCAGAGGTGGGACCGGTTGTTGTTGCGGGTCACGAAATTCGAGTTTCCGCTGCCCGCGCCGGGGGCCCAATGATCGGATCGACCCGTCCAGTTGGCATGCTCGTACACTCGAAAGCCGGTGGCCAGGTCATCATTGCGGAAGGACCCGGCGTTGTTGCCGACGGCGTTGTATTGGCCGTCACCAGCACTCTGGAAGCCCACCCACGGGTTGAGATAATCCGCGTTCCCGCACTCCCAGAAGCCGGTCCGCGAGCCACCATAATTGATGCGGTAGAAGGCACAGAGGTCCCCGTACGCGGCCCTGGTGCAGGTCGAACCGCTGGCTTGGGCTGGAGTCGCCGTGAGCGCGACCGCGGTGGTGGCCACGCCAACCATAGTGAGCAGCATTGACATCGTGCGTCGACCATTCATGGTTACTCCTAATGCTGGGCTTCGCTTCTGCGGGCGGTTGTCCGACTTCCTGCGGTCGTGACGGACTGCTGGCACGGCGACTGGCCAAAGAGGGCGCGACCGTGCCTCCCACACCTCCCTCCGTATCCCGTGAAATGGTTCGGGAACAACATCGGTCGGCGTCGCGATGCGCGTCTCCTCGCAACGGTTGTCTCGTCGGCGAATGTCCGAGGTGATCCCTGCGCGCACTTCTCGTCGACGCTGTCTTCGACGGGCGCGAGTCGTCCACGCAAGGTCGGACGATCCGTTGCGGCGGGGCCGGAACCCAGCCGCGATCAGCAGGGCCGGGTCGGCACAACGGGCATCCACGCGCACCGCCGAATCGGCGATGACGCAGGGCCGGGCGCCGCACGGTCAATCCCTGGAGAACGCATGGCACGCCTGAACGAGCGGAATGGAGACGGCGCACAGCCGCTGCTCAGCCAGCCACTCAGCGTCACATCCGCGAATACCTCGCGGCGTTACCGACGCCTCAGCTCCGCGACGGAGTCCTGCACCCGGCTCGTTGCCCTGCCGACCCGAGGTCGCCACCGAAGGCCGGTGGTACGCGCCGACGGGGCCGGGCGGGGCTGACTGGCGTTGCCATTGCCGACGGCTAGACGGTGACGAGGGCCCTCTCGCCGGCGCGAGAGACGGCGACGGTCGGCGACACGGGTCGGTGCCCCCTCGCCCAGCCGTCGGGAGGGTCGGTCGTTGACCTGGATTTCGATAGCATGGATCCCCCGTTTTCGGCTGCGACTGCCTGCGCAGCTGCTTCGAATACCATCGATACGCTAGGCGCTCGGACAATCACCACGCCCGCCGCGCGCCGGTTCGTTATCCAAGCGTTACCATCCGGTCCCGTGGAGACGTTGCATTCTCCGCGATCGATTACAGGCGGTGATCCAGGATGTCCGGAAGATGAATTTTTGGCCGCCCCAGCTCTCACGGAAAGCCACCGCCGGGCCTCCGTGCAACGTTCGCTCCAGCGATGGCGAGCAGGTTGGCGAATGATGCCCCTACCGTTACTCGTGGTCCGGTCTCCCGATCCGATACCGACGGGAACCGGTCGCGGGGGCCGCCGCGGCGAGCCCGTATGTGCCATGCTTTCAGAACGCTGGCGCGGCTGCCTCCGGCGGTGTGGTTGACCGTCATCGGACGGCGTCGCATGATGTTTTCGCGCCCCAAAAGGGTGGGCGTCCAGCCGGGCTTCGGCAATTCACTGTGTCGCGAGAGCTAGGGAATCGGATGCGCCTTCCGTGGTCTGCCAAGGCCGTCGCCGATCGCGGGGTCGAGGGCGGTGGCGTTTCTTCGCCAATGGCGCGCAGGCAACGGCTGGTGGTCCGCGCATCCGTGGCGTGCGCCGTTCTCTCGCTCGCCGGATTGGCAGCGTCCACGATAATCAAATCGCCAGAACAGCTCGCTTCGGAGTCGCGTGCCCCGGTCGCTTCGGTGATTACCGCGCCAGTTCAGGAACGCATATTGAAGCAGACAGTGGTGGTACGTGGAACAGTTGCTGCCGCCACGACACTCGACGTGACGCCGGTCATCGGCGTCGACGGTGCCACGAAACAGATCGTCACATCGGTACGTGCGAAGGTCGGCAAGTCAGTCTCACCCGGCGACGTGTTGTTAGAGGTGTCGGGTAGGCCCCTGATCGCCCTGAAGGGACAGATACCGCCCTACCGAGATCTCAAGCCGGGCATGAAGGGGCAGGATGTCAGCCAGCTTCAGCAGGCGTTGCGGGGGCTCGGCCACTATCACGGCGGCGACGCCGCTGGCACGTACGCGTCCTCGACCAAGGCAGCGGTTCTTCGCTTCTACGACGACCTCGGGTACAACGCGCCCATGACCGACGGGGTCGGCGGTGCCACGGACCGGGCGGCGCTGGACAACGCACAGGAGGCCGTCGAGCAGGCTCGCCGCCAGGTGGACCTGCTGAAGTCGCAGCTCGACGGAGGATTGGTCCAGGAGCGGGCCGGGGCGGAGTCGCTACCGACGCAGCTGAAGTACCTACAGAGGTCCCTCGACAAAGCCGAGCGCACATACGCCGATTTGGCGGCGCGCACGGGCGCCGTCGTCCCGATGGGGGAGGTGGTCTTTCTTCCCCGCTTTCCCGCGCTGGTGGCCAAGTCGTCGGCAACGGTCGGCGGGCTGGTCAAAGAACCACTGATCTCGCTGTCCACCGGTGCCCTCGGAGTGGTCGCGAAGCTCAGGCCGGATCAGGCGGAGACCGTCACGAAGGGCATGACGGCCCAGATCGTCGCGGAGGCGTTCGGCAGCGAGATGGCGGGCACCGTCGAGGGCGTGGCCCCCGTACAGACGGATTCGGAGCGGGTGGGCGTTGGCTCGCCCGAGGGCACCGGGACCGCGGCGCCCTACGCTCCGCTCACGATCAGCCCGAGTAGCGCCCTGCCCACGTCCTGGGCCGGCACTGACGTGCGCGTGGAGGTGACGGCGGCACAGAGCCCCGGTGCGGTTGAGGTGGTGCCGCTGGCCGCAGTTTCGACAGGAACCGATGGACGGACGGTGGTGAGCAAGGTGGATTCGACCGGCGGCCAGATCATCGTCGAGGTGCGCCCCGGGATGTCGGCGGATGGTTTCGTCGAGGTCACCGCCACGGCGGGGCAACTCGGCCCGGGAGATGAAGTGGTCGTCGGGCGATGAACCTTGCCGTGCCACCCGTCGTCCTCTTCGAGGACGTCGCCAGGTCGCACTCCGGACCGCCGGTCGTGCATGCCCTGCGCGCTTGTAGCGTCCGGGTGTCGGCCGGGGAATATGTGGCAATCGTCGGACCGTCCGGCTCCGGCAAGTCGACTTTCCTGAACATCGTCGGCCTGCTCGATCGGCCCACCGCCGGCAGGTACGAGCTGGATGGTCTGGACGTCGGTTCGCTGAAGGAGTCCAC
The DNA here is from genome assembly GCF_040649335.1 of Micromonospora sp. NPDC048986. Lineage (NCBI taxonomy): Bacteria > Bacillati > Actinomycetota > Actinomycetes > Micromonosporales > Micromonosporaceae > Micromonospora > Micromonospora sp. NPDC048986. The sequence continues at coordinate 572,804 of NZ_JBEZFJ010000002.1, forward strand.
CCGTACGAGCCTGCGTGGACGCGCCATCGGTTTCGTGTTCCAGGAATTCCATCTGCTGCCGTACCGGACCGCGGTGGAGAATGTCGCCATCGGGCAGCTCTACCTCGGTGTCACCCGGTCGGATCGGCTGGAAGCGGCGGAGTTCGCGCTGGCCCAGGTTGGGCTCGCTCACCGTCGAGACGCGTTGCCGACGACGCTGTCCGGCGGTGAGCGGCAACGCGTGGCGATCGCTCGTGCCCTGATCGCCCGGCCCCGCCTGCTGCTCTGCGACGAGCCGACCGGGAACCTGGACACCGAGAACGCCGCCCGGATCCTCGCCCTCCTTGACGCGCTCAACCAGGAGGGCATGACGATCCTGATGATCACTCACGACCTGGCTGTCGCGGCCGGTGCCCAGCGTGTACTGCGGCTCAAGGACGGCAGCCTTGATCCGTCCTAGCGGAGCCTTTCGTCGTCGTCGGAAGGGTTCGTCGACCGGCGGCTCTGCCGCCGCGCCCGAAGACCAGCTCAATCGACCGTCGACGCTGTCGTTGAACGACCTGATGACGGAGGCTCTGGCCGGCATCCTCCAGCGCCCGGGACGGTCGTTCCTCACGATGCTCGGTACCGTCCTGGGACTGGGTGGGTTCATTGCGGTGCTCGGCCTGACCGCGACTGCGGGGGGTCATGTCAGCCAGCGGTTCGACATGCTCGCCGCGACCGAGGTCACGGTTCGCGACGTGGGCACCGGCGATCCGTTGGACACGGAGATCTCGTTCCGGGAGGACGCAACCGCACGGGTCAGTGCGCTGAACGGGGTCGTACATGCCGGAGTGTGGTGGACGGCGCCGCTGCGCGACCCGTCGATATCCTCTCATCCCGGTCAGCTGGACGACGGCACGAACCCGGGTTCGGGACTTCCGCTGTACGCGGCCGAGCCGTCCGCGTTGGCGGCGATGCGGCCGGGACTCCAGTCGGGGCGACTGTACGACTCTTTTCACCAGTCCAGGAAAGAGCGGGTGGCCGTGCTGGGCAGACTCGCGGCAGACCGCCTCGGTATCCGGCGACTCGACACGCAGCCCGCAGTGTTCGTGAACGGGTCGCCCTACACGGTAGTGGGCGTCATCGAGAGCATGGCCCGCGAATCGGAGATGCTGCTGTCGGTCATCATCCCCACGTCGACCGCCCTACAGCTCTACGGTCCACCGGTCGAGGCGAGGGCGAAGATGATTATCGAGACCCGTGTCGGTGCCGCCGGGCTCATCGCCTCCCAGGCGCCGATCGCACTGCGGCCGGACGCACCCACGCGGTTCAAGGTTGACGCGCCGGCTGATCCCGAACTGCTGCGGCGTGAGGTCTCCGGCGACCTGGATCAACTCCTCCTGCTCCTCGCGCTGGTGTCGCTGTTGATCGGTGCTGTCGGTATCGCCAACTCAACACTCGTGTCCGTGCTGGAGCGGACCCCCGAGATCGGCCTGAGACGCTCGGTCGGCGCGCGGCGGGGTCACGTCGCAGCGCAGTTTCTGACCGAATCCACGACGCTGGGACTGCTCGGCGGACTCCTTGGCACCGCCGCCGCGGTGTCCGTTGTCCTCGTGGTGGCGGTGACGAACCGTTGGACGGCGGTGCTCCCGTCGTGGACCGTGTTCGCAGGTCCGATCATCGGGGGCTTGATCGGGCTGCTCGCCGGCCTGTATCCGGCGTGGCGTGCGGCGGGAATCGAGCCGGTCCAGGCACTGCGCCGCTGAATTACCGGAGCCGCCTGGCGTTCCTCTCGGTCGAGCCCGGCCACGGTCCTCTCATGCCGCTCGGTTCAGGCAGAACTCGTTCCTGCATTACCACGCTGTACTGATCCATCTCTGAATCCTCCAGGGGACGCAGCCGGGTCGCCCCGGCCAGGACCAGCCGGTCGAGGCAGCGGAAGCTGCTGGCCGGCGCTCGGCACCTGTCGCACGGGTGTGTCCGAATCGGTTGCGGCACAACGCGTAGAGCATCCTAGGAGGTTAGGGTGCAGGGGTCCCCCTTCGTCGAGCCAGTTCCATTAGCATGACCATCGATGAGGATCGCAGGTTGGAGTCGCGCCACACCAGCCGAGGCAGCAGCGCTCGCGGCACTCTTTCAGCACGCCGAGGCGGTCGCCCCCGTCGGCATGGAGCAGTGCGCTGAGGACGTCCGGAATCGACTGGCCACTCTCGGGCCGGACAGTGCCGGGCGCACCCGAGTTGGCCGCGATGAGACCGGCAGCGTCGTCGCATACGGTGAGGTCGCCGACATGGGAACAGCGGATGACGTGCTCCGCATTCGCCTGACCAACGTGTTTCATCCCGACATCGCGGACGACGTCCGCGCAGAGCTGCACCACTGGCTCATCGACCAGGCGAAGCGGTTGCGGGACGACAGAGGATCGGCACAGGCCGTCCTCGGCATCCGGTCCGCCGAGAACGATCGGGCTGGCCGCGAGCTGCTGATCCGTGGCGGCTTCGCGCTGGCCCGGCACGAACGGGACCTCGTCCTGGCGGTGCCTGACGAGCCCCCGGCTCCCGCGCTGCCGCCCGGTCTGGTGCTGACGCCTGTCGACGAGCGCTACGACGAACTGGCTCGGCTGGCCCACAATGAGGCCTACGCCGACAGTCCGACGGCGGTTCGACCAGACCAGCGCACCTGGCCGCAGCACGCGACCGGACATCCGCGGTTCCTGCCCGACCTCTCCTGCCTGGTGCTCGCCGAGGCCGGCCGAAGCGACAACCCGGTGGTTGGCTTCCTCTTCGCGCTCGCCGACGGCAGCACTGGCACGCCGACGGCGCTTCTGCACTGTCTGGGCACCCGAGCATCCTGGCGCCGCAGTGGCGTGGCCACGGCGATGATCTCGCGGGTCCTGCACCGGGCGCGCTCAGCCGGCGTCAGACACCTACGACTCAAGGTCACCGACAGCAACCACCCCGCTCTGGCGCTGTACCGGAAACTGGGTTTCGTGGAGTCGGGGCAAGGGTTCGCGGTGCTGATGCGGCAGCTCACCCCTGAGGCCGACACGCAGCCGTAGATCCGGCGTCTCGTCGACTCGCGCTCAACGCCGCGTACGCGACATGTTCCGGGCGTTACGCGCCACGGAACAGCACCAGGCCGGCGACCGCCTGGAGCAGCGCCTTCCGCCAGTCCCACAGCGCCGTCCGCCCAGGCAACGGCGCGATGCCAGGCACCACCGCGTAGCGCGTGTCGACCAGCCACGGTGCGGCAAGGCTCCAACCCGTCCGCCCTCATCCGTAACAGGCCCGAAACTACCGGTTGAAAACTCTGGAATTTTCTGCCAGCCTGAGAGCCATCGACAAGTGTGAACGTTAACAAGATCCGTTAGCACTGGAGGCGCTCCACGCAACCGTCGGGCCCACCCACCTGCCAGGTGACCACGTCCACCACCGAACGAGCCCAGCGCCCGCAACCACTCCCCCACGGGCGACCGGGCCTGCCTGTCACCACCCTATATCCGCTGGCCAGGTAGCCCCGAGCCGACTCGCATCCGGGCGGACGCCTGACCTGAGTCCCGCCCTCGCTCGGGCGCGCTCACCATCGCGTCCGCCGCCATCCGAGCGGGGCCTGCCAATGGAACAGCGACAGGAATTCCCTACCCCACCACTGGAGGATCAGCATGGTTTCCCGGACCCGTCCCCTCGGGCGCACCCGACTACGAACACTCACTCTTTCCGGAATGGCCGCGATAATTCTGGCCCTGATCGTGTCGCTGCTGCCCAATCTGGCCCAGGCCGCCGAGACGACCCTCGGTGCCGCCGCGGCCCAGTCCGGCAGGTACTTCGGTGCCGCCGTCGCCGCGAACAAGCTTGGCGACAGCGCCTACACGACGATCCTGAACCGCGAGTTCAACGCTGTCACTCCCGAAAACGAAATGAAGATCGACGCGACCGAGCCGCAGCAGAACAACTTCACCTTCGGCAACGCGGACCGGATCGTGAACCACGCCATCTCCCGGGGTTGGAAGGTCCGGGGGCACACCCTGGCCTGGTACTCGCAGCAGCCGGGCTGGATGCAGAGCATGGAGGGCACCGCGCTCCGCAACGCGATGCTCAACCACATCAACCGGGTCGCGGGCTACTACAAGGGCAAGATCTACTCGTGGGACGTGGTGAACGAGGCGTTCGAGGACGGCAACAGCGGCGCCCGTCGTAACTCGAACCTGCAGCGCACCGGCAACGACTGGATCGAGGCGGCGTTCCGCGCCGCCGACACGGCGGACCCGGGCGCGAAGCTCTGCTACAACGACTACAACACCGACAACTGGACCTGGGCCAAGACCCAGGCCGTGTACAACATGGTGCGCGACTTCAAGTCCCGTGGCGTGCCGATCGACTGCGTCGGGTTCCAGTCGCACTTCAACGCCAACTCGCCCTACAACAGCAACTACCGCACGACGCTGTCCAGCTTCGCCGCCCTCGGGGTGGACGTGCAGATCACCGAGCTGGACATCGAGGGCTCCGGCACAACGCAGGCCAACACCTACCGCAGCGTGGTCAACGACTGCCTTGCCGTGGCTCGCTGCAACGGGCTCACCGTGTGGGGTGTGCGCGACTGCGACTCGTGGCGCTCCAGCGGTACTCCGCTGCTCTTCGACTGCAACGGCAACAAGAAGGCCGCCTACACGGCCACCCTCGAAGCGCTGAACAGCGCGGGCCCCGGGACCACTCCCACGCCCACCACGCCGGGGCCGACTCCCACCGTCCCGCCGGGCTCCGCCAGTGAGATCGTCGGCGCCCAATCTGGCAGGTGCATCGACGTACCCAACGCCTCGACCACCAACGGCACCCGGGTCCAGCTCTACGACTGCAACAAGCAGACCAACCAGGCCTGGACCTACACCTCCAACAAACAACTACAGGTGTACGGCAGCATGTGCCTCGACGCGGCCGGCACCGGCAACGGCGCGGCAGTGCAGATCTACAGCTGCCACAGCCAGACCAACCAACAGTGGAACGTCAACTCCAACGGCACCATCAGCAACGTCCAGTCCGGACGATGCCTGGACGCCTGGAGCACCGCCAACGGCGCCCAGATCCAGCTCTACGACTGCCACGGACAAACCAACCAGCAGTTCCGGCTCGCCACCTCGGGCGGCGGCACCCAGACGCCCACGCCGACGCCCACCACGCCCCCGCCGACCGGCGACACGTGTGACCTTCCCTCGTCGTACCGCTGGTCGTCGACCGGCGCGCTGGCGCAGCCGAGGTCGGGGTGGGTGTCGCTGAAGGACTTCACCGTCGCCCCGTACAACGGCCAGCAGCTCGTCTACGCCACCACGCACGACACCGGCACCACGTGGGGCTCGATGAACTTCGGTCTCTTCAGCAACTACTCGCAGATGGGCTCGGCCAGCCAGAACGCGATGAACTCGGCGACCGTCGCGCCGTCGCTGTTCTACTTCGCGCCGCGCAACATCTGGGTGCTGGCCTACCAGTGGGGCGGCACGGCGTTCTCGTACCGGACCTCCAGCGACCCGACCAACCCGAACGGGTGGTCCTCGGCCCAGACGCTGTTCACCGGCAGCATCTCCAACTCCTCGACCGGCCCGATCGACCAGGCGATCATCGGCGATGACCAGAACATGTACCTGTTCTTCGCCGGCGACAACGGTCGGATCTACCGGGCGAGCATGCCGATCGGGAACTTCCCGGGCAGCTTCGGCTCCAACTACACGACGATCATGACCGACTCGACCAACAACCTCTTCGAGGCCGTTCAGGTCTACAAGCTCCAGGGCCTGAACAAGTACCTCATGATCGTCGAAGCGATCGGCGCGAACGGGCGTTACTTCCGCTCGTTCACGGCCACCAGTCTGGGTGGTTCGTGGACGCCGCAGGCCACCAGCGAGAGCAACCCGTTCGCGGGCAAGGCCAACAGCGGCGCGACCTGGACCAACGACATCAGCCACGGTGAGCTGCTGCGCACCAACGCGGACCAGACGATGACCGTCAACGCCTGCAACCTGCAACTGCTCTACCAGGGTCGTTCCCCCAGCTCCGGCGGCGACTACGGCCTCCTGCCGTACCGGCCGGGTCTGCTGACCCTGCAACGCTGACCATCGGACGACACCGGGGGCGGGTGGGCTCGGCACACGACGAGCCCACCCGCCCCCCGCTCCACCACCAGGAGGTACCGACAGTGCAAGGACCCGCGCACCACCCCCCGCCCTCGGGGAACACCCCCGCCGACCACGTGGCGCCCCGCATCCGTGGCCGGCTGCTCAAACTCGCTGCGGCCGGAATCGCCGCAGCGGTCGGCCTGCTGACCGTCAGCCTGGCCACCGGGTCGGCGTCGGCCGCCGACAACCCGTACCAGCGGGGCCCGGACCCCACCCGGACGAGCGTCACCGCAGTGAACGGCCCCTTCGCGAACACGTCGGTCAGCGTCCCGACCGGATACGGCTTCAACGGCGGCCGAATCTACTACCCGACCGACACCAGCCAGGGCACCTTCGGGGCCATCGCGATCTCGCCGGGTTACACGGCGTTGTTCTCCGCCGAACTGGCCTGGATGGGACCGTGGCTGGCCTCCCACGGCTTCGTCGTGATCGGCATCGAAACCAACAGCCGCAACGACTTCGACACGGCCCGAGGCACCCAGTTGCTCGCCGCACTGGACTACCTCACCCAGCAGAGCCCCGTACGCGACCGGGTCGACCCCAACCGGTTGGCTGTCGCCGGTCACTCGATGGGCGGCGGTGGCGCGCTGAGCGCAGCCACCCGACGCCCGTCCTTGAAGGCAGTGGTCGGCATCGCGCCCTACTCGCCGTCGTCGAACCTGGCCAACGACCGGGTGCCCACCATGATCTTCGCCGGGCAGGCGGACACGGTGGTCACCCCGTCCTACGCCACCGGCCTGTACAACAGCCTTCCGGCCACGACGGAGAGCGTCTACCTGGAGGTCGCCGGCGCGGATCACGGCTTCATGGTCGGACGGTCGAACCCGGTGATGGTCCGGACCATGCTGCCGTTCGTCAAGATGTTCATCGACAACGACGCCCGGTACAGCCAGTTCCTCTGCCCACTGCTGGACTCCAGCGGCGTGGTCACCTACCGCAGCACCTGCCCGTTGCTGCCCTCCACGCCGACCCCCACCGATCCACCGACCCCCACCGATCCGCCCACCCCCACCGATCCACCGACCGTCCCGCCGGGCTCGGCCAGCGAGATCGTCGGCACGCAGTCCGGCAGGTGTATCGACGTACCCAACGCCTCACGTACCAACGGCACCCGGGTCCAGCTCTACGGCTGCAACAAGCAGACCAACCAGGCCTGGACCTACACCTCCAACAAACAACTACAGGTGTACGGCACCATGTGCCTCGACGCGGCCGGCACCGGCAACGGCGCGGCAGTGCAGATCTACAGCTGCCACAGCCAAACCAACCAACAATGGAACGTCAACTCCAACGGCACCATCAGCAACGTCCAGTCCGGACGATGCCTGGACGCCTGGAGCACCGCCAACGGCGCCCAGATCCAGCTCTACGACTGCCACGGACAAACCAACCAGCAGTTCCGGCTGGCCGCGCTCGCACGATGATCGCCGCGGACCCCCCGCACAACCGAAACACCTGAGACGGGCGGGCTCGGCGTCACGCCGGGTCCGCCCGCATCACCAGACGGTCGGTGGCACCCGGACCGGCGACTATTTGGCGAGTTGGGCTTCCCCGTTACCAAAGGACCAGTTCTCCGCGCCGGTCTCGACCACCGCGATCAGCACGTCCTCGGGACGCACACCCGGATCGCGGCCGAGTCGCTCAACGATCGCCCGGTACATCGCCAGCTTGGCCTCGGCGGACTTCCCGGATGTCCAGAAGATCTGGATCTGGACCAGGTCGTCCGACCGCTGGATACCGAGAAAGTCGCCGTGGGCGAAAGTGCTCTCGTCGTGCTCGGTGATGGCCATGAAACGGTCGCCGTCCTTGATCTTGACGGTCTCCCGCATGGCCTCGTAGATTTGGTCGAGGAGCGCCTTCTTGTATGTCCCGGGCTTGCCCGCGCGGATCGCGATACGCGTGATTGGCATTGCTCTCCCTCTCTGGTGCACGACCTGAGCTCAGGTACGTTCATGGCTCAGGCTGGCCGTAAGGACCTTGGAGACACAGCTCGTCGCCGACCAAATGGAGATCAGTGTCAGCGTCAGTGCTCTGCGTCAGGAAGTCCAGGAGCTGGCGGGTGGTTCCGTCGGCGGCCTCCTGCGGGATGAAGTGCCCGACCGGGACCGGCTCGCGTACCTCGTCGGCCCGGTCCCACCAGATCGCGAGCGGATCGTCGTAGCTTCGCGACCTGGTCACGTTGGGTTCAGATTAACCACGGCAGGTCGGGATCTTCGGATAATCGCACGTTCCCGCGCAGCTTCGCGGCGACGGCCCCCGCCGGCCGTGCCGGTGACGGTTACCGAAGCGCGCCGCGGGTGCGTGCCGCGACGCCGATGGTGGTACCCGCGGATCCGCGTCGGAGGCACGACACCGTTGATCTCGCTGCTGGCGCGCTGTCGGCGGCGTGCCCGGGTCTAGGCTGCCTGGCTGGCCGATGCCAAGGTGGTGACGAACGAGGAACGGCTGCGACGTATCGAGGCGATCACCGATGCCGCCCTGTCGGGGCTGAACATCGCCGGGTTGCTCGAACGGGTCCGGGACCTACTCAAGGTCGACACCGCCACCATCCTGCTGCTGGACGACCACACCGGCGAGCTTGTCACGACAGCGGCCAAGGGCCCGTTGAAGAATGCGCTTCATGGCGAACACCGACGAACGACGCCACCGGCGCGAGCAGCCGATAGCGGAGCGGCGTGGACTACTCCAGCCGGATGTCGCCCAGGGCGACCTTGAGGGATCCGCGTTGGTGCGTCCGAACGGATCACTGACTGCGGAGGTCGTCCACGTGCAATGGATGGACAACCACCCAGCAGGTCCCGACACTCACGTGATGGTCTCGTTCGCGGACGGGTCGAACGTGGAGTTCGCCTTCGATGTGCCAGTCGTGACGGTCCGAGCGGCCGACCTGCAGGTGGTGAGCCGCGACGACGTACGCCGGGCGGCGCCGTCCGGGTGGGGAGCCGACGCCGAACGCTGGGACGAAGCCTGACCCGTCGGCATCGGGGCCTCCGACGACACGTCGGGCGGCAGGAGAGCGCATGTCCCAGGCACACGGAGCGCCTCGGTCGCGCACCGCTGATTAGATGTGCTGATGGATCCGTGGGAAGCAACACTGCTCGTCATCGCCACGATCGGCTCGGTCGGGTTTGCAGTCGGAGCCTGGTTGCAGGACAGGCGCGGTTCGGCGACCCGGCTTGCGGCCGTCGAGCGGAAGCTCGATCTGGTGATGGATCACCTCGGCATCGCCGTGCCCGTGGAACCAGAAGTGATCCGCCACCTGGAGAGCGGACGGACGATCGAGGCTGTTCGCGCCTACCGCGAGCAGACTGGCACGAGCCTGCTCGAGGCGAAGCAGGCCGTGGACCGCATCGCCAGCGGACGCCATCTCAAGCGGTAGCGGTCGACGGGTCCGATCGGGAGGCGGTCAGCTCCCAGAGCAGGATCTGGCGGTCGTGTCTGAAGCCGTTGCGCAGGTAGAAGTCGACCGCGCGACGGCTGGAGTGGACCGTCACGTGCAGCAGCCCCCGTACCCGGGCCTCGGCCAGGATCGCGGCCATCAGCGCACTGCCGACGCCGCGGTTGCGGTAGTCCTCGCGGACCTCGACCGACTGGATGTCGCCGTACCATCGGTCCAGCGAGTCGTTACTGGGCACCCGCCGCGCGACGTGCAGCCAGGCGGCGCCCACCACTCGCCCGTCCATCTCCGCGACGAACGGCAGGTGCGTCTCCGCGTGGGCGGCCACCCACTCGGTGTAGGCGCTGAGCCTGCCCCCGTCGACGCCGCGTAGCCCCGCGAGGACCGCCACGTCTGCCCCGCTGGCCCTCCGCACGATCACCCGCCGGAGTCTAGGCGAGCCGGTACCTGCGGTGTGCCCACAACCGCCGCTGTCGCGCAGGGCTGGGCGGATGCCCTGTGGACCCCGATCCGCTGCCGGGCGTCGTTTACGGCGAATCTCCCCGGACCGGTCTCGCTTGTGGGGAGGATGAGTGGTATTCGCGCGGGGACGCGGTGAGCGGGGGTCGGTCGTGAACGACGGATTGGTGACCAGGCGCAGCGCCCGGGGTGTCGGAGAGACGATCTCCGCGCTGAGGGCTGAGGCGGAACGCGTAGGCGCCGCGGTGGTGGCGGTGGTCGACCATGCGGCCGCCGCCGGCAGGGCCGGGCTGAGCATGCCCGACACCCAGGTGATCATCTTCGGGAACCCACAGGCGGGCACTCCGCTCATGCAGGCCCGCCCCGAGATCGCGATCGACCTGCCGATGCGAATGATGGTGCGAGACGACGGCCAGCCCGGTTCGCTGATCACCTGGCAGGACCCCGCGTACCTCGCCCAACGCTACGGACTGGGCGAGGACCAGCTTGCGCCCCTGAACACCCCAGCCAAGATCGCCTCCGCGATCGACAGCCGCTGAGCACGGCCCGGATCGGCCGCACACATTCCGCACGAGGTGCCCTCGGCGCTGCCGCTCGCGGGCCGGCGGTCACAGTCGGCACCGTTCAGGCTGGGCCGGAGCAGGAAGGGTCCCGATGGCCGTCCGTGTCCCGCTGAACCTCCTCGGCATCCCGTTCGGGCTGGCCGGCCTGGCCGGCACATGGGCTGTCGCGGCCGACGGCGGCACCGCGCCGACCTGGGTCGGCAACGCCCTGCTCGTGGTCGCGGCGGTGGTCTGGCTGGCCACCACGGCGGGCTACGCCGCCTCCACCAGGTCGGTCCGGACGCTCGTCGCTGACCTGATCGACCCGGTACTCGCCCCGTTCGCGTCGCTCGCGGTGATCACGCCAATGCTGCTCGCCGCGCAGGGCCTCACACCGCACCACAGTGGCGCCGCCCGGATCGTCGTCGACGTGTTCCTCGTCCTCACCGTGCTGTTCGGTGGCTGGATAACCGGCCAATGGATCTACGGCAGGCTCGACCTCGACCGAACGCACCCCGGCTACCTCCTGCCCACCGTGGCCGGTGGACTTGTCGCCTCCGCCAGCAGCGCCGTCGTCGGGCAGCGGTCGCTCTCCGTACTCATGCTGGGACTCGGGCTCGTCTGCTGGCTCGTCATCGGCTCGCTGACGCTCAACCGGCTGCTCTTCCGACCGCCGCTGCCGCCAGCGCTGTTTCCGGCGCTGGCCATCGAGGTGGCGCCCCCTGCACTGGCCGGCGTGGCGCTGTTCGCGCTCAACGGGGGGCGGATCGATGTCGCGGTCTCGTTGGTCTCCGGGTACGGGCTGTTGATGGTCCTCGCACAGGTCCGGCTCCTTCCCGCGTACCTGCGTTTGTCGTTCGTCCCCATGTTCTGGGCATTCACGTTCTCGTTCGCGGCCGTGGCGACGACCACGCTGCGCTGGATCGCCGCCACCCAGCCTTTCGGGCACCGGGTCTACGCGTACCTGTTGCTGACCGCGATCACCGTGCTGATCGGCGGCATCGCGGTCCGAACGGTGATCGCCGCGGCCCGCGGGCAACTGCTGCCAACGACTTCGGCACTCGCTCGGCCGGACCGCTGAACACCGGGCGCCGGGCCGGCTCAGCCGCCCCTCGATCCGACCCCCGGCGCCCCGGCGGCGCGGGTCGGTCGCCCCGGGCGCGGTCATCTGCCGCCGGCCGGTCATCCGTTGGCGACAGCGCCCCGACGGCGGCGCCCGGAGTCGCGGATGAGCGTCAGGGCGATGACGAGAAGGCCGAGCAGGGCGACGACGGCATTGGCGGTCGTGAGGAAGACCGCCTCGCCGAGGCTGGCGTCGTCGAGGTGGGTCAGGTGGAAGAAGAAGTGGGGTATGGCGTAGGTGGAGAAGGCCGCTGCCGCGGGGATGGTGAATGCGGCTCGAGGTGCGACGAGCGCTATGCCGAGGACGACGGCCAGCCCGAGGGTAGCTCCGCCGAAGTCTCGCGCGTAGTGCTCGCTGAGCGGAGGGGTAAGGGTGACGGTCGGGAAGTTGTTGTAGAAGCTTTCGGGGAAGACCTGGTTCCAGAACCCGACAACGAGTTCGTCGAGGAAGAGGACGGCCAGGGCGATCCGGATCAGCGCGGTCAGTGCGGCGCCTCGTCCGTCCGTCGACGCCACCTGCGCTGAGGCGGGGATGGGTGATGTCACTGCTGGTCCTACCTCTCCCAGACTTCTCAGGTGGGACGCTAACCGCTCACCTCGCCCCATCGGGCGGAACCCTCATCTGGAGGCGGACGCGGACGCGAGCAGGCACCGGGCGGCCGGCGTGACCACCTGCGGCGCGTCGTGCGCGAACGCGGAACCTGCCGGCGCTGCTCGCGCGAATGGGATCGTTACCGGGTGACGAAGTCGCTTGACCTGCATCTGGAGTTCGATCGGAGTGCGGGTTTCCCGGGTCGCTCGCTGGAGAGCGCGTTACGGGAGAGCATTCGGACCGGCCGGCTGCCGGCCGGGTCGCGCCTACCTGGAAGCCGGAGCCTGGCCGCCGACCTGGGCCTGGCCCGGGGCACTGTGGTGCAGGCGTACGCGCAACTGGTGGCGGAAGGCTGGCTGCTGACGGCACCGGGCTCGGGAACCCGCGTCGCGGACGTACTCCATGATCCGCCCGACTCGCGCGGGCAACCGCGGCCGTCGCCGCCGGCCGGGCCGTTGATCGAGTTGCGGCCGGGGATTCCCGACCTCGCGTCGTTCCCCCGAACGGCCTGGGCGGACAGTGTCCGCCGAGCGCTGACAACGGCGTCGCGCGGCACGCTGGACTACTCCGCGCCGACCGGGCTACCCGCATTGCGGGCGGCGGTGGCCGGCTATCTCGCGCGCACCCGCGGAGTGCTCTGCCACCCGGACGCGGTGGTGATCACGGCGGGCTTCACCCAGGGCCTCTCCCTTCTGGCGCGAACGCTGCACCGGCGCGGCGTACGCGCCATCGCCACCGAGAACCCCGGTCTGGCCCATCACCGTATGGTGCTGCGTGCCGCGGGCCTGACAGTCACCCCGCTCACCGTCGGCCCCGGCGGGGCCGACCCGGACGACGCGGCGGGCCAGGCCGCGCTGCTCACCCCGGCGCACCAGCATCCGACCGGAGTGGTGCTCGCCCCACGGCACCGTTACCGGCTCATCGCATGGGCCCGGAAGCACGACGCGTTACTGATCGAGGACGACTACGACGGCGAGTTCCGCTACGACCAGCGGCCGGTGGGCGCCATGCAGGCGCTGGCGCCAGAGCGGATCGTGTACGCCGGCAGCACGAGCAAGTCGCTGGCGCCGGGGGTCCGCCTGGGCTGGTTCGTCGTCCCCGAGCCACTGCGTCGTGAACTGACGACGACGATCGTGGAGGCCGGGGCCGCGGTCTCCACGATCGACCAGCTCACCATGGCCGACCTGCTCACGCACGGCGACTACGACAGGCACATCCGCCGCATGCGCCTGACCTACCGGCGTCGCCGGGCCGAGCTGGCCGGCCGCCTGGCCGAGGTGACCACCACTGCGCTGCAGGGCGTCGCTGCCGGCGTGCACGCGCTGCTACCGCTGGCCTCCGTGGCGCAGGAGCGCTGGCTGATCCAGGCCGGACGCCGCGAAGGGCTGCACCTGATCGGCCTGCACAGCAACGGGTACTGGCACGATCCCGCAGATGAGCGGCAGGCGGCCGCCCTGGTCCTCGGATACGCGGCGCCGCCGGCTCATGCCTGGCAGGAGGCGCTGTCCGGACTCTGCCAACTGGTCCATCAGACCGGCCGGCAACTGGTCCATCCTGTTGGTCCGGTCGGGGATACGTTCGATTCATGCAGACCATGAAGATCGGAAACAACGAGATCGTGCTGCTGGGCACGGCCATGCCGCCGGAGTTGCCGGCGGGCTCCCAGGTGATGACAGCGACCATCGAACTGCCACCGGGCGACCCGGGCACGCCGCCACACCGGCACTCCGGCCCGGTCTTCGGCTACCTGCTCGAGGGCGAGATGATCTTCGAGCTGGAGGGCGAGCCCGAACGGGTGATCAAGGCCGGTGAGGCGTTCTGGGAGCCCGGCGGCGACGTCATCCACTACCGGTCCGCCAACAACCTGTCCGATCGGGTGACCACATTCCTGGTCGTGATGGTGTGCGCGCCCGGTCAGGAAATGCTGGTGCTGGTGAGCCCCGAGGAGCTCGAACAGCGTAAGGACCGCCGCTCAACCCGGCCGAACTGACGGAGAGGCACGTCATGCGTATCGTTCTCGCCGGTTCGACGGGCGTCATCGGCCGCCGTCTCGAACCGATCCTGACCGCCCAGGGCCACGAGGTCATCGGGCTGGCTCGCAACGGCCCGGTCGCCGTCGACGTGCTCGACCGGGACGCGGTGGCGGCCGCCGTCCGCGACGCCCGGCCCGACGTGGTCATGCACCAGCTGACCAGCCTGAGCACCGGTGACTTCGCCGCCAATTCGCGGCTGCGTCGGACCGGGACCCGCAACCTTGTCGACGCGGCGCTCGCCGTCGGGGTACGCCGGATCGTGGCACAGAGCATCTCCTGGGCGTACGAGCCGGGCGCTGAGCCGGCGACCGAGGAGACCCCACTCGACCTCAGCGCCCCGGAGCCACGCCAGACCAGTGTGGCTGGTGCCGCAGCGCTCGAATCCGCCGTCCAGGAGGCGCCCGAGTGGGTCGTGCTGAGATACGGCACCCTCTACGGTCCGGGCACCTGGTACGCCCGCGACGGTCTGATGGCCCAGTTCGCCGCCGCCGGCAAGGTCCCCGCCGACGCGGACGTGAGTAGCCTGCTGCACATCGACGACGCCGTCGCCGCCGCGGTCGCGGCTCTGGAGTGGCCCGTCGGCGTCGTCAACGTCTGCGACGACGAGCCAGCCGCCGCCTCGCAGTGGGTGCCCGCGTTCTGCGCGGCCGCCGACGTGCCAGCGCCAGCGGTGACCGGGGGCGAGCGGCACGGCTGGGCAAGGGGAGCGAGCAACAACCACGCCCGCACGCACCTTGGCTGGAGACCGGCCTATCCGTCCTGGGGAGCGGGATTCGCCAGCCTGTGAATCCGTGCCACTGCCGACCGTCTGGGAGTTCACGTACTTCGAGCGCGCCCGCGTCACTGCCACGGATCCGTCAGTGCCCGGTCGCCGGGTCGCCCGCAAGCGGTAGTGGGTCCACCGGCTGGCGGAGGCGCTCGATCAACTCTTGGGCCGCCTCGGCGTACCGCTGCTCCGATCCGCGGGGCCGGTGTCCCTGGATCGGCGGCGGGACGCTGTCGCCAGGTAGCGGCACCACGTCGGCGGGATCCTGTAACCGGCGGTCCACCGTTGCCGCCGTCCTGTCGACGGTTAGCGGCGTGGTCGCCCGGTGGGCGGTGAATATCCAGCCGCCGATCGAGTCGGTGTCGCGCCACAGATTCACCCACCGCCAGTCGACGCGAGCGCCGATCTCGTGCAGCACCTCGTCGTCGACGAAGGCGGGGAACAGTCGCGCGTAGAGTCGGCTCAGTGGTGACCCATGAGTGAGCAGAGCGACTCGACTGCTGACCTGGGGCGGTAACTGGAGCACTGTCGCGGCGGCCAGGACCGTGCCGTGGCTGTGTGCGCTGAGCAGCACGAGGTTGCCGCGTCCGACCAGGTACGTGATTCGTCGGGTCAGCTCCGGCACAGCTCGTTCGGCGTAGCAGGGTGGCGCGAAGGGGTGGGCGGCCCGGGGCCAGAACGTGCCCAGGTCCCACAGGACACCAACGTGGCGCCTGAATTCGACTGTCCGGTAGGCGAAGATTCCGCCGATGGTCAGGCCGAGGATGATCGCGGCGATCCCCCAACTGCCGAACGCGATGGAGAAGGTGATCAGGTCGCCGGGCACCCGTGCGTACCGCTGCACGGACTCGCTCGGCAGCAAGTCCAGCAGGCCGAGGGTGGTGGTGGCCGTGCCGATCCCGGCCAGGCAGGCGTAGACCACCGCCAACGGAATCAGTCTCTCCGTGAAGCGGGCCCTGGCTATCGCCTTCTGCACCTGCCGCAGTCGGGTCGCGGCTGCGGGCGGGCGGTCCGGGTAGTCGCAGGCGACAATCGCCGCCGCGGCACGAAGTCGACGGCGATGCGAGATGAGGATGACCGGAACCGCTACCACCAGCGTGAACAGCACTGTCCGAAGAAAGCCGAAGATCGCCCAGGTGAACGCCGGCGGCAGACCGGAGGCCAGGCCCTCTCCGGTCGGCGCGTCGCGGTCCAGGAAATCCGCCACCCGGTAGACCAGCTCGGCGGACACCGCCACCGCCAGACTGACCGCGCTGGCCGCCATCACCAGTGCGCCCAGCCCGAGCAGCGGGGTGGCGTCGCGCCGCCGATCCCGGCGCCAGAGCAGCACGGCGCCGAGGGCGGTCAGCAGGGTCGTCTGGGCAACGAACAGCGAGGTGAGAATTCCGCCGTAGCCGGGTAGGCCGCCCCCCTCGTGCCACGGCGCTGGGCTGGCGAGGACGTGGGCCGTCACCACGATGGTCAGCGCCACGGCCACCGTCCGCACCGTGCGGGTGATCCGGTCCAGTCGCCGATCCGAGGCGGCCCGGTCGAGCAGCGCGGGCATGCAGAGCAGGACCAGGCAACTGGCCAGCACCGTCCCGGTGGCCACGGCCAACGCGGTCGTGCTGGCCGAGGCGCCGTTCGCGGCTCGGGCGGCGAGCAGGGCGACGTCCAGTGTCGCGAACGCCGCCGCGACGTGAACCGAGCGCAGCCGACCCACCAGCGACCCGGCGTCCCACTGACCGATCCCGCCGAGTCGATGCTCGCAGACCTCGTGCGCGGGAGCACGGAACGCGTCGAACATCCTTCCCGGCCGGGTACTGGCCCGCCAGAGCAGACCGATGGCGGCGGCCGGAACCACAGCGAGCACCGCGAGGCGCAGACCCACGGGTTGCCCACCCAACCAGGACATCCAGGTGCGCCCGGCCAGGCATCGTGGCGAGCCCATGCACTTCCACGCGATCAGATCCAGCGTGACGCCGACGAAGGCAAGCACGTACAGCACAGTGAGGGTGAGCGCCAGCAACCGGCACAAGGCCCTGACCATCACGTCGGAGCCAGGGCTCGCCGGTCGCATCCAGATCGCCAGGTTGGCCAGCATGAACGGCAGGAGGAACACCAGCCTCAATGTTCGGACCACGGTGCCGGCGGGCAGGTCGCCCCAGCGGTACGCCTCCGTCACCCGTTCGCCGTTGCGGCACGAACACGGGCGGTGGGGTCGGTAGAAGCCCCCACTGCGGTCGCCCGCGACCTGCTCGACCTGCGCCACGTTCAACACCTGGGCGGCGCTCGCGCTGGCGGCCCCGTGTACCCGCAGCTCCACCACGTCATCGGACATCCCGGCCCCGCTTGACCGCGTTGACGCACCCGACATCGGCCCCTCCGAAGCACCTTCGGTGGCCAAGCCGGGTGAACCCAGTCCCCGCGCCACTCGCGGCGGTGTACCCCGCCCGACCGGGACCAACCGTGGGCCCGCCCGCACTGTTGTTTCGGCGCTTACAGGTCCTCCGCCGTACGAAATTCCCGTGTCGATGTGGTAGCCGGTGGCTAGCGTACGCGGATGAACATTGTCCCGGGGACCGGATTGCGGCTGCGGTTCCTCAGCGATCCGGGCGAGTTCCTGGCCACTGCGGGCGGCTACCTGGGCGCCGATCCGGTCGTCAGCACGGTCGTGACCACCATCGCGCACCGGCTGCTGTCGCAGCGGGCCGAGGGGATCCCGCAGCCCGACCGCAACTGGTGGCTGGTGGTCAGCGACCACTCCGGCACCGTGGTCGGTGCCGGGATGCGCTCGGCGCCGTATGCCCCCTATCCGCCATTCCTGCTGCCCATGCCCGACGAGGCGGCCGTTGCGCTGGCCCACGCGTTGCACGATCGCGGGGAGGAGGTCCTCGCGGTGAACGGGGCCCTGCCCGCGGTCGACCTGTGCGCCACCGCGCTGGCCCGGCTCGGTGGGGGCGACGTCCAGGTCTCCCAGCACACCCGGCTGCACGCGCTCGGCGAGCTGACGTGGCCACCGCCGGTGCCTGGCGGCTTGGTGGCCGCGACCGAGAACGACGCGGGGCTGGTCACGGAGTGGCTCGCCGCGTTCATGGGCGACGCCGACGAACAGGCGGGCCGCCCACGCGGTACGAGTGCGCACGAAGCGCCCGACCACGCTGAGGTGCTGCGTCGGCTCCACGCCGGACGGCTGTGGTTCTGGATCGACGAGACCGGCGAGCCGGTGCACCTCACCGGTGCCAACCCGCCCTCGTTCGGGGTGGCCCGCGTGGGCCCGGTGTACACACCGCCGGCCCAGCGGGGGCGCGGTTGGGCCAGCAACGCGGTCGCGGAGGTTTCCCGCCGAATCCAGGCCGAGGGTGCGCGGGTCTGCCTGTTCACCGACCAAGCCAACCCGACGTCGAACAGGATCTACGCCGCCCTCGGCTACCGGCCGGTCGTCGACATGGCCAACCTGGTCATCGTCAGTCTCGCTGATCGGCAGCGGCCATGCGCCCGCACTGCTCAGAAGCTCCGTTACGGGTAGCGGACAGCCGACACCAGCGCACAAGGTAGCTGACTGCGACCATGAAATCACTGCGCGCACACTCCTCTCCGACATGTTCCCGTCGACTGGAGGACAGATGCGTCTCCGATCGTTCGTCACCGCAACACTGGCCGCCGTCCTGGCCGCCGGCGCGCTCACGCCGCCCGCACCGGCCGTGGCGGCCACCGCCGACCGCTGGGGCTTCGCGTACGTCAAGGACCCCACGGTGGCGGCCTGGACCGTGCTGGACACCAGCCGGCAGTGGGGTAGCTGGAAGACCGCGTTCCCGGCCGCCTGGGCCGACGGCATCAAGCTCGCGCCCGGCCGGTTCCAGGTCCGCTTCCCGCAGATAGGTGCCAGCTCACGGGGCGTGCCGCACGTGACCCCGGTGAACCGGACCGGTCACTACTGCGAGGTGGTCCGCTGGTTCCAGTCCGGCGCCGACGAGATCGTCGACGTGCAGTGCCACAAGCCGGGCGGCACGCGCGACGACACCCCGTTCACAGTGCTCTGGACGACCAGCTCGGGCGTGCTGCCGGCCGGCACCTCCCACGCGTTCGTGCAGTGGACCAGCGGCCTGGTGGCTCAGTCGTACAACTCCACCGGTGTCGTGAACACGGTCGGGCCGTTGGGCGTCGGGCAGTACCTGGTGCGGCTGCCCGGGGTGGGACTAGCCGGGGTGCTCGCCGGCAACGTGCAGGTCACCGCCGTGCAGCCGAACGCCGGCCCCCGCCGCTGCAAGGTCTACTCCTGGAGCGCTGTCGGCACCGGTGTGCAGGTGTACGTCTTCTGCTACGACCAGGCCGGCGCGTTCATCAACACCGACTTCGTCCTCTCGTACCACCGTCGGCGGCCGGTGATCGGCTCCCTCGGCCCGCCCTCGTACTTCGGCTACCTGGGTACCGCCGTCGGCGGGCCGACAAACGACAACTCGGTGCTCGGTGTCGGTGCGAACACGGTGGCGCCGTTGGCGCCCGCCGGCCGCTACCTGGCGACCTTCCCGCAGGTCGGCATCAAGGAGACGCACGCCCAGGTGGTGGCGCAGGGCGCTGGGAGCAACTACTGCCACCTCACCCAACCCTGGACGTACACCATTAACGCCGACGTCGACGTCATCTGCTTCGACAACACCGGCGCAGTCATTCCGCACCGCTTCCTGGCCACCTTCACCTCCCGGCTCTGACGTCGGGCCGCGCCGGCGGTGGCGGACCCGCTGCTGCCGGCGCGGTAAAGGCCCCGCGTTCGTGGTAAATCCGCCAAGTCTCCGAGTTCCGGCGGACCCGAGCATCTAGAGCCGGGCGCCTCGCGTAGCCCGCCTGGTTGTCCATCGAAGCGTCGCGATGCTGAGGCCACAGTTCATTCGAGGCCACCGGCTCATCGTCCCGCCAACTCACGACAGCCGCGACAATCTTCCCGTTCGGACCAACTTCGTCGCTTCAGGTCGGCCGGCTCCAACCGGGCCTGGTCGAACTCTGTGCGCACCGCCATCCGGAACTGCCAGATCGCCTCGGCGAACTCGTGGTACGCGTGGTGGTATTCCCCGGACGAGAGCGTCACGCCCGACCGGATCCTGTTCCGCACCCCGACCAAGCCGTGGTATGCCATCTCCCCGGCCTCGACGATTTCTTTGGTACCGGCGACGAGTAGACGTTCTCGCGCGGTAAACACGTTGGCCTCGTGGACAACGCGGCTGGCGGAACGGAGGCAATGCGACGCGTCCTCGTCGCTTTGGGCGATTTCGCGGAGGGCGTTGTGGGCCTTGTCGAGCGCCACGGCAAAGTCCAGGTAATAGCCGATGCGCTCCCCCTCACGGCTGCGTCGACGCTCGGCACGGTTGTGCTGTACCTCCACGCTCACCGCACTGGCGAGGGCAATAGCGGCTCCACAGATCGCACCGACGAACGCTATCCATTCCACGTCTTCAGTCTCCGCCGGTGATGCCCAGCCCGCGATCCGTTCCTGTCTCCAGTATGGCTGGAGTCAGGAAACACCGGCGGAGCGTGTTACCGGAACACCGGCCGGATTACCGACTGATCCAGACGACACAGAGGCCAGCCTCACTGCCGTCTCTGCGCGTCGCGCAATGTGTCGCCGCCGGGCCTTACTCGAAAGGAAATCCTTGCTTCTCACAGTCGCGGCACCGTTCACGGTCCGACCAGTCTCGCCGGCCAAGGGCATCCGGGGTCAACGGCGGCTGTCCCAGGTCGGCCCGCAAAGCCATCCGGAAGGTCCACAGCGCCTCGGCAAACGGGTGGTAGACCTGATGGTAGGCCGCCTCCTCTAAATGCGCCCCGGTCCGGATCGCGTCCCGAACCGCGACGAGCCGCAGGAACGCCGCTTCGGCCGCGCCCACCAACGGCACGGCACCCAGCACCAGGAGCCGCTCACGGAGCGCGTACACCCGTGCGCCATGGAGCGCCTCGTTGGCCGGGTCACGTCGGGCCGAGGGCGGCAGGTCGGCACGGGCGACGGCGCGCAGGGCGTTGTGCGCCTCGTCGAGAGCGAGCATGAACGCGACGGCAGTGGCCGACGAGACCGGCAGCTCAGCCTCGGCGAATGGCTCGTCTGTGCGGTGCTGAAACATCGCCACGTCGCGGCGACGCTGGCGAGGCCACTCGAGCGGCGCATCCCGCGCGGGATCGCGTGATTCCGTCCGTTCGGACGGGTGCGGGTCACGTAGCTGCGCCCGCGCAAGCTTGGCCAACGCGCCGCCGGTCGCCAGCGCCTCGTCGCAACGCTCTGCCAACTGGATGTTGCCCGGTGCGCGGCCTGTCTCCACCTTGCTGAGATAGCCACGGCTGTAGTTGACTTTTCGGGCGAGCCCGGAGAGAGACAACCCGGCCGCCTTCCGGCGTCGGCGGAGGCACTCTCCCAGCCTTTCCACGGTGTCGTTAAGCGATTCGCGTCCCTCGTCACGCGCGGCCATCATGTCGCAGCGTCGCCTTGGCAGAACACATCGTAACTTTATCAAGGTCAACCTTCGTACGGCGGTGGTCCAGCGGCCGGAGGTGACCGCCGGACCACCGTCACGATCAGCACACGGGCGTCGACACCTGGGCCGCGACCAACGAGGAGTGGATGAAGCCGCCCGTCGGGGCACTCACCCTGAACCAGCGGTTGGACGCGTAGTTGGAGCTCGGCGGGTAGACCCACTGGGTATCGGTCCAGCAGACCATCGTGACGGATGTGCCGTTGCCGTAGTACCCGTTGGACGAGCACCCGGTGCTGGCGCAGCTTCGGATGTTGGCGCCTCCGGAGTTCGAGCTGATGTACGGACCGGCGGCGGATGCCGGCACGCTCGTCGCCGCCACGAGAGCCCCTGCCGCGCCGAAGATCGCTGTCATCCGCCCGAGACGGCGGCGGAAGGCAACACTGGTTTCTGACATCGCGCACTCTCCTCTGCACCTTGGACTGGCAGGAGAACCAGCCACCTGCCAATGAGCGTCAACCGTCCTAACCTCTTTCCGGAACGTGTTTCCTGTTGCATCCGACAGGAGGAGACAGCGCACGTTCATCCCCGCTGGAACCTGATCAGAGGCCTCCTATGTGCGGCCGCACGCTAGAACAGACAACGGTGGTCAAGCTTCAGCCCTTGTCTGGCATCTGTGCTCGGATCGCCGATCCGAGCGTCGCGACCGTCGCTGACCAGGTGAAGCGTTGGAGCAGCAGCTCGCGCAGGCGGTGGACCTCGGCGAAGGCGGTGGGCAGGTCGTCCAAAACTCGCTGCACCGCCTTCGACCACATCCGGATGTCACGGTCGCGGTCATCGGTGATGTCTACAATCAAGCTGTCCGCAGAGGTGCCCAGTTGTTCCCGAAGCAACTCCGCCAGCCCGCTCTGGGCGCTGGCGAGGATCGGAGTGCCGACCGCGAGCGCCTCCCACGCCGCCAGACCGAAGCCTTCAGCCCGGGACGGCATCAGTAGCAGCGCCGCACGGCGAAGGTCCCGGCGCACCGCCTCGCCGTCTTCCGAAAACGGGCGTACGTCGACTCGACCTCGGGCCAGGTCGGTAAGGCCGACGAGCGTGGCGCGCACCTGCTCGCACTGCTCGGCTGGGGCGCCGCGAACGTACAGCAGCGGAGCCGGGCGGTCGGGCCTGTCCGGCAGTGTGGCGACAGCGCCAGCCGCGATGTCGAGGCCCTTGAGTTCTATGTCTCCGGTACGTCCGAGGACCATCACATTCGCGCGTACCGGAATCCGGCGTGCTCGGTCGAGGGAGCCCGGATCGAGACCTGGGTCGAGGCGGAGCACAGCGCGACCACCGTAGCCGTCGTCGAGGAGATGTGTGGCGTACCGGGTCAGGCGGGGGCCCACACCGACGACGACATCAGCCTGTCCCGCCAGATCCACTGTGTATGCCTCGCGCGCCTCAACCCGGGCGGAGACCTCGCCGCTATCCTTATACGGTTCGATCTCAGCGGGGGCGGTGTGCACTACGTGGACCATCGCGGCGACACCGAACTTACGGGCGTAGAGCCAGCCGATGTGCCCAGTCACGCGGTCATGCCCTACAACGACGTCGGGTCGCCGCGCGACGATCTCAGCAACTGGCAGGTGGAGGTCCGGACCCGCAGGCGTACGGTCGGCGACGAACAGCCGGACGCCACATCGGGCGGCGTCCGCGCGCTCGGCATCCGTGGCCTGCGCAACAAGGCACAGCACAGCGTCACCGCACCCGGCGAACGCGACGGCCAGAGCTCGGTTGAGCACGGAGATGCCACCTTTTGCAGGCGACCACTCGTCGCACACGAACAACATGGTCAGCGGTGACTCGGTCATGGCGGCAGCCGACCAGCACAAAAGAATGAATTCAACACCGATCGAATGAAGATCGTTTGGAGTCACTGATGCCGGATGAGGCAGCGTGGCGGACCATGGCCACCGGGCTGGTGACCATCCGGGACGTCATTCGCAAGGTCAACCGCGGTTGCACCCGGTCGGTCGAGCGCGCGGCGCTGACCAAGGTCGCCGACAGCGTCGCGTTCGTGGGGCTCGGCCCATCCTCACCGAACCGCGCGAGCTGGATCGTCGGACGCATCCGAGGTCGCCTTCTCGACCTCGAACGAGCCGCGGCCGAGTCAGCCGCGGACCGGGCGATCCGCTGCTGGTCCCGATACATCGACGAGGGCCTGACCCCTGTTGAGTTGTACCGCGCGCATCCCCACCTCATCCTGAACGACACACCCACAGACCGGGCTACTGCCCAGCGGCAACGGGTGCAGAGCCTCATGTGGGCTGGCGGCGCACGGGGTGACAAGGATTCCCTCCCGGGCGTCCTGAAACTCGCCGCCGAGCTGCGCACCGCGCTCTCCACGGATCTACCCGACGGACCCCGAATGGACGCCACGACCTTCGGATACGAGTGGGAGCGCCTATCCACCGCGGCACCGGCTGGCCGTGACCTACTCCAGGTGCTGGCTCGGCTGGCTCCGGGTCACCCGTTTCCGAACTCCCTGCTGCGCGAGGCTGGTGACTGTTTGCCCGGTCTCGCCGAGGTCGCATGCGCTTCCCCAACCGCGCTACGAGAGACGTGCACAGCGCTGCGGACCCGGGGCTTGCTGGACATAGACGGCGATCGCGTATCAGTGCCGACGACTGTCGCCGTCCACGTGAGAGACCAGGTGACGCCTAAGCAGGATGCTCACTGGACCGCTGCCGTGCTGCGCTTCCTCACCCATGCACTGCGGCCCGACACCCACCACAGCGACTCATGGACCGAGTGGGAGTCCGGGCACCCCCATGTACTGGCCGTATGCCGGGCGGCGGAGCGGCACCAGGTGCAGCTGAATGATGTTGCCTACCTGCTCGACCGTGCATCGGTGTACGTGCGCGAGGGTGTCGAGGACCCGGACGAGGCGACCGTGCTCGCGGATCGGGCCGTCGCGATCGCCCGAGCCGTGCAGGATCGCGAGCTGATTGGCGACAGCCTCGGAAACCTGGCGCTGGCACACCGCGCTGCCAATCGGCTAGCAGATGCCGTCCGTACCTCGACGGAATCGCTGGACCAGGTCGCTGCGGCGTACGGCACCGACCACGAGACATACGCCGAGAGCCTCACGGTGCATGCCAACATCCTCGCCGCAGCAGGACGCGCTGCAGATGCCGGCGGGGCTCACGAGCAGGCGGTCGGAATCCTACGGACGTTGTACGAGACACGTGCGACGGACCACATTCGGGGTCTGCTGCTCGACGCCCTCAACGACCACGCGGGACACCTGCTCTCCGGCGGTACGCCTACCGCTGCGGGTCGGGAACTGCTGGAGGAGGCGAACGAGCTGGTGCGACGTGGCGACTACGGCTGGACGCAGATCACGATGAACCTCGCCCGGGCGTGCCGCGCGGCCGGTGAGCTGACTGAGGCACGCGACTACCTTGAATCCCTGCGGGAATACTGCGTCAAGACCAAACTCAGTGGATCAACCACCCATGTGTGCGCCGTGGTGGACCTGGCCGAGGTTTACAGCGATCTGGGCGACCCCCGCGCCGGCCCCACGCTGCGCGAAGCACACCGCCTCGACAACGCGCTGGCAAACGCCCTGGATCGGCCGCTGCGCCACGGCCGGAGTAGGTGAGACACACCAGCGACCCTGCGTCCAATCACCAGGTGTCCCATGACCAACCGCCGAGCCCTCGACCATCGCCGCCAGACCCGGGCGGCATTACCGGCGAAGTTTCGTCAGGTGTCGACAGCGGGAGGGCCCGGCGATCGCCGGCCTCCGCAGAGGGGTTGATCGCCGGGCCGCCCCGAAGACGAGCCGCTCGCGGCGGCCCGCTGGTCAGCCGGTCAGAGGCCTGCGGCGTGCGCGGCGGCGGTGCCGCCGACCACAGGTAGGACGATGTTGCTGCTCTTCAGGGCGACCTGAAGATTCGCGGCGGTGGTGTCCGCCTGGCTGGAGTACTGCGGGTAGCTGGCCACGATGATCACGCCGATCCGGTGGCCGGGCTTGAAGACGTAGTCCTCCGGCAGCAGCTGGAAGCTGAAGTTGTACGACTCCCCCTGCACCAGCGGCACGGCGACGCGGATGGACTGCCGGTTCTGGGCGTCCATGATGCCCTTGGTGACCAGCTCGTAGTCGGCCGTGGCCACCCGCTTGGTGGTCTGCTTGTAGCAGCCGTCGTCGGTCGGGCTGCTCTGGCCCCAGCAGTCCTCAGTGGTCAGGGTGATGATTCCCTCGCCGGAGGCCCGGTGCGCGACCCGCTCGTCGGTGCCGTAGTCGACCAGGATCGCCCCGAGGTTGGTGTCGGTCTGGTCGGCGGAGGCCCGCAGTTGCACTGTGGGTGTGCCGGAGATGTGCAGTGGCGCGGAGAGCGGCGCGGAGAGGAAGGCCAGCCGGTTGGGCTGCACCACGTCCGGGTTGAGGATCATGGTGTTCTGGCTCTGCGTCCGGCTGTCCTGGAACGCCCCGGTCGCCGGCTTCGCGGTGGGCACCAGCCCGAGACCGCCCGCGCCGGTGGTGCCGGGCTGCAGGAACACCTCGGTGTCGGCCTTGCCGGGGATCGGCCAGTCGGCGTGGGTCTCCCACACGTCGGCGGCACGCTCCAGGTCCACCCGGGGCTCGTCCATGATGCCGTTGGCGACGCCCTGCAGCCAGAAGTCGAACCACCGGTGCAGCGTCGACACCCACACCGCGCGGCGCGAGTCGAACGGGTCGACGTGGCCCTCCTGCGACAGCCACAGCTTGCGCGGCACGTTGTTCTCCGCCAGGGCGTACCAGAACTTGCTGAAGTGGTCCGGCCGGACGTTGTCGTCGTTGAGGCCGTGGTAGAGCAGCACGCTGGCGGTGACGTTGGGGACCTTCTTGACGTAGCTGCGCTCGTTCCAGAAGGACGTGTAGTCGCCGTGCTCGTCGCCGTCGGCGGCACCTATCGCGTCGCGTACCGGCTTGCAGTAGTCCCGGCGCTCCGGGTTGGTGACCGTGTTGGCCAGCGACGACACGTAGCTGTTGCCACGGGTGACCACGCCGTTGCTGCGCACGTAGTCGTAGTACTCGGTCGGCCCGCTGATGGGCACGACGGTGGTCAGGCCCTTCACGCCGGTCACCGCCGTGGCCATGGCCAGCGAGCCGTCGTACGACTTGCCGATCATCCCCGTCTTGCCGTTGTGCCAGTCGGCCTTGACGACCTCGCCGGCGGCGTTACGGGCGGTGGCCCGGCCGTTGAGCCAGTTGATGGCCTGCTTGGCGCTCAGGTTGTCCTGGTTGGCGTTGGTGGTGGGGCAGCCGGTGGAGTTGTTGGTGCCGACCATGTCCAGCAGGATGACCGCGTAGCCGCGCGGCACGAAGTAGTTGTCGTAGAACAGCGGCCACTTGTCGAGCAGCCCGTCGCCGTCGAGGTCCGCCTTGCATTCGGACTCGTTGCCTCGGCAGACGGTCGAGTAGTAGGGGCTCGCGTCCATCACCACGGGGGCCTTGAGCCCCTGCGCGGTGGCCGCCGGCCGCATCAGGTCGAACGCGATGATGTCGCGCAGACCGTCGTTGTCGCTGTCGAAGGTGGAGTCGATGAACAGGCGTTCCCGGATGGCGTCGGCGTAGCCGAACACCGGCTGGGTGACACCGTCCTGGACGACTATCGACGGCGGGCCGTCCGCCGCCAGCGCCTGCGGCGCCGCGCCGAGGGCGGCGAGCACAGTCGCGGACAGTACGGCCACGCCTGTGCGCCAGCGCGTTCCCACTGTAGGCATGCAGTCTCCTTGATGTGTCCGAGGCTGCGTACGCTACGAGCCGGTCGTCTGCGCCACCACCTGCACGTGTAGGAACTTCGCCGGGTCTGGTTCGACGGGCTGCGTCCCTCGCCCGGCGGGCAGGCGCGCGCCGGGCGGGGGAAGACCTCGGTGCGACGCCGACCGGTGCCGGGTCGGCGTCGCACCGAGGTGTCTGGGTGACGGAACTACGACTGGCCGGCCAGCACCAGCTCCCGCAGCCGCCGGTCGAGCGTCGGGGCGTCCAGGCCGCCCGGCCAGCCCCGGAGCAGGGCGCCACCCTTGGCCACCAGCACGACGGTCGGCGGTTCCCGCACGGCGTACGAACGCCAGATCGTCTGCTGGTCGTCCAGGACGACCGGGTACTCCACCCGGTGCTCGCGGAGGTAGTCCTGGACCTCGTCGGCCTGGTCCGCGCCGGCCACGCCGACGAAGACCACCCGGTCCCGGTAGCTGCGGGCCAGCTCACTGAGGGCGGCCTGGTTGCTGGCGCAGGTGGTGCACCAGGAGTTGAAGAAGGTGAGCACGACGGGACGCTGCGCCCACAGCTCGGCGGCGACGAACGGTGTGCCGTCGGTCAGCGCGCCGGTGAACGCCGGGGCGGCCGGGGCGGTGCCGGGCGCCGGGCGCAACGCCAGGTCGGCGGGGACCGGCCCGGGCAGCGCCGCCGCCCCTCCGGCGGGCGTCGGCGCGGGAGCGGGCTCTGGCGTGCTGCACCCGCCCAGCAGCGCCGCCGCCAGCAACAGCGGCAGAAGTGCCCGCCTCATGACGGGACCACCGCCACCAGCGCCGGGCCCTCACTGTTGTCCGGCGTCAGGTCGAGCGCCGGCCGGCCGTCCACCTCCAACCGGTAGGAGGTTCGCTGCGGCACGCGCACGCCGACGGCGAACTCGCAGTAGGTGGGCAGGCGTTCGACCCCCAGGTCCTCGGCGAACGCGGCCACCGCGGTCCCCGCCGGCAGCTGCCCGCTGGCCAGCGCCGCTCCGTCCGGGTCGAGCACACGGAACGGCGCCCGGTTGTGAAAGTGCTGGTACGGACCGGTGCCGGCGCAGTCCACGCCAGCGGCCCGGATGTTGATGTCGCGAACCAGGACCCGGACGGTCGTCGGATCGACAGCCTCCTGGGCGGCGCCGACGGTGCCGCAGCCACTCGCGCCGGCCAACAGCAGGGGCAGCAGAGTCGTGATGCTTCGCCGCACGTCATCCTCCTTCCGTCCGCCTGCCGGGTCCGTGGCGGCGTGGGGCCGCGGACCCGGCAGGCACGGGGTCAACCTCGGGCGTCGGTCAGGACTTCTCGACCCGGCACTGCTTGGTCACCGTCTTCGTCGGGTCGCTCTCCGAGGTCGCGGTGAGCTTCACGAAACCGGTGTTCGCGGCGGCGGCGGTGGCACCCACCGACACCGTGACGGTGGTGGCCTTGCCGAACTGCGCGGTGGCGAGCTGGTTGGGCAGCCAGGTCCGCCAGCCCTTGCCGGCCACCTCCGCCGACAGGCGGTAGACGTCCGACTTCAGGTACGCGCTGACGTTCTCCGGGTGCTGCTGCCCGCCGGCCGAGTAGGTACCGGTGTTGGTCAGCTCGAACGAGCAGGTCACGCCGCGGTTGGTCGGCTTGCCGCCGCTGCTCACCTCACCCTTGCCCAGCAGCACGCCGTGGCTGCTCGGCCCACCGGTGCCGTCCAGCGAACGCACCGCGACGGTGTAGGAGAGCGAGCCGGACGAGTCCCGCTTGAGGTCGATGATGTAGAAGTGCAGTCGGTTGGCCTCGTCGACGTACTCGTACTGGCTGCCGGTGTCCGCGCCGGCGTGGAACAGCGCGTCGGAGAGCTGCCGGTAGTCGCCCATGGTGATCTTCTGCGGGGTGCCGTCGGGCCGGTAGAAGTCGATCATGTCGATGTCCTGCGGGTTGGCGTCCACCACCCACTGGAACGGCGCGCTGTCGGCGTTCTTCGTCTTGCTCACCAGCACGCCGCTGTCCGGGGTGAAGGAGTCCGCGCCCATCCGGTCGACGACCTCGACCGTGTAGTTGTTGAAGTTGCCACCGTCGCACAACGGGTCGGTGGTGACCCCACAGGTCGGCGACAGGTCCTTGTTCAGCGCGATGTTCACGCCGCTCAGACCCTTCGGGCCGGCGTCGACCGCCCGGGCCGTGACCTGCGCGACCACCAGGCCCGAGGAAGCCAGCGACTCCCGCGACAGCCGCAGCACGTGCTCCTCACCGAGCAGGCCGATCTTGAGCTTGTCCCGCACTGTGTGCAGCGAGCCCATCGAGCCGCCGTTGGTCGGCGGGATCTGCCAGCGGGTGTGCGGACCGCCCGGGCCGTTGAACGACCCGCGCGACATCATGCTCCAGATCCCGGTGTACGCCCTGCGCAGCGGCTCGCCGTACGGGTTGTTGTAGTTGTCGCCGATGCCCAGCAGGTGGGTCAGCTCGTGGGCGTAGACGCCCATGCCGGAGCTCTCCCCCTGCGTCGAGGAACCGCCGCCGGCGTTCGGCCACAGGGTCGCCGCCGCCTTCCACGAGGTCCAGTCCACGTAGCGGGTCTTCGCCCAGTTCGGCAGGTTGGGGTCCGGCGGGCCCCAGGCGTCCGGCACGTCCTCCTTGTTCTGGAAGATCATCTGCCCGAACTCCTGCCAGGTCGACGACTCGTCCTGGCCGGCGCTGAGGATGAACACCAGCTCGTACTGGTTGGCGACCTCCTCGCCAACGGCGGCCCGCCAGGCGCCCAGCCCGTCGGTGCGGATGTTCTTGCCGCACACGTCCCCGCTCGGGCAGGCGCCCGGGTTGAAACCGTTGTCCAGCCCGTACTGGTAGGACTTGGCCGGCATCTGGTACGGCCCGAACCCGGTGAGGTCGACGCCGTAGCGGCCGTTGGAGTCCTGCATCCAGTACTCATGCAGCGTGTGGCCCTTGTTGAGGGTGTTCGGAGTGTTCAGGAAGTCCTGGTAGAACTTCGGCACGTCCGCCCGGGGAATGTTCGTCGCGACGGACTGCGGGTTGCCGAAGACCGTCGAGCGGGCCCGCTGGGAGACCGCGAACGTCTCGTCCGGATAGTCGAGCGCCACCAGGGCGATCTTGAAGTTGCGGACCGAGCCGGACACGCTCGGGTCGGCCCAGTTCTTGCCGGGCACGGCCTTGTAGTCATTCCAGGTCATCGTGTCCGGGTTCTGCCAGACCTGCGGGTCGAGGACCTGGAACGGCGCGGTGCCGCCGGCCGGGTTGGCCGGGGCCGCGGCGGCCTGCGCCGCACCGGTCGCCACGAGCGTGGTCACCACGGCTGCGGCCAGCACGGCCCGCCTCAGCCGGGTGCGGTGGGGGGTAGCACGGTGCACGGAACCACCTCTCGTCGGAGGGAACGCGGCGCTGGCGTCCCGGTGGGGGTGCCGTGGAACATCTGTCAGCAGGCCGCGCAGCGAATCTAGGAGTACGGGCCGGTGCCGGTCACTGTGCAGATGTCGGCAGGTGGGCCTGCGACTTCCGACACCTGAATGACCGACGCCCACCCGCAGATCAGTCACTGCCGGCCCCGAAAGTCGGATCGGCCGCTGTCGCGAGGGCCCGCAGCACGTCACGGCGCACCCGGTCGACGGCAGACCCGGACAGCGGTCCGCGCGGTGGGCGGCACCGCCCACCGAACCGTCCGGCGCACTCCATGGCGAGCTTGACGGCCTGCACGGCTTCCGGTCGAGAGGCCCAACCGAGGATCGGGTGCAGCTCGGCGTAGAGCGGCAGCGCCCGGCCCAGGTCGCGGGCGACGCACAGCTCGTACAGGCGCGCGGCCTGGCGGGGCAGCGCGTTGGGCAGGGTGGCGACCCATCCGGTGGCACCACACAGCACCAGTTCGAGCACCACGTCGTCGGCGCCGACCAGCACGTCGATGTGCGGGCAGAGGTCCCGCAGGCGATGCAACCTGCGTACGTCGCCGGTGACCTCCTTCACCGCGACGATCCCGTCGATCTCGGCGACGGTTGCCAGCAGGTCCGGCGTGAGGTCCAACCCGGTGTCGTACGGGTCGTTGTGGGCGACCACCGGCAGGCCGACCGCCGCCACCTCCCGGTAGTGGGCGACCACGTCGGCGGCGCGAGCCGCGGGTGCGTCGGGTGGCAGCGCGAGCACGCCGTGGGCGCCGACCGCGGCGGCCTGCTCCGCCCAGCGACGGGCCTGCCTGCTGCCGTAGCCACCGACGCCCGGCACCACCACGCAGCCGGGTGGTGCGGCCTGCACCGTAGCGCTCACCACGGCGGCCCGCTCGTCGTCGGAGAGGGCCCGGTACTCCCCCATCGACGTGCACGGCGCGACCCCGTGGCACCCCTCGGCGGCGAGCCAACGGACGTGTTCCTGAAGCTTGTCGAAGTCGACCGACAGGTCAGCGCGAAACGGCGTGGTGATGGCGACCAGCACGCCCTGCCAGGGCCTACCAGATCCCACTCGGCAATCCCCTCCCCACCGGCGCCGCCCGTCATCCCACCCGCACCGTGCGCGGCGGCGCTGGTGCGATCCGTACCGGAACCCTAGGAACGTCTGTCGTCCCCGGTCTTCGGACAGATGCCGGAACCGTCGCGACGCCGCCCGTCTTTTTGTCGTGACTTCGACAGTGGACCTTGCGCGATGACCCACCCGCACCGGAGGGTAAGGACTGGCGGTCGCGCGATCCCTGTCACGCAGCGCAACCTGGGGAGTTACATGCACGGTGAGCTCCAGCGAATCGTCGACGCCGTCGCCGCCCGGGTGGGACGACCCGCCCTCATCGAGGACCGGCGACAGCGGGTGGTCGCCTACAGCGAGCACGACGGCCCGATGGACGACGTCCGCCGGACGTCGATCCTGCGCCGGCAGACGACGCCGGAGGTGATCGCCTGGTTCCGGGGCATGGGGGTGCTCACGGCGCACGCGCCGGTCCGCACCCCCGCGTGCGCCGAGCTGGACCTGCTGGCGAGGGTCTGCGTGCCGATCCGACACGACGACCTGCTGCTCGGGTTCGTCTGGTTCATCGATGCCGACGGTTCGATGACCGACGCCGACATCGCCACCGCGACCGGCCC
This sequence comes from Micromonospora sp. NPDC048986, assembly GCF_040649335.1. NCBI lineage: Bacteria > Bacillati > Actinomycetota > Actinomycetes > Micromonosporales > Micromonosporaceae > Micromonospora > Micromonospora sp. NPDC048986. The sequence goes on from NZ_JBEZFJ010000002.1 coordinate 605,084, forward strand.
TTTCACCGACCTGTCGCTGGCCCTGTACCGGGAGAACCTGCTCGGTGAGCTCGCCGCGCAGCGGGAGACCGAGGCCACCCGCACCCTGCTGGTGGAGAGCCGACAGGCGCGCGAGCACGCGGCGCGGGCGCTGCTGGAGGAGGGCGTGGTGGTCGCCGACGGGCTGACAGTCGCGCTCGTCGCCCAGCTCGTGCCGGCCGCCGGACGCCAGCCCGACGAGGTGGCCCGGATCGCCCTGGAACAGGCCCTGGTCACCACCCGCCGGTGGATCGGGGTGCGGGAGACGCTGCACCTGGTCTGGCACGACCACGGGGTGCTGCTGGTCTGCGGCGACCGGATCGCCGGCCGCCCCTCACCGGAGGCCTCCGCGGGGCACCTCAGCGACGCGTTGCGCACCGCGACCCGGGGCCTGGCCTCGGTGGAGCGGACGGTCACCGGGATCGGTCAGCCGCGCGCCGGGCTGGCCAGCGCGGTGGAGTCCTATCAGGAGGCCGCACACGCCGCCCGGGTCGGTACGCAACTGCCCGCGCTGGGCGGGGTGGTCTCCTGGGCCGGCCTGGGCATCTACCGGGTGCTGTCCCAACTGGACAGCCAGCACCTCGACGTCGCTGGCGTCCATCCCGGGCTGGAGCGGCTGCTGCGCGACGACGCCCACCAGGTGTTGCTGGAGACCCTGGAGGCCTACCTCGACCTGGCGGGCAACGCGCACGCCACCGCCGAGAAGCTCCGACTGCACCGGACGACCCTCTACTACCGGTTGCAACGGGTGGAGCAGCTCGCCGGGACCGACCTCAAGGACGGCAACGAACGGCTGTGCCTGCACCTGGCCATGAAGCTCGGTCGGCTCACCGGCCATTACCGCACGTCGTGACGTCGCCGCTCGGCCCCGGCTGCCATGTGGACGGCAGCGTCATCCGGGCGCCCGTGGGGAGGTCTTCGACGGTCCTCGTCACACGAGGCGGGTCATCCAGCCGTACGGGTCGGCGGCCCGGCCGTACTGGATGTCGAGCAGGTGGCGGCGCAGCCGCATGGTCACCGAGTCCTCCGCGCCGGCCTTCGCGGCCGTCACCTCGCCGCCCTCCCAGACCAGGCGCCCGACCGGAGTGACGACGGCGCCGGTGCCACAGGCGAACACCTCGGTGATCGCGCCGGAGGCCACACCCTCCTGCCATTCCCGGATCTCCACCGGGCGCTCCTCGACCTCCAAGCCCAGACCCTTGGCGAGGACGAGGATCGAGCCCCGGGTGACGCCCTCGAGGATCGTGCCGAGTTCCGGGGTGATGATCCGGCCGTCGGCCGTGATGAAGTAGAGGTTCATGCCACCGAGCTCCTCCACGTAGCGGCCCTCGGCGGCGTCCAGGAAACAGACCTGCTCACATCCGTGCTCGGCGGCCTCGACCATCGGCGCCAGGCTGGAGGCGTAGTTGCCGCCGCACTTCGCCTCGCCAGTGCCGCCCCGGGCCGCCCGGGTGTACTCGGTGGAGAGCCAGATGGAGACCGGCTTGACGCCACCGGAGAAGTACGCGCCGACCGGGCAGGCGATCACCATGTAGGTGATCTCCTGCGCCGGGCGGACCCCCAGGAACGGCTCGGACGCGAACATGAACGGCCGCAGGTAGACGCTGTATTCGTCCTCGTCCGGCACCCACAGCTGATCGGCGCGGACCAGCCCTTCGACCGAGGCCATGAAGTCCGGCACCGGCAGTTCGGGCAGTGCCAGCCGCCGGGCGGACCGGGCGAAGCGCTCGCCGTTGGCTTGCGGTCGGAACGACCAGATCGAGCCGTCGCGGTGCCGGTACGCCTTCATCCCCTCGAAGATCTCCTGGGCGTAGTGCAGGACGGCCGCCGCCGGGTGCATGAGGATCGGACCGAAGGGGATGATCTCGGAGTCCTGCCAGCCGCCGTCCGGCCTCCACACCGCCCGTGCCATGTGGTCGGTGAAGTACCTGCCGAACCCCGGATTCGCCATGATCTCGGCTCGCCGCTGCGCGCTCGCCGGGCTCGGATTCTGGTGCAACGGGAACGACAGGCTCATCGCCGGGTCCTCTCCATGGCCGCATCCCTGGGCGCTCAGGTCACCGAGAACGATCACGCAGGGGACGATTGTCGGGTGACAGGGTGCAGAATACCGACCGTGTCGTCGCCGGTCGTGGACAGACTGAAGCCGGTCCCGGCGCGGCCGGCGCAGCAGCCTGCGGCTGGCCCGCGGCGCCGGGACCGGCACCTCGACGGTCAGGGCCGGAGCCACCAGGGGCTGGTGTAGGCCACCGCGAAGTCGTTACACGGGTGGCCGGCCGGGCCGGGGGTGCCGTTGGGCACTGACGGGTCGGAGATCCGGAGCACCACCCAGTCGCCGTCGGTGACGTTGAGCGGCACTGTGAAGTCGCTGACCTGGCCGTTGACGGTGTCGATGACGTCGACGACGGTCGGCGCCGAGGTGCCGGGACGGAGGACCTGGATCCGCAGGGGTTTGCCGTCCCAGGCCGAGCCGCGGTCCAGATCCAGCAGGAACCGTACGTCGCCGGAGGCCACGTTCAGCACCCCACCCATGCGTACGCCGTTGGCGGTGGCGTCCACCCGTAGGCCCGAGACCCGCGTGGCGAAGGAACGGCGGGCGGCCATCGCCTCGAACACCGCCGCTCGGGTGTTCTCGGCGACCCACAGGCCGCTGCGGCCCTTGCCCTCGTGGAAACCCCAACTGGTGCCGTGTTCGTCGGTGACACCGGTCAGAGCCGGCCGCCAACCGGCGTTCAGGCAGGCCACCAGCGGTGACGTCACACCCGACGACCAGCCCTCGAAGAGGAAGTCGTCGGTCCGGTTGAACATCTCCAGCCCCACGAGCTGATCGCGGACCGAGGCGTTGAAGGAGAAGTTGTTGAACCGGCCCGCCTCCCGACCGGGGTGGTTGAAGCTCGCCAGACCCCCGGGACGGCCGGCGAGCCAGTTGTACAGGCTGCCGGGGCTGCCGGCCCGCAACAGGTCGGCGAAGTCGGAGGTGTTCCAGACGTTGATGTGCCCTTGCAACGGATGTGACCACTCGAACCCGCGGATCGCTGTGAACTGACCCGGGTCGTTGGCCGCGTTGGCGAGATCACCGGTGGTCCGCCACTCGGACGAGCTGAGCCCGTCGATGGCGAAGAGGGTGGCGTGATCGGTCAACGCGGCGACGTCCAGACCGGCCTCACGCATCGAGGCGAACGCGGTCTCGGCGCTGCCGTCACCGTCCGACATGACCGTGTGGTTGTGCATGTCGGCGTGGACCAGCGTCGTGCCCTGGGTGATCAGGGATGACCGGCCGGCGCCGACCGCGGCGGTCGGGGCGCCGGCCATCGTCGTGTTGGTAGCCCTGGCAGCGGTCGGCAGCGCGGCCAGCATCAACGTTCCGCCGGCACCGGCCAGGAGCGCCCGTCGGCCGAGGCCTGCGGGGATCTCGACCTGGCCGTACGGCACGTCGTCGTCGGATCCGTGGTCGTGGTGGCAGTGGTGTGGGTGATGTCCCGTCATGCCTTAATGGATGTGGATGGATCTGTCCGAGACGTCAAGCCGAGTCGTCGGTCAGGCGAACACTGCGGTACGCGGAGTGAGCCAGGGAGATGGAGACGCCCATGGCCGCTACTCGTGTGGCACAGAGCTGCCCACGCCGTCCGCGTTTCTCGTCAATGCCGTGAGGTGGGTCGCTGACCGACATGGTGGACAGCGTTCGACGGGCGGGCCGGGCGATCCACTAGCGGCACCCCGAGCACACGTTCCACCGGCACCAGGCCGATGTGCCGCGAGTCGAAGCTGGCCCGCTGGTTGTCCCCGAAAACAACCAGATGCCCAGACGGCACGGCCCCACCGACGCCACTGGCGACGGGTATCGGGGTCGGCGGCAGTGGATCGCCCGGTACGGCGGCCACCCGTTTGATCATCCACCGTCGCAGGGCCACGGCCCGCGCCGGCGCCGTTCCGATCACCGGACCCCGCGCCCATCCCCCGGCTGCGTCCGGTTGCTCCACCACAACCACCTGCCCCACCCTGACGCCGCCGAGGCGACGGACGAGGATGCGTTCGCCCGAGGCGTAGGTGGGATACATGCTGTGACCGTGGATCGTCACCGGGACCAACCCTCGTCCCAGGTGGATGATTGCCAGACCCACCGCCGCCAGGGCCCCGAGCAGGGAGCCGATCCACCACACGATGGTCACGACAGCCTCCCGACGTTCGGGGCACCAACCGCGGTCTCTGCCCCTGACAACAGCGACGACCTCTCCGCCGGCTGGTAACCGGCGGCCTGCAGTGCGAAGAGCTGGGCGTACGCGCCGCCGGCAGCCACGAGTTCCTGATGAGTTCCCTGCTCGACGACCCGGCCGTCGTCGAGCACGGCGATGACGTCGGCGTCTCGCACCGCCCCGAGCCGGTGCGAGATCAGCACGCTCGTCCGCCCGGCCCGCTGACGGCGCAACGAGCTGTGGATGTGATGTTCGGCCTCCGGGTCCAGCCCGGCCGACGGTTCGTCGAGGATCAGCAGGTCCCGATCACCACGGAGGAAGGCCCGGGCCAGGGCCAACCGTTGCCACTGCCCACCGGACAACACCACGCCGGTATCCGGATCGCTCTTCTCGGACTCCATGAAGAAGATCCGTGACAGCAGCGTGTCGTACCCCCGCGGCAACCGATCCAGCCGCTCGTGTATCCCGGCCCGGCGGGCCGCCGCCTCGACTCTCGCCGGGTCATCGAGGGCCGCCAGGTCGCCGAGCGCGATGTTCTCGCCGGCGGTCAGGTCGTACTCCATGTAGTCCTGGAAGACCGCGCTCACCCGCCGCCGCAGCTCCCCCGGGTCCAGTTCGCGGATGTCTCGGCCGTCCCAACGGACGCTGCCTCGCGTCGGGTCGTAGAACCGGCAGAGGAGCTTGACCAGTGTCGACTTTCCCGCGCCGTTGAGGCCCACCAGTGCGAGGGAACACCCGGCCGGTATGCGCAGCGTGAGCCCACGCAGCACCCACGGATGGTCGTCGGAGTAGCGGAACCACACGTCGCGCAGGTCGATGCCGTACGTGAGCGCGGGGAGCGCGGGCGGGCCAACGGCCACCGGCAGGTCGGGCCCCGCCGTGGTGACCGCGAGGTAGTGGTCGAACATCAGTGCCGCGTGATGGGTACGGGAGACCTCGGCCGCGAGGGTGCCGAGCGCCCCCTGCACGCCCGCCACCGCGGCGACGAAGACGGTGATGTCCCCGACCGACAGGCGGCCCTGCCGGGCAGCGTCAACGGCCCACAGCAGGCCACCACCGGACACGACGGCGGCCAGCAGACCCAACCCGGCCTGAGTGACCAGTTCGCGCCGGTCCATCGACCGCTTGACGGCGTTGCCGGTACGGCGGTCGGCGAGCATGCGTCGAAGCAGGAATGTCCCCGTATCGAAGAGGCGGATCTCCTTGGCCGCCTCCAGGCTGGAGAGCATCCCGCTGTAGAACATCTCCCGTCGTTCGACCGGTCCGATCTCCCAGTGCATCCGCGCCCGCCTTCGCGCGAGCGCCAGCTCACCAAGCAGCGTCGGCGCTCCGGCCACCAGCACCAGCCCCGTCATCAACGGGCTGATCAGAAACATGGTGCCGAGGAAGCCGGTGATGGTGACGGCGGACCGTCCGGCGCCGAGAACCCCGTCGACGGCCTGGGTCGGCATCATCGCGGCTGACTGTTGGGCCAGCCGAAGACGATCCAGGAACACCGGATTCTCGAACGGTCCGAGCCCGACGAAGCGACCCACCGCCTCGAACAGCCGCCTCTGGGCGGCGAGCCCGGCGGCGCGGTCGAGTTCGGCGCGAAGGTACTGGCCCAGTTGCGGCAGCACCGCCGAGACCACTCCCGCAGCGGCCAGGCCCGCAGCGAGCGCGACCAGTCGGCCTTGGGTGCTGCCCTGGACCACACCGTCGAGCACCAGCTTCGCCAGCCAGGCCAACACCACGGGCACCGCTCCGGCGATGAGCGTCATCCCGACGTATCCGGCGAAGGTAACGGGTGCGGCCGATGCCGGGAGCGCGCACGCGGCCAAGAGGTTCCGCACTCCGACCGGCCCGCCGCGGGTACCCCGCCTCTTGAGGCCCGCACCCCGGGACGACAGTGGATTCATGCCGGTACGGACGCGGGCTGGTCGAGCCGGATCCGGTCGGCGGTGATCATGACCCGCCCGTCCCGCTCAGGTGCCACCATCACGACCGTCGGAAACGCGGTCACCTGGAACGCCCTGCACAACGCCCCGTCAGAGTCCTGCACGAACACCCGGGCGACCGGTCGCAGGGCCTCGACGTAGGCGTCGGCGTCGCTCAGCTCCGCGGCGACGACGACCGCAATCGCCCGATCACGCCTGCCCAACGAACTGCCGGCGTACGAGACGAACTCCGGAAGGCGCTTCTCACAAGGCCCGCAGCCGGGCGTGAAGAAGGCGACGAGGGTGTCGCCGGTGATCGAGTCCCGCTCCACCGGCTCGCCGTCGACAGTGACCGCACTGAACTCGCCCACCTCGTCGCCGACACCGAGGGACGCGGGTGACTGTGAGAGGCCAGCCAGCGCGGCCGTGTGCTCGCGAAGCCGTCTGATCACCCCGATGGTGAGGAGCAACTGCAACGCGCAGACCGCCGCGAGCAGGACGACGACCGCAGTGAGGACTGACATGGACCACTCCCTTGATGAGCCGGGGCGGTGTGTGCGCCCGGGTGCTGAATCAGCCTTGGGCCCTGCTCCCCGTGCCGGCGGAACGCCAAGGGCGTACCGGCGACGGCCGGAGCAGGTCGAGAATGTCGTCGAGGGTCACGACGACCACTCCGGCGAGGAGGCCCGCGAGCATCGCGACCGCCGTTCCGCCGGTGCTGCCGCGGGCGGCGGTCTGCGTACCGAATGCCGCGACCAGCGCCGCCGCCGCGAGGGCCCCGTTGCGGACGATGTGGCGACGCCCGAACGGGACTGCGGAAGCGCCAAAACAGCGACAGGTCGCGGAGACGCCGCGACGCCGGGTCAGCGCAACCACGATCGCGAACGCGACCAACAAGAACACCGCGAGGGCGTATGCCGACTCAACCGCGCGCACCAGGAGCAGGCCACAGACTCCAAGCTCGCCAGCGACGACCAGCCACGCCATCGGTCGAACCCAGCGGCTTGGCAACAGGCCGAGATCGCCCACCGACGTGACGAATTCGCGGAACGAATGCCGACCGACCAGTTTCGTCCACGACGACACGACGAAGATCGTTCCGAGGAGGCACTGAACTCCGATTGCGAGATAGACCACAGTTGCTCCCTCTGCTGAATTGTTCGCGAAGCGGGGCGTGGGGCGTGCCCGGGGCGAACTTGTCGTCGAACGCCTCGCCCTGGGCGAACGCGTGGTGGATCTCCTGCTCGCGTTCGGCCATCCCGACCCGGACGTCCTCCACGAAAC